>JALSJF010000037.1 GCA_026989505.1 Cyclobacteriaceae bacterium
TTTGCCAAAACAGTATAAGCGGTTAACCAAATGTCTGTTATCCTTCTGCCATTTGAAATGACCTAGATCATACCTGCCATTGATATATATCACATGCCGCAACATTCGGCAACAAAAAAAGGGGCCGCATGGCCCCTCTTTCTACTTAACTACTATGAAAACTTATTTTGCTAACGAACGCAGGTAGTTAATAACCATCCAGCGTTCTTCTTCGTCTCTGATTTTCTTTTCAAAGTTGGGCATTTCATCCCGGCCGATAATGGCTTTATAATACAATTCGCCATCGGTTTGTGATTGCACTTCATCAGAAGTAAGGTCATTTAATGGTGTTTCCAACTCTTTGGCTTTGGTGCCATCGCCAAAGCCCTCTTTGCCGTGGCAGGATTTGCAGTGCTGGTCATAAAGTTCTTCGCCAATGCCATCTTCATCTTCTCCGGGAAATTCGTTTTCCATGCTCTTATATTTATCCGGAACCACCCACTTTTCCTGTGGTACGGTAAAGGCTACCATTAATAAGGATAAAGCAGCCACAGCAACAAAAGAGAGAATAGAATTCAGTCCTTTTTTCATAATTTTAATATTTAGGTGAACAAGTATTTATTGGTATTACTTGCCATCAAAATAAACCGATTGCCGCCCTAAATAATATGATATAGATCATATCTGCTTATGATATACGTCAAAAACCCGTTTTTGGCAAGAGGGAGCCGCCATAGAAACGAAAAAAGGGGAGTCCTTCCTCCCCTTCGAAATAAAAAATATAAGCGGGCCGGCTATTGTGCCAGCGAGCGCAGGTAATTAATTACCATCCAACGCTCTTCTTCATCGCTGATCTTCTTTTCAAAGTTGGGCATCTCGTCCCGGCCAATGATACTTTTGTAGTAAAGCTCTCCGTCTGTCTGCGACTGTACCTCATCAGAGGTCAGGTCGCGCAGTTCGGTTTCCAGTTCCCTGGCTTTGGTGCCATCGCCAAAGCCTTCCTTGCCGTGGCAGGATTTACAGTGTTGGTCGTAAAGCTCCTCGCCAATGCCGTCTTCATCTTCCCCGGCAAACTCGTTTTTCATGTTTTTATATTTCTCGGGAACTACCCATGCGTCCTGGGGCAGGGTAAAAGCCGCCATTGAGAGGGAAAAGGCAATAATTGCCGCAAAACTTACGCTGGTTTTCATGATATTAAAATTTAGGTGAATAACATAGGGTTTATTTACTATTTGCTTGTGTTGAACGTATTTCAGATGGCACCAGTTTTTTTATCCGCAGCACTTTTACGATGGCCAGAATAAAATGGAACCACGCCCCTGAGAGGATGATAAACACCGAGATAATCATCCATAAAGGGGCTTCATCGCCAAACAGGGAACGGCCGTTTGCTACTATGGTATAATCAACAACCGTGCCCCAATTAATGCGGGCTGTTTTGGTAACGGTACCAAACTTTTTATTTTCATTTACCCTGGCAATAACCGTAATAGCCCCGGTTGAGTCGCCCGGGATATCATCGGGGAACTCAATCGTTACCGTTCCGTCTGTGCCGGTTTTAACTTTCTGCAGGTAAAGGTTACTGTACAGGCGCTCTACCCCTATGCTCAGCTTCAGGCCCGGCACCGGGTTTTTATTGCCCAGCGAATCAAACTGATAGGCCGCGGCCGTGATTTGTTTCACCGAGTCCACCACAGCAAAGGCCAGGTCAAGGGTTAAATCCATAAACTTCAGCTTTTTTTTCGCTGCCTTCAGGGAATCATGGCCGGCATACCGCGCCATAATAACCGTGTACCCTTTTTCATCTACGGGCAGGGAGTAGCCCGGTTCTATGCGCAGCAGGGCCTCCCCTGCGGCATTGGTGGTAAGCGTGGTTAACGGCACTTCCCCTTCCTGGTTGAGGAGGGTTAATTTTATTCCGGCACCGGCCACCCCGGACATCTGTTTGCCGCTGCCTTTTATTAGCATAAAAGTTAGCTGCTTGTAGTTGTCCGGCAATTTTTCATAGTAGGCTTTCAGCCTGGTCTTAGTCTTTTTCTGTGCCAGGGCCCCGGTGCCCCCCAGCAGCAGGGCAAGCAGGAAGAGGGTAATGGAGTAAACATGGTTTGGCCTGGCAGCCGGTTTTTGTTTTTTTGCCGCCAGTTTTTGCTGGGTTTTATAAAATATCACCAGCTTATTTTCCCCCTTCTTCTCCAGCATTTCGCTTACCGGCACAATGGGGGCCAGGCGCGATACCAGCACAAAAAGCAGGATGAACAAGGCAACCCCCGCCAGGGTGAGCGACCACTCAATCCAGGTGGCCGAATAATGCACCCAGTCGGGGCGAACATCCTGAATGGGCAGGTAGGGGGTTTCCAGTACCGGCACAATCATCAGGTAGCGCATCATCCACAGGCCGCCCAAAACCAGCAGCGAGGTAAGGGCTATGCTGTTGATGCTCCTGAACCAGGGGAAGCCAATAACGATCATCGGCAGAAAAGCCACCACAAAAACGGATATAACAAAATGATACCCATACTGGGAGAAATCGAAATATTTATGCCATAGCAGGTTGTAGGTCTTCTGCATATTGTACCAATCGGTAATATAATCGCTGAAGTAGAAATAGCCGTAAAACAATGACAATACCAGCAGGGCAAACCCCAGGTAAATAAAGTGTTCATCGTTCAGGGCTTTCTCTATTTTATGTGCCTTGCGGTACACCCACATAATAACAATCAACAGGGCTACCCCGGAGTACACGGCCGAGAGCACAAAAAACGGAGCGAAAATAGAGCTGTGCCAGCCCACCTTGAGGTTCATACCAAACAACCAGGCCAGCAGCGAGTAGGCAATAATGGTGGTGGGAATAATAATGGCGGCCATGATATCCAGCGCCTGATTAAGGGTTTTGGCTTGTTCGGGCGTATTTTGATACCCCATAGCCAGGAACCTGTAGAGCTTCTGGCGCCATTTGCTGAGGTGTAAAAATTCAGCATTATCCCGCAGCAGGGCAAAATCTTTGATGTAGGTAAAGTACATATAAACGATGCAGAAGATCAGGTCGGTAACGATGGCAATCACGTCCCAGATAATGGGGGATTGAATACGCGGGTAAAGAAACAGGTTGAAAAGCCTTTCGGGCCGGCCCAGGCAAAGCAGGATATAAAAAGGGCCGATCATCAGGCTGAAGACCGTGATCAGCTTTAAAATCCGTTGCAAGGGCTTGGCCCATTCCACCCGGGCCAGGTGAAAAATGCCGGCCAGCAGGGCCCCGGCATAACTCAGGCCGAGGATAAAAACAAAATTGACAATATATACCCCCCACACCACATTGTCGCGCATACCGGTAATAATGTGGCCCTGTATAATTTGTAAAGCCAGGGCGTATAACCCTATGCAAAACACAAAGGCCAGCAAGACTACTTTGAGTATCCAGCCCAGCCCGGGCTTTTTAGCAAAGGTTTTGTGTTCGCTGAGTAAGGCTTGTGCTTCTATTGTTGTGTTCATGGTCATCGGTTTTGGGTTTTAACGGGTAATGGTTTTCAGGATAACCTCTTTTCTTTCTGCCGACAGGTTGTTCAGGCCGCGTTCATAGGGGAACATCCTGTTTACCGGGGGCAGGTAGTACACATTAGGCTCTGTGCCCAGTTCTTCAAGATAGCGATAGCCTATCCTTTCTTTGATCAACTGCTTAAACCGCAGGGTTTCCTCGCCATTGGTTACCGCGTCCTCATTTTTATCGCCAAAATAAATGGCCCCCATGGGGCAACTGCTGGCGCAATAGGGCAGCTTGCCTTCACGGGCGCGGTCGGGGCAGAAATCGCATTTACCCACCGTACCATGCTGGCCCGGCACGCTGGTCTCGGGCGAGTAGTCAGGGTCATGGTCGGCATAAACCTCCCGGTCAGTCCAGTTTAAAATACGGGCCGAATAAGGGCAGGCCGATATGCAGAACTTACAGCCGATACAACGGTTAACATCTACCAACACGGGGTTGTCTGAGCGCTTAAAGGTAGCCCCCACAGGACAAACCTTAACACAGGGCGGGTTGTCGCAGTGGAAACAGTTTTTAGGAAACCAATAGGGCTCGGCATCGGGGTGGTCTTTGCGCAGGTACACCTTCATCCACTCCTGCTCCGGCAACAGGTTGTGGCCTTTCTGGCACCCCTCAATGCATTTGCGGGCATTTTTACACCGGGCCAGGTCAATAACCATAACAAAAGAACGGCCGGGTATGCCGTGGCGGGCGGCTGCCCCTTTGGCCGGGGAACAGGGGTTGATTTTGCAGTTGCCGGCCGGCTTTTCTACTTCTATTACCTTACCATCAGTGGTAAGCACTTTAATTTTTTCGGTCTTTTTTCCCGGGTTGTTTTCGTTGGCCAATACCGTGCCGGTACCTACGGCCAAAGCCCCGGCACCAACCGTTAACATATTTTTGAGAAACTTTCGTCTTTCAGCTTTATCGTTTTTCTTGTTCATCTCCTTTACATTTTAGCTTTGTGGCGCATTTTATGGGGTGTTGAGGCTCCGGGCAGCCCGTTTTCAGGCTGCCCCGGAAAGACATAACCGGCAGGTTGGCCCTGTTGGCTGCCGGACAGGCCAAATCGTAATAGCCGTATGACGGTTATGGTTTGTCATTGCTATACCTGATAAATCTTACCCAAATTTAGCCCTGCCTTGTGTGGTATTTTATGAGTTAAGTTTGCCGGATGTGTGACATTCATCACACAAACGGTTGATGGGCAACACGATAAAATGAGAGTTATATCACCATTTGCGGCCCCTTGCGGATAAGGTGGCCCGGCTTTACTTTGGTGCAAACAAAAAAGCCACCGGAGATGCTTCCGGTGGCAAAAAAAAATGCACAATAAAAATAACCGTTAATTATTTATCCTTATCGCTGCCTGGGCTGCGGCCAGCCGGGCGATGGGCACGCGGTAAGGTGAGCAGCTAACATAGTTCAGGCCCTGCTTGTTAAAATATTCGATAGATTTTGGCTCCCCTCCATGTTCCCCGCAAATGCCTACTTTCAGGGTTTTGTTAAAGTTACGGCCACGCACGGTAGCCATTTCAATCAATTGGCCAACCCCCTCCTGGTCGAGTACCTCAAAAGGGTTTTCCGGCAAGATGCCTTTTTCAAGGTAAACAGGCAGGAACTTGCCGGCATCATCGCGGGAGTAACCGTAGGTCATCTGGGTGAGGTCGTTGGTGCCAAAGGAAAAGAAATCGGCATGCTGGGCTATTTTATCGGCTACCAGGGCGGCCCGGGGTATTTCTATCATAGTACCCACGAGGTAGCGGATTTTATCCTGCCGTTCGGCAAACACTTGTTCTATGGTATGGCGGATAATCCTTTCCTGCTCCACCATTTCGTTTACCGTACCGGTAAGGGGCACCATAATTTCCGGGTGGGCTTCTATGCCTTTGGCCTTCAGGTTGAGGGCGGCCTCGATAATGGCACGGGCCTGCATCTCGGTAATTTCCGGGTAGGTGTTGCCCAGCCGGCAACCGCGGTGGCCGAGCATGGGGTTAAGCTCGTGCAGGTTTTCTACTTTATCTTTTATTTCTTCCAGGGTAAGGCCCATTTCTTTGGCCATTTCTTCCTGGTTGGCCTTATCAAACGGCACAAACTCGTGCAAGGGCGGGTCTAACAGCCGGATGGTTACCGGCAGCCCGGCCATAGCCGTAAAAATTTCTTCGAAATCGCCCCGTTGCATAGGCAGCAGTTTGTCGAGGGCCTTTCTGCGCCCTGCTTCATCCTCGGCCAGGATCATCTCGCGCATGGTTTTTATGCGCCCCCCTTCAAAGAACATGTGTTCGGTACGGCACAGGCCAATACCTTTGGCGCCAAATTCACGGGCAATGCGGGCTGTTTCGGGGGTATCGGCATTGGTGCGCACCTGCATGGTGGCCACCTTATCAGCCAGCGCCATCAGTTCGGCAAAATCATCGCTAAGTTCCGGTTCCATGGTGTTTAGTTTCCCCTCATAGACTATGCCCGTGGAGCCGTTGAGGGAGATCCAGTCGCCCTCATGATAAACTTTACCGCCTGCGGTTACCGTGCGGTCCTTGTAGTTCACTTTTATTTCCCCGGCCCCGGCCACACAGCACTTGCCCATGCCCCGGGCCACAACAGCCGCATGCGAGGTCATGCCCCCGCGGGCGGTAAGGATACCTTTGGCTACGGCCATGCCTTGCAGGTCATCGGCCGAGGTTTCCGTGCGCACCATGATGGTGTCTTTCCCCTCCTTGTGCCAGGCTACGGCATCTTCGGCAAAAAAGATAATCTGCCCGGAGGCTGCCCCCGGGGAGGCCGGCAGCCCTTTGGTGATTTCGTGGGCCCTGGCCAGGGCATCATAGTCAAAAATGGGGTGCAGGAGTTCGTTCAGCTTGTTGGGGTTCATGCGCGTAAGCAGGGTGTGGCGGTCAATAAGGCCTTCATGGAACATATCCATGCCAATTTTTACCATGGCGCTGCCGGTGCGTTTGCCGGTACGGGTTTGCAGCAGCCACAGCTTGCCTTCCTGAATGGTAAATTCAATATCCTGCATGTCGGCAAAATGGTCTTCCAGTTTTTGCTGAATCTCCTCAAGCTCCTGATATACGTCCGGCATATATTCTTCCAGCGAAGGGTATTTTGCCTGGCGCTCCTCTTCGGGGATACCGGCAAACCGGGCCCACTTTTGCGAAGCGGCCAGGGTGATCTGCTGCGGGGTGCGAATGCCGGCCACCACATCTTCACCCTGGGCGTCAATCAGGTATTCGCCATTAAAAACGTTTTCCCCCGTGCCGGCATCACGGGTAAAGGCTACCCCGGAAGCCGAGCGGCTGCCCATATTGCCGTACACCATGGCCTGCACATTTACGGCTGTGCCCCACGCATCGGGAATATTGTTCAACTGGCGGTAAACCAGGGCCCTGTCGGTACGCCAACTGGCAAAGACCGCAATGATGGAGTTCCATAGTTGTTCGTAAGGGTCAACGGGAAAAGACTGGCCGGTGTACCGATAAATTAGGTCTTTATATTGTTGCACCAGTTCCTGCAGGTCGGTAGCGCTGAGTTCCTGGTCGGTGGCTGCGCCTCGTTGTTTTTTTAAGGCCTCCATGGCTTTGTCAAAAGGGTCATGGTTGCCTTCGGTAAAGTTCTTGACGTTCATCACGACATCGCCATACATCTGGATAAACCTGCGGTAGGAGTCCCAGGCAAACTTTTCTTTGCCCGACATGGCGGCCAGGCCTTCTACGGCCGCATCGTTAAGGCCGATATTTAACACCGTATCCATCATGCCGGGCATGGAAACCCGGGCACCCGAACGTACGGATACCAGGCAGGGGTTGTCAGGCGAACCGAATTTTGTGCCCATAATTTCCTCGATATGGGCAATGCCGGCCATTACCTCATCCCTGATGTGGGCCATGACCCTCTCGCGGCCTTCTTTCTGGTAGGCCGTACATACTTCGGTGGTGATAGTGAAACCGGGAGGGACGGGAATGCCGAGCAGGCTCATTTCTTCGAGGTTAGCACCTTTGCCGCCCAGCAATTCTTTCATTTGCCCGTTGCCCTCGGCTGCGGCATTACCAAACTTATAAACACTTTTTACCATTTCTGCAGTTTCCATAACCTTACGCATAACCTTTACATCCTGGATGTGAAGATAGAGAGGTTACGGGCGTTATTCAATGATATTTGTCAGGTGAAAAACTATTCTATATTTGTTTTTACTCCGGGCAAACCAGGGTAAAAACGGTTATGGGGCAACCACCCACCCGTGTTGGTTACTCATTTTTTGGCAAATATTTGCTGACGTCATTGTCTATTAGTTCTTGAAAATCAGGCATTTCACCTATATATTTAAGGCGCTTAGGGTATTTGTTCTGAAACCACAGGTTGTACTCGGCAATTATTTTCTTGTAGTCGATAAACCGGTAGCCTTGCGCACGGTTGGCCACTTTACCGGCTATCTCCGGGTTGTCTTTGGTAAGGTTGGCCATAATTTTATTGAAATTAATGGCCAGCGAACCGACAAAATACCCTTCGTGGGTGGTCGTGTTGGTAACCAGGTGGTTAACTTTATAGTAGGCCGGGTTGCGCCCGGGCACAGGGGTAAAGTAAATAGTTTCCCGGATAGCCCCTTCCCTTTCTACCATTACCCAAACTACACTGTCGCCCAAATCTTCGGGCACAAAAATGTGGTTGTCAAGCATAAAACCATCAATTTTAGCCTTAGGCAATGTCTCTTCGCCTTTTCCTTTATCCACAATCAACGGCACGGCCGGGTCCTGAAACTCCACCGGGGGCACATACTTTATTTTGGCCTCCGTCTTTTTATTTCCCTGCACCCAATAACCGGGTAACATTTGCTGATAGGCCCCGGTATTAATATAGCGCTGGTAAGCTGACTCATCAACGTTTTGCGCCCTGCCGGGGATAACAACCAAAACAAGTAGAAGTAATGAAAGTAGTTTGCCCATAGTTACATTTAATCTGCAAGTAAATATAAGCAAATATTGACAAGTAAGCAGCCGGTACGGGCTTTGCTTGCCTGCCACTGAGAGAAAATAACTGTAAACGGTATCATTTTGCTTTGTATTACGTTCATATTTTCTATAATTGCGGGATATTTTACATGGTTAACACAGAGATATAATGATGGTAGAGCAGATAATGGCCAGGGAGCGTGATAAAGATGTTTACCGGGAGAAAATCAAGCAGATTTTTACTGAGGTAGGCAAGGTAGTGGTAGGGCAGCATGAGATGATCAGCCGGTTGTTGATTGGCTTGTTTGCCAATGGCCATATTTTGCTGGAAGGGGTGCCGGGTATTGCCAAAACCCTTACGGTAAGTACCCTGGCCAAGGTGCTGCATTTAGATTTTCAGCGTATTCAGTTCACCCCCGACTTATTGCCGGCCGATTTAATTGGTACGATGATCTACAATCAAAAAGTGGGCAGTTTTGAAGTGAAGAAAGGGCCCATTTTTGCCAACATTATCCTGGCCGATGAGATCAACCGCTCCCCGGCCAAGGTGCAATCGGCTTTGCTGGAGTCGATGCAGGAAAAGCAGGTAACCATTGGCGAGACCACTTTTCCGCTTGACCGGCCGTTTCTGGTGCTGGCCACGCAAAACCCGGTTGACCAGGAGGGCACCTACCCGTTGCCGGAAGCGCAGATCGACCGCTTTATGATGAAGGTGCATGTTGACTACCCCAGCAAGGAAGAGGAGATGGAGGTGATGCGCAGGATGTCGGACCTGAGCTTTAGTTCGGAGGTAAATACAATTATCACCAAAGAGGATGTGTTTAAAATCCGCGAGGAAGTGAATGTGATCAAGGTGAGCGAATCCATTGAAAAATATATTATTGAGCTGGTGTATGCCACCCGTAACCCCAAAGACTATGGGCTTAACGACATGGCCGACTATATTCAGTTTGGGGCTTCGCCCAGGGCTACCATCAACATGAACCTGGCCGCCAAGGTGGTGGCGTTCTTTAACGACCGTGATTTTGTGATGCCGGAAGATATCAAAGAAATTGCCTCCGACATTCTCAACCACAGGATCATCCTGAATTATGAAGCCGAGGCCGATGGGGTAACCGCCCACGATGTGGTAACGGCCATCCTGAATAAAGTGCCGGTAAATAACTAAGCAAGGGTAATGCGGATAAAGCAGCCGGATAAATAGGGCCCCTTTCCTTTTACTTCTGGCCGGCCGGCATATCTTCTAACCGCGGGGGGCGGTGCTGCTCCACCCATTTCAGATAATGGCCATCATATCCCACCCGCTGTTGCAGCTCTTTGGTTTTCTGTAAAATAAAGGTGATTTCCTCATCGCTATGCACGGGCGAGTGGGTCAGGGTTTCTTCGATACTGCCAATTTTGCGGTCCACATCGCTTTCAATAGTGCGAAACAGTTCTGCGTATTTATCGGCCATAGGATCAGCCTGCCCGGGTTCCAGGTGTTCGTCAATAATGCGGTCGGTAACCATGCGCCCGTGCTTGCGCGATTCCAGGATGTTGCCCCGGCCGGTGGCCACATTGCCAACGGCAAACACATTGTCGAACCCCTCTACCCGGCAACCAAATTCACCGTAGGTGCGCAGCATATTACCATCAATGGGCAAACCGGGGGTTTCTTTGGGCAGGCTGCCGATGGAAGAAATCAACAGGCCGGTCCTGAAATCAAAGGTATCCCCGGCCCGTTCCACCAACTTGCCGTCAACGATATCGACCCGCTGAAAGGTCATCCCCTTAAAGGTGTTATCTTCCTCGATAATGGCTTTGGCCACACTGCGGGGAATAAACTTAAACATATACTTGGCCAGGTAGTTATCGAGGAGTTTTTTAGACACCTTCCGCGCCTGGGCAATGCCTTCGGGGGTTTGTTTTTTGCGCGGATAAAGGGGCATGTCTTCGGCATCGCGCCTGTAAATCAGGGTGCAGGGCTCAACGCCAAGTTCTTCCAGGGATATGTTATGTTCTTCCAGGGTGGCGGCAATGCCTTTTTTCTCCAGGGTGAAAATATCTACCGTAATGCCTTTCCTGGCGGCCAGTGCTGCCTGAACCAATTCAATCATCACTATTTTTACCATGTCCAGCGAGGCCAGCCCCCCACCTACAATGGCGGTATTGTTGATGACTTTGTATTGCGGGCCGTTGTAGCCGGGCTCGTGCTTGTGGTTGAACCAGTACACCAGGTCGTTTTGCTTAACAACCCCGTTATTATAATACTTTTCTATCCCGTCCACGGCAATTTTCCGGTCGTGCCAGGCGCCAATGGCAATAATCACTACCGAAAAGCCCCATTCGTTGAGCAGCTCGTGTACCGTGGCGTCTTTGCCCAGGGTAAAGCCCGGCACAAAGCGCACGTTTTCATGTGCCAGCCGCTGGTCAATGGCTGCCTCCTCCTTGTTGCGCAGGCCGATATGCCAGCAAGGCAGGCCATCTTCAATTTTTCCGTACGGTAGTTTTTTCTGATCAAAAACCACAACCCGGTACCCTTTTTCGGCCAGGATAAAGGCGGCTTCCGAGCCGGCCACCGAGCCACCAATAACCGCAATAAAATGTTTTCCGTAATGATCCATCGTGTAAAAACCTTTTGCTAATGATGCGTTTGTGCTGAATTCAAACGCTAATAATACCCCAATAATATAGCACTTAGTGTGCGAAATATCACATAAGCCCGAAGATTTTGTTAAACCGCAGGCCTATAACACCCTCAGCGGGGATATAAAACAACCTTTTCGGCCATGGCTGCGGTTATTTTTTCCCGGGTGTAATAGACCGGAAAATAGGTATCGCTGGCCCAGGGGGCAAAGAGGTTGCGGTAAAACGGAGAGGCCGGGTTGCCCGATTGCCCGGGGGCGTTGGTGCCGGTTGCCTGATCCCAGTCACCGGTATCCACAATGAGGCGAAAGCTGGCCCCGCTCACCTGGTTATAGTAGGGGCCGGTGGAGCCCGGGGTATAGCTATTGCCCCCCCGCGGCAAGGGGCCCAGGTTAAGTACTGCCGCCAAAGAATCGTTTACCAGGCCGCCCAAAGCATGGCGGATATAGACATGCTTGAGTTTCTCCTGGCCATAGTGCCATTGCCCCATATCCTCTCCGAGGCGGGCGGTTAGTTCGGTCAGGGCCGCCACAAAAGCCTCCTGCAAAAACCGGTCGCGGGCGGCTGTGGAGCCAAACATTAGCTCAGGGTTGGCAAGCCAGTTGATAATACGTTTGAGTTGCAGGCTTAGCAGCCCGCGGATTTCCTGTGGCACAAATTTGTCGCGGGCCATGGTACGCAGTTGGTTTTCCCAGGCTACATATATTGCTGCGGCAATGGCGTTGGGGGTAAGCCGGTAATCCCACTGGTTTAACCGTTCCTGCGCTTCCCGTGCCCGGGGGTCGTTAAAGGTTAGTTTTTGTAAATAGGGCACCAGGGTACGGGCCGGTATCGACAAATAATCCGTTTGTAAAGCCTGCATGTCGGCCATCGTCAGGGGTTTGTTGGTTGCCAGCACCTCTGCCACCCGGTTGCCACGGTACGGGTCGGCCCAGGAGTACCCTATAGCCTGCCAGTACCGGTAATCTGGCGGGGTAACGTTCTGGTTGGCCGTGGCAATAAACCCGGCTGCCGGATTGGTAGCGTGCGGTTTATCCAAAATAGGCAAATAACCCTCCCACTCATAACGGCCATCGCCCGGCACCGGCACCAGGCCGCTAAAGTTTGTACGAACAGGGGCAATGCCTACCGCCTGCCAGCCAATGGTGCCGTCCTTGCCGGCCCACACCATGTTTTCGCCCGGGATATGGCTGTAACGGCAGGCCTCACGAAATTCCTGCCAATTGGTGGCCTGGCCCATACGCAGGGAAGCCAGGTAGGGAGCGCCCCCCGGTTCGCGCCAGGCACAACGCACGGCATAAGCTTTAAAGTTAACCGAATCGATATAGGTCACCGGCCCGTGGCGGGTATAACATAGTTTTACTTCCTGCTGCCCGGCCCCTTTTACGGGGATGCTTTCGGTTATTACCTGCATATCTTCCCATTGCCCCTGGTACACATATTGGTTGATGTTTTTGGGGTTGAGTTCATACACGTACAGGTCTTCGCCATCGGTACGAAAAACCGTCAGGCCCCAGGCGCCATATTCATTATGGCCGATAGATACCCCGGGGATTTCCGGCTCTCCCCCGCCAATCACATTCCACCCGGGGGCCACCAGGTGTACCATGTAGCGCAAAGACGGTACGGCAAGGGTACGGTGCGGGTCGTTGGCCATCAGGGTATGGCCGCTGGCGGTTTTGCGGCCGGCCACCACCCAGTTGTTGCTGCCTATCGCCAGCGGGTCGGCAAGGGCGGGCCCTTCGTCCTGGGTTGCCGGCCACCGTAACCCGCCAAGCTTTTCTGCCGGGTGGCTTACCAGGTCGGAGGGCTGAAAGCGTACGGGTTTACGGAAGGCGTTGTACAATTCAAGGATATCGGCTTCCAGGAGTTGGCCATAGATAGCCGAATCCAACGCCAGTACCGGTTCCTGCGGATGAAACCAGGCCAGCTCCTTAACCTTTTCGGGGCCAACTTTGGCTACCGCACGGCCGATATTCAGCTCCTGGGTAATATTGCCCAGCAACCCCTGGTGGCGGGAGATAACGACTGCGGGAGTCCATTTTTGCGGTTTGATGCCCAGCAAGGCAAACTCAACAGGCAGGTTGCCCGACTTATTGGCTTCATCAATATAGGCGTTTACCCCTTCCACATAAGCATTAATGATGGCCTCACCTTCGGGATGGTAGTGGTTGAGTTCTGCCTGCATATTTCCCCGGTATTGAAACAAGCGTGTACCGATATCGCGTTTTAGTTCGCGTGGCCCCAGGATTTCGGCTACGGTACCGGTAGCTTGCCTGCGCCAGAGCTCAAACTGGAACAGGCGGTCTTTGGCGGCCGCATAACCCTGGGCAAAGAACAGGTCGTGCTGGTTTTGGGCATAAATATGGTTGATGCCCCACTGGTCGCGGATAATTTCAACCGGTTGCTCAAGGCCGGGGATGGCCCGTTCGCGGGTGGTGCAGCCTATGGCCAGGCCAAGGCTGATGATAAGGGTAAGGTGTTGGCGCATGGTCGTTCGGGTTTAATTGCCTGAAATTAGGCGAAAAAAATCAATAATAACAGTAAAAATTACCTGAATGGGGGTATCCGGGGTTAATGGATACTCTGCATTGAGCGCAGCGATTGGTACACCCCGTTGTTGGCGATCAGCTCCTCATGGGTGCCGCGCTCCACTATGCAGCCTTTTTCTATCACCAGGATTTCATCGGCATGCTGGATGGTACTCAGGCGGTGGGCAATAACCAGTGAGGTGCGGTTTTGCATGAGTTTGGTGATGGCTTCCTGCACCAGCCGCTCGGCATGGGAGTCGAGGGCCGAGGTAGCCTCATCGAGAATGAGGATGGGGGGGTTGGCCATCACCGCCCGGGCAATGCTGATGCGCTGGCGCTGGCCTCCGGAGAGCTTGCTGCCGTCTTCGCCTACCGAGGTTTGGTAACCGTGCTCCATCTCCATGATAAAATTGTGGGCATTAGCAATTCTGGCGGCCCTGATCACATCTTCTTCGCGGGGGTTATCCAGGCCAAAGGCAATGTTGTTGAAAATGGTATCGTTAAATAAAATAGATTGCTGGGTAACAATGCCCATGTGTTGCCGTAATGATTTCAGGGTACAGTCCCTGAGGGAGATGCCGTCAATGGTAATATCCCCTTCGGTGGGGTCGTAAAAGCGGGGTATGAGGTCGGCAATGGTGGACTTACCGCCCCCTGACATGCCTACCAGGGCAATGGTTTTGCCTTTCTGCAGGTTGAAAGAAATATCGTGCAACACCGGTTCGTTTTCATAGGCAAAACCCACCTTATCAAAAACGATGCCCCGGGTAAATTCTTTAATTTCAATGGCCTCCGGCTTTTCCTGTATCTCCGGCCGGGTATCGGTAATGGTGAAAATGCGGTCGGCACTGGCAATGGCCCGCTGAATGGATGACAAGGAGGTAGAAATAGCTTTGGCCGGCTGCAACACCCGGCTGAAGACGATAATAAAGGTAATAAACAGCGAGGCCTCTAACCCGGATTCCGGATCAAGGACCATGGTGCCGCCTATCAGCAGCAGGCCGGCCACTACGGCAATGCCCAGAAATTCTGAAATGGGGCTGGCCAGGCCAAACTTTCTGGCCATAGAAACAGAAAGCCGCGAATAATTATTGACTTCTTTTTGAAACTTCCTGAGAATATAGTTGTTGGCCGAAAATGCTTTAATCAGCCGGATGCCCCGGATGGCTTCTTCTACCTGGTTAGCAATGCGCCCGAGGGAGCTCTGGGTCATTGAGGCCGCCAGTTTCAGGCGCTTGGCAATACCGGCAATCAGCGCCCCCGACAAGGGCAACAAAACAAGCGAGTAGAGGGTGAGTTCAGGCGAAATCTTAAACAAGGCAATAAAATACCCGGCTATCAATACCGGCTCACTCAAGATGATCTTGAGTGAATCCATAATGGCTACCTCAACCTGTTGCACATCGCTGGTGATTTTCAGCATTACATCGCCCTTGCGTTCGGTAGTAAAGTAGCGGATGTCGAGGCCAATGGTTTTTTCAAAAACATGGTTGCGAAGGTTTTTCACCACCCGGGTACGGATAATAGCGAGCAAGATAGCGGCCAAATAACGAAAGAGGTTAGACAAAAACGCAGTGATAATAATGGCAATAGCCACAAATTTTAAGGCTGCCAGGGGGCCGCGGCCGTGCATGAAGTGGTTAAGGTAGTAATTAAACAAGTCAATAAAATAATTCAGGCTGTAGGAAAACTGCGGCATGACAGGGGTTGTGCCCGGCTCCCCGGTTTGGTTAAACAGCACCTCCAGCATAGGCGCCAACAAGGCAATGTTGACTACGCTAAACATAGCATAGAGCAACACGGTAACAGCATATTGGGGAATATACCATCCCAGGCCCCGGGCATACGAGAGTATTCTGAAATAGGTTTTCATAAACAACTGACCGGCTGCAAAGCTAAAACATAATCATGGTTAAACGCCATCAGAACTCCTGTAATCGCTGGGCGATATTCCAGCGGAAAGAAACGGAGTAGATGGTTGAGTTCTGGTTATACTGGGGGTCGGCACTGTCCTGCCTGCGGTAAAGCAGCTTGGCATCAAAGAAAGTGTTTTGCCAGATCATATAGCTGGCCGTGAAATCAACAAACATCAAATCGGTGGCAATGCCCTGGCCGATGAAGTTGCCCTCTTCACGTACCCGGGTGCCATAATCTTTCAAAATATCTTTGCCGTAATTCAGGCCCGGGGGGTCCAGCCCATAATTAGCTGCTATCATTTTTCCCGTAAGGTATAATTTACGGATTGGCTGGTAGCGGACGATAGCAATAAACTCTTTAAAGTTAGCCCCGATAGGGTGGGCAAGGGACTGCCGGTAGTTGGCGTAATTGGTATAAATGCTGCTGTTTGCCTGGCCGCCAAAGTCGCTGTGCGAATAGGTATAGGGCCGGGCCGAGTTATATTCCAGTTGTAAGTCCAGGTTACTAACGTTCAGCACATCGATGTATTTCAGGCCTAACTGATACCCGATTTTGTTCCCCCACCAGCCTTTATTATTAAAGAATTCATCTACCTTCATCTCGTCAAACATTATTTGGCCGTATAAAGAAAAATGTTGAAGGAAATTCCATTTGGCATCAATAGCAATCAAGGCATTATCTAAACTGCCATTTTGTTGCTCGATTGACCGGTAAAAAATTATCGGGTTTAAGTACGAAAGCTCAAAGTAATTATTACCCAGCGAGTCTTCCCGGCCAAACAGGATTGCCTCGCTAATGCCGAGGTTTACGTGTTTGCCAATATTCATACTCAACCGGTGGGCGATAAAGTATTTTTTAGGAAACTGGGTGTTGCCCACCGAGCCTCCGGACCGCCCGTAGGCATCGGCATAAACCTGGGTGAATAAGTTGGTGTAGTTTAGCTTCCATACATTGGTGTTTATGCGCAGAAACAATGCCGGAGGGCTAAAGTCAGATAGCACCATCGAGCGATAGCCATCGCCCCAGAACTGGCGGTCGTGGCCAAACTGGAAGTTAATATGTTGGGTAACATTAAAGCTTATGTAGCCGGTAGCGGTAAAAAAATCGTACCCCTGATCACCAAAGCTTTTCCAGAAGCCTTCCCCCGGCACCACACTGTACTTGCTTACCCAATCCCTGACATATTGCGGAGAGCGCATCTGGTTTTCGCCAATAAAGGTATAAAAGCCTACCTTGCCGTCAATCATGCCGTGTACCTGAATGCCCCGGGTGTTAATGAAGGTGTAGCGCGAATCAGCCGTTTCCCCACCAATACTCAAATTAAGGACCGGATTTACATGGATGGCAACATACTTGTTTTTATCCTCACCATATAAAAAATCAGACTTGTACTTATAGATGGTGTTCCAGACAGGTTTGGGGTTACTGTTCTCATGCGTGGTTGTCCACTGCCAGTTATCGTTGGCCAGATAGGTGTGGTTAAATTTATCGGCCGCTGAAGAAAGCGCCTCATGGCCGGCTACCGAATCCAGCAAAACGCCAATGGCCTGCCGCGCATACGGCTTAATGGCACTATGATAGGCCGGGGCCAGGTTACCGCTGCGAATTTCCAGCCGGTCGAGCAGGTGGTAATAGTCTTTATTGAGGGGCGCATTACTGCTTTGCGCCCACCCTTTGCCCAAGGCCAACAGCATAAGCACAGGGAACAAAAGTTGATATCGAAGGGTAAATCTTATCACAGCCGGCTAATTTCTTGCCAAATTAACGTTAAATTATTTGAAGATATGTTCTAAATGGCTAACTTTGTGCCTCCTTAGGAAAAAGAGCCATTTTAGGCCGCAAAAGATATTATTATGAAGAAGGGAATACATCCGGAATACAGAGAAGTTATTTTTCAGGATTTGCAAACTGATTTTAAATTCATGACCAAATCTACGATGACTTCTAAAGAAACCATTAAATGGGAGGATGGAAATGAATATCCGCTCATTAAAGTTGAGGTTACCTCAGACTCGCACCCGTTTTATACCGGCAAGAAAATCTTTGTGGATACAGCCGGCCGGGTTGAGAAGTTTAACAGGCGTTACAAGAAGAAGTAACCCTCTGGCTCCCGCGAAAGTCTTGCAAAAAGCCCCCGGCAATTAACTTGCCGGGGGCTTTTTGCATTATCCCCGCCCGGATAAGCCTTTTTTGCAACCAAAGGGCCAGGCGGGGGCACCGGTTATTTTTGTGCCGGATATTTCCTTTAATTTCCAAATTATGTTCTTTTTTGTAACTTAACCTTTGTGATTGTGAGGTTCCGTACTTGTTTTGCAACCGTTACGCTAGTGGTCTTGCTATTGGCCGGGGTTATCTGTCCGGGCAGTTTTGCCCAAAATATATTTTCACACACGTACAACAACTTGCCCGGCCTTTCCACCGCTATTTATTACCAGGTAGAGCAAGACAGCCAGGGGGCAATGTGGTTTGTAACCCAAACCGGTATCGTGCGCTACGATGGGGTTAACTGGCAAAAAGTACCGGATTCGTTACATCTGCCCAGGGAAATCAACACGAAGCTGCTGGCTTTGGCAAAAGGCGGGATGGCCGTTATAGGAACGAACGATATGGCCGAAAACCTTCTGGCGGTGTACCGGAACGGGGTTTGGGAAAAGAAATATTTGCCCGCATCCGCGCTACACGCTTACAGGTTTTTGGTTTGGGAGTTTGCCGGCATGGTCCATGCCGCCTACCTGAATGCCGACAGCCTGTACCAGTATAGTGAGCAGACCGGTACCTGGACAGGAAAGCCCAGCGCAGGTGCCGGGTACAACTTATTGCCCGTACGAAATATACGGGCTAACCAGGGTAACCTTTATATCCTTACGCCACATGGGGTATATGTGAGTAATAATAAAGGCGTTTCGGTTTTTGAGTTGGGTGAAGCCCTGAACACTACAGGTTATGATTTAACCTGGTCGCCATCGGGTGACAGCCTTTTTATTATCGGAAAGGATTACCTGGCCCTTAAAACACCCCATAACGTAGAAATATTGCAGTATAATAATGAGTTGAACCAGGTAGAGGGAGGGCTTTATTCTACTGTCGCCTACAAGTTTCCGTTTGTGTACTACACTTCTTCCAGCCATTTGTTCCTGTATGATTTGCGACAAGGAAAATCGCTAAAAATAAAGGGGCACGAACACGGGAGCCTGGCCAAATGGCACGATTTAACCCTTGACCGGCAGGGCATTTTATGGATGGTAAATACCCGGGGGATAAGTAAGCTCCCCTCCCTGGCCTTTACCACGTATAAACAAGGGTATTTTGCCGATAATGAAATATCTGTTGTTTTACCCCTTACCAACGGCCGGGTATTCTTAGGGCATAACACCGGGTTTAGTATTGTAAACGACAATGTGGAGGTACAGTGGGCGTATCAATTTAAGAAATCACCCGGTATATTACGGGTTTTGGATGCTGTTCAAGCAAATAACGGCACAATTTATGCCACCTCACCCGCCCTGGGGTTGATTAAAATAAACCCGGACAACCACAGGGTTGCGTTTCATCCGGGTATCCCTTATGCCACAAGTGTGCTAGCCCGTAAAGACACCCTGTGGGTAGGCAGCCGGGACACCCTATATACCCTTGTAAACAACAAAATCATTAACAAGGAAAAAACCGGGTTCACCAGGCGGCTGGCTTTTAATGCCCGCGGGGAGCTTCTGTTGTTACAGAAAGGAGGCATTCGGAACTATACTAAACCCACTCGGTTCTTAAAACAAAGCCTTTCCGCCAAGAGCAATATATACTTTGGAGGACTCTACAAGGGCCGGTTTCTGGTGGCTTCCCTCGGTGGCCTCTACTACTATTCCGATGGGCAATATGAAGAGTTTATCGTAGATGGGGCCCACTTCAACCAGCCCGTTTACACGTTTAGGGCCGATAAAGACCAAAACTTATGGATTGGCACCTCCAACGGGGTGTACAAAGTGGGCAACAACAAAATGCTAAACCACTATGATGCCACCAATGGGCTGGTAAGTAACGAAATAAACCGCTCAGCCCTGGTATTCGACCATAACAACCGTTTGTGGATAGGCTGTCACGAAGGGCTGACCCTATATAACCCTTACTTAGACAACCCGGTCAACCTGCCCCCTCGCGTACAGGTTGATGAAACCCGGGTCAATGGGCGCGTAGTAAAACAGGCAGACGCTGTTTATATCGACTACGATAACCGAAATATAGAATTTGTTTTTAGTGCTTTTTCCTTTTATAGCGAAGCCAGTATAAACTTTCAGTATAAGTTGGAGGGGCTGGATGATGACTGGCAACACATAGGAAATTACGGGCAGCGTAGTGTCTCATACCATAACTTAAGGCCGGGGGCCTACCGTTTTCATGTGCGGGCCCGGGAGTCACAAAATGCGTGGGGCCGGATAGCCTCTACAGGCACAATTACCATGAAAACACCCTTTTATTTTTCGTATTGGTTTTTGCTTCTCTGCCTGATTACCTTCATTGCCCTGGTGGCGATGACAACCAATTACCTGAACCAGAAAAAGCTGACGGCCAGACTTGACCAAAAGCTGCAGGAAAAAATGAAAGAAGTATTGGCCTCCAAGGAAGAATTGAGCCAACAAAATGAAGAGTTGAATGCCCTTAATGTCCAACTTGATTCCTTTGCCTATAGTGTTTCGCATGATTTAAGGGGGCCTATAGCCTCTTCCCTGGGGCTGATAAACCTCCTGAAGTTAGATAAGCAAAACAACGAAAAATATTTCGGGCTCATTGAGCAAAGCATGATACGGATGGAAAAGGTTATCAATGATGTGCTGGAAGTGTCCCGCAATTCACGGACCGAGGTGACCTCCGAAACGTTTGACTTTAGCGAACTGACAAACACCATCATTGAAGCCCAAAAACACCGTGAAGAAGCACGTGATATAACTTTTAAGGTAAAGGCCGGGGAAAAAATGATCTGTACTGACAGGCGGAGGCTTAGTATAATATTAACCAACCTTATTTCTAATGCCATCGCCTATAGCGATAACCGGAAGCCTTCAAAGGTGGTTGAAGTAATTTATGAAAAGCGTGATGGCCTTCAGGAAATTACGGTGGCCGATAATGGCATAGGCATTGCCCCGGAATATATTCACTCCCTGTATAAAATGTTTTACCGGGCTACCGAACGTTCCAATGGTTCGGGCCTGGGGCTGTACATTGCCGAGCAAACGGTTAAGCGGATCAATGGGCATATTACCGTAGCGTCTGCGGTGGGCAAATGGACAACGTTTAAGGTGGTTGTCCCCGCAGACCGGAATAACAAGGCATGATGCTGGCCGAAGGCCTGGGCCTCCCCTTGAAAAAGAAGCAGGATGGCTCCTTTTTGCTAGCGCTATAAATCAAACTCAGGTTGCCAGGCAAGGGCTTTTTTTATATAAATTCCGATGTGTCAGACAAAAGGCAGGCTGTTTAGGAGCCCTTGTATTCACATGGACAAAAAAGTGGGTTGTTTTCTTTTTACAGAATAATCCCATAAGTAATAAAGGTAGTATTTTAGTGCCATGAACCTGGCTTTCTTCGATCACCCGCAACTCCGGCAGCAGCTTTTGCCGTTTACTTATACCCGTCCGGTGGCGGAGATCAGGGTAGGCGCTTTAACCATTGCCGAAAAATGGCAGTATTTCCTAACCGCTACGGGCACTTATCTTACCCGGGATTATCTGGCGGAAAAGTTTCCCGGGCCGGCAACCCCCGATAATTTATGGCTGGTCAACGGCAGCGTATGCCCCCATGCCGGTTTGGCGGCAGCCGTACAAAACCTGCAGCCGGACCAGGCCCTGGTAAAAGAAGGGTTGTTGCTGGCGGCCCGGGTCAGCCGTTACACCAACCTGGAGGCCCTGGCCAAATTGCCGGCCAGCGAGTTCGGGGACACGCTAACGGTTATTGCACGCCCCTGGCATATTTTTAAAGCGGCCGGCCAACAAATCCGGCTGGACTACACGCTGCTGACCCGGAACCGGGAGTCTGCCCCGGTTACCGATGAACATACTATTGTCTATGACCGGGAGCAAATCTTTCTCGAAGAGGGCGTAGCGATAAAAGCGGCCACCCTCAATGCAGAAAACGGCCCGATTTACCTCGGAAAAAACACCACTATTGAAGAAGGGGCTATTATCCGCGGGCCCTTCGCCCTGGGCGAAGGCTCTACCGTAAATGCCCAGGCCCGCATGCGGGGCGATATTGCCATTGGCCCCAAGTGCAAGGTAGGGGGCGAGATAAGCAACTCGGTTATTTTTGGCCACTCCAACAAAGGGCATGATGGCTTCCTCGGCAATTCGGTGGTAGGCGAATGGTGCAATATCGGGGCCGCCACCAATACCTCTAACCTGAAAAACAATTATGCCAACGTAAAAGTCTGGGATTATGCCAAAGGGGGTTTTATCGATACCGGAGAACTGTTTTGCGGCCTGATGATGGGCGACCACAGCAAATGCGGCATCAATACCATGTTTAACACGGGTACTCTTGTGGGGGTAGCCACCAATATTTTCGGGGCCGGGTTTCCGCGTACGTTTATCCCCTCTTTTGCCTGGGGCGGGGCTAGCGGTTTTAGCACCTTCCGGCCGCAAAAGGTGAAAGAAACGGCCACCATTGCCATGGCCCGCAGGGAAGGCCGGTTTGATGCAGTGGAAGAAAGCATACTAAACCATATTTTCGCAGCAACAAAAAAATATCGCACCTGGGAAGATTGACCGATGAGATTCAGCGACATTCATGGCTTAACAAAAACCAAGCACCACCTGATCAGCAGCGTGCAGCGCAATAAGGTAGCCCACGCACAATTGTTTAGCGGGGTAGAAGGCTCTGCCCTGTTGCCCATGGCGCTGGCCTATGGCACCTACCTTAATTGCGAGCACCCGGGCGACACCGATGCCTGTGGCGAATGTGCCGCCTGCACCAAGAGCCTGAAGTATGTCCACCCCGACATCCATTTTATTTATCCGGTAAGCGGCACCGAGGAGGTAAAAGTCAAGGATGCCGTGAGCAAGGTGTTCCTGCCGGCCTGGCGTAAGTTTTTGCTGGCCAGCCCTTATGGCAATGTAGTTGACTGGGCCATTACTTTCGGGGGCGAAAACAAGAACTTAAATATTTCCAAGGAAGAAAGCCGGCAGATGATTGATGCCCTGTCGCTAACAGCTTTTGAAGGCCGGTACAAAATTATGCTCATCTGGATGCCGGAATACCTGCACCCTTTTGCCGCCAACGGTATTCTTAAATTGCTGGAAGAGCCGGCCGCCAATACCGTTTTTCTGCTGGTATCACCGCAAAAAGACCGCCTGTTGGGCACCATCCGGTCACGCACCCAATTGGTGCAGATCCCCGCTTTTTCGGATGAGGAAATGGTCCATATCCTGACCCGCGAATACCAGCTTGATGAGGAAAAAGCCCGGCAACTGGCACAACTGGCCGATGGCAGCCTGCGTACCGCCCTGCAACTCCACGAGGAAGCCGACCTCAACCTGCATGACATGTTTATCGACTGGATGCGCCTGTGCTTTGCCCGGGATTACCTGAAAATAAGCGATACGGCCGATAAGTTTGCCGGCCTGGCCAAAGCAGCCCAAAAAACCTTTTTGCTATATGGGCTGCAAATCCTGCGGGAGTCGTTAGTGGCCGGCTTTGAGGAAGACAAGCTGTTGCGTATCCGGGGAAATAGCCGGACTTTTGTAAAAAAGTTCAGCCAAACGCTGAACATGGCCGCCATAGATTTGCTGGCCGCCAAAATAAGTGATGCCCACTATTACCTTGAACGCAATGCCAACGCCAAAATAGTGTTTATGAACTTATCCATGATTTTTACAAAATCCTTTAACCGATAGATTATGCGTAAAATAGTTGTTTTGTTATTTCTACCTATGGTTGTCCTGCTTAGTTCCTGCACCAACCGCCAGGATGTAGTCACCATCCACACGGATTATGGGGATATTGTGGTTATTCTATTTGATGAAACCCCGGAACATAAACAAAACTTTCTGGAACTGGCCAAAGGCGGATACTACGATGGCACTACGTTTCACCGGGTGATGCAAGGTTTTATGATCCAGGGCGGAGACCCTAACTCGAAAGATGACGACCCCGCCAACGATGGCCTGGGTGGCCCCGGGTTTACCGTTCCGGCTGAATTCAACCGTAAGTTTGTGCATAATAAAGGGGCGCTGGCCGCTGCCCGCCAACCCGATAGTATAAACCCGGCAAAGGCCTCCAGTGGTTCGCAGTTTTATATCGTACAGGGAGAAGATGGCGCCCACCACCTTGACGGCAGCTACACCATTTTCGGCCAAACCATCAGCGGCCTTGACGTAGTGGATAAAATTGCCGCCCAGCCGGTAGGCGCCCGCAACCGGCCCCTGCAGGACATCAAAATGACGATGGAAGTGAAAAAAATGGCAAAAAAGAAAATAACCAAAGAATACGGGTATGTGTTTGAATAAACCACGCGCAACCTCCCTGCTCTTTGCCGGCCTGTGGTTGATGTCATGTGCCGGCCATGATGAAAATATGGAGGCGTTGATTACGGTTTCTACCCGCCTGGGCGAGATTAAAATGGTATTATTTGACGATACCCCAAAACACAAGGCCAGCTTTTTGGAACTGGCCGCAGCCGGGGCTTACGACAGCACTACTTTCTACCGGGTGATTAAAAATTTCATGGTCCAGGGCGGGGATGTAGCTGTACACGAAGCGTTTCAACTCGAATCGCGCAGGTTGATTGAGGCCGAAATAAGCCCCCGGCATATCCATACCCGCGGGGCCATAGGGGCAGCCCGGCAACCCATTAACCGTAACCCCTACCGCAAATCAAGCACCCAGTTTTATATTGTCCAGGGAAGGAAGTTTACCGAAACCGAACTGACCACAGAAATTGGCAAGCTCAACAGTGCTTTGCCCAAGTACCTGTACAATGGCCAACACCAGGCCCTGATAGATGAGTTTAAAATGCTGCAGGACTCGGGCAAAGACGAACAATTGCAACAGCGGATTTTGGCTTTACGTCAGGACATAGAAGAAACCCTGGGGATGAATTTTGAGAACACGGAAATTACCCGTGAACAAATTGAAGCCTATACCACCCTGGGCGGGGCCCCGCACCTTGATGGTGAATATACCGTTTTTGGCCAGGTGGTAGAGGGTATGGAAACCGTGGATAAAATAGCTGCCCTGGAAGTTGACAGTGTGGACCGGCCGCTGGAACCGGTGTACATGACGGTGAAAATCACCCGCGTGCCTAAAGACAGTATTACCGCCTGGTATGGTATTGTTTATCCACAGAAAGAAGGGCCCAAAGAATGAAAATACTTATTACCGGGGCCAACGGCCTGTTAGGGCAAAAACTGGTTAGCCTGTTACAGCAGCAGCCGGAGGTTGCGCTTATGGCTACCTCCCGGGGCAACTGCCGGATTAAAGACCTGGGGCACGGCTCCTTTCATTCCCTTGACGTAACCAAAGAAGAGGAGGTACTTACCACATTTGCCCGGCTGCAACCGGAGGTGGTTATCCATACTGCGGCCATGACCCAGGTAGATGATTGTGAACTTAACCCTGAGGCTTGTATTAAGGCCAATATTGGGGCGGTAAAAAATGTTGTAGCCGGCTGCCGGCAGGTAAAGGCCCACCTCGTGCACCTTTCTACCGACTTTATTTTCGATGGCTCGGCCGGGCCGCTTACCGAAGAGGCCGCACCAAACCCGGTAAACTTCTACGGGGAAACCAAACTGCAGGCCGAAGAAATCATTAAGCAGGCGGATATTGGTTGGGCCATTGCCCGCACCGTGCTGGTCTATGGTGTTGTGCCCGGTCTCAGCCGCTCAAATATCATCCTCTGGGTAAAAGAAAACCTGGAGAACAAAAAAAACATTAAGGTTGTTGATGATCAGTGGCGTACACCCACCCTGGCCGAAGACCTGGCCCTGGGCTGCTGGCTCATGGCCAAAAAGAAAGCAACCGGTGTTTACAATATTTCGGGCAAAGATATGCTTACCCCCTATGCTATGGCACAGATGGTAGCCGATTACTTTGCCCTTGACAACCGCTATATTACCCGGGCCGATTCCGCTACCTTTAGCCAGCCGGCCAAACGGCCACCAAAAACAGGTTTTGTTATTGAAAAAGCCCGCCAGGAACTCGGATATCAGCCGCACAGCTTTGCCGAAGGTATTGAAATAATCGCCCGGCAGATCAAAGAGGGTGCCGGCTAACCCCGGCCGGTACGATAACAAAATTTCCCGATAATCCGGAGGGTCTTACGGCCCTGGGTCTTGCACCAGGCAGGATAGGCCGACTTTGGCCCGGAAGAGTAGCGCAGCCCTACGCCAGGGCTTTTATCAACCGGAATAGTTCCTTCGTCCGTTTTGTTACCAGCCGGGCCGTAACATCCGGTTGCATTGCCTGTGCCAGGGGCATGGCCGTATCTGTTATGGCGAACATGGCGGTGAGGCCCAGATCATATAATTGGCTGGCCCCTTCCCCAATACTGCCGGCCAGGGCGATAACGGGTTTTCCTGCAGTTTTGGCTAACCTGGCTACCCCGGCCGGGGCCTTGCCCATAGCCGTTTGGGCATCAAGGCGCCCTTCCCCGGTAATAATAAGGTCGGCCCACCTAACCTTGGCCGGCAGGTTGAGCAGGGAAAAGACCACATCCGTACCTGGTTTAAGCGTTGCCCTCAACACCGCCCGGCAAGCCCCACCCAAACCGCCTGCCGCCCCGGTGCCCGGCAGGGTGGCAAATTGGGCACCAAAGGTTTGGGCCACTACCCCGGCAAAATGTTCCATCCCCTGGTCAAGGAGTTCAATTTCTTTTTCGTTTGCCCCTTTTTGCCGCGCAAAAACCCGGGCTGCCCCCCTGGGGCCATAAAACGGGTTGTCCACATCGCAGGCTGCGGTAAACCGGCAATCTTGTAACTCCGGCAAAAGGTTGGTGGTGTCAATTTTAACCACTTTGCCAAGGGAGGCGCCCTCCGGGGCCAAGGGCTGTCCGTGTTCATCTAAAAAACGGCACCCCAATGCCTGCAGCATACCCATACCGCCATCGTTGGTGGCGCTGCCCCCCAGGCCCATGATGAAGTTACGGCAACCGGTGGCCAGGGCCGCTTTGATCAGTTGTCCTACGCCCAGGGTTGTGGTATGCATAGGGTTGCGGCCGGCCGGGGGCAGCAGGGTAAGGCCGGCCGCGGCAGCGGTTTCAATCACAGCAGTACCATCCCCCAGCACTGCATAGGCTGTAGTAATTTCTTTGCCCAGCGGGTTGGCAACTTTTGCCGTTACTGTTTTGCCTCCGAGGGCCTCCACAAGCACTGTGGCCATCCCTTCCCCGCCATCGGCAATGGGGGCCTGCACAACGGTAAAACCGGGAGCCGCTTCCTTAATGCCTGTTGCTATGGCCGCAGCCAAGGCTGTGGCCGGTAACGAGCCTTTGAATGAGTCGATGGCAACCAACACCTTCATAAAGGCCTAAAGTTACCACACCCCGGAATAACTTTTAGGTTGCCAGCCGGGTAAATGGCAGATAATAAACAGGCCCGGCCGATAAAAGACCAGAGGCTTTGGCTAACCTTTTTTCTTTTCTTCGGTTGAAGGGGGCATTAACAAACCCGGATAACGGTCATAGAAAAACTGGTTACGCAGGGAGTCCATCCTCCTGAACATATCGTTCATCCTGAAGAAGTCCTGTTGCCAGCGGTTGTAGAAATAATCATCGCGGTAGAAATCACGATAGAACAATGAATCCTGCCATAATGGCTGGGCGAAGCTTTTGTCCCAGATAGACGGGAAGCGGGTATTAAAATAGCTGTGAAACGAGCGCATTACGCTATCCACATCTACTACCATTGAATCACCATTGCCGGTGGCATACGACCAGGTGTACGTAGAATCATAGCGAATGACATTGCCATTCTCATCCAGTTCCTTTTTTACATCCCAGCTAATCTTCGGTTGATTAGCTTCCTTTTCTGCTGTTTTTACTGTAGCCTGCTCTTCGGTTTGTTGCTGGCCGTTGCAGCCGGTTGACAACAAGGCAACCGTCATCATTAACCATAACCTTTTCATTTTGCTAATTGTTTAGGTTAAACAAAAAAAGAAAGGCAGGTTATCCCCTGCCTTTCACTAGCTAATTGCAATTTGTTTAACGGGCTTTGGTTTAGCCTCCTCTTTTTTAGGGAGGGTGATACGTAAAACGCCATCTTTATATTTGGCGCCAATCTTATCGGCTTCTACCGTATCGGGCAGGGTAAACGAACGGCTGAATGAGCTGTAGCTGAATTCCCTGCGGGTGTAGTTGCCGTGTTTATCTTTGTCTTCCGACTCAGACTTTTGCTCGGCAGAAATGGTCAGGATGTTATTGTCAAGGTTTACTTGAAAATCATCCTTTTTCATTCCCGGAGCCGCCATCTCCACCTCAAAATTATCTGCGGTGTCTTTGATGTTTACTGCCGGAACCGTAGTGCCGGCCTGGGCAATGTTTGGGTTACCAAACCAATCTTCGCCAAAGAACGTGTTCCACAAAGAAGGGAACAAATCGCCATTTCTTTTTACCAGTGTCATTTTGCTCCTCCTTTTTTTAGGTTAAACATACATTACTGAGCACCTTGCTCAACAAGCTATATACAAACGGTTTGCCAACTGCCGGTTAACGACAAAATGACACACCAAACACGTTGTTATGTGTATCAAAAATGACGAAACTTCAGCCCTTGCTTTGGGGGATGAAAAATTGGCAGCATAAAAAAGCCCCGCAACATTACCAGCAGGGCTTTTTTACAAAGAAATTCGTTGGGCTAATCCATCAAAACCGGGCCGGAAATATTACCGCTATAGGTATTATTGCTTTCGGTAAACAAGCCACCAGCCTGTACCCTTACCCCGTAGCCTCCGCTTTTATTTATGGCACTATTGGTCATTTCCAGGGTGCCACTGCCGCCCACTTCGAGGTTAGCCTTACGGTTGCCACCATCAAAGCCATCCACCCCGCCATTGCTTATGGTCAGGTAGTCAATGGTATTCTGGGCCGAGTTTGACAAGTAGCGCAGGCCCAGCCAATAGCCGGTAATATCCTGCTCACCCCGGAAAATAATACCCATGGTACTGGTGCCAATGATAGTAAGCGCCCCCGTAGTTTGTACTTCCAGGCCGCTGCCGGGCTGGCCAATAAATTCCGCCCCGGGAGCAATGGTTATGGCTGAGCTTATTTTTTCCATATTATTGGCTAGGCGATACGGTACCGTAAGGGCCTGCCAGGTAACATCCTGGGCGGTAGCGTTATTGCTCCAGTCTGAATCAATATAATCTTTTGTATTGCCGGTAAAATCGGTGTTGATATCAAAATATTGATAATGGTTAAACAGGGTCATCACCGGCACATCATTACCGGTAATTATATTATTGGCAAAACCATCCAGGGTTGAGGCTAGGTGGCGGGTGTATAGCCCATACCCGGCACTGGTTTTAACGGTAGCGTTGGTCATCTTTAAGCGGCCGGCATCTTCCACCAGAATATTTGCCTTGATATTAGCCCCGTCAAAGCCTTGTTCGCCCCCATTGGCTACTACCGCATAGGTCAATTCGTTGGCGGTGGTATTCGATTGGAATACCAGTCCGCGCCAGTACCCGGCTATATCCTGTTCCCCTTTAAAAGTAATCATTTCATTGGCCGTACCTAACGCCATGAGCGAACCGCTGGCATTTACCTCAATACCACTACCGGGTTGGCCGAGAAAAACAGTGCCGGGGCTGATGGTGATGGCCGAGCCGATTTGTTCGATATTGCCGGCCAGGCGATACGGTACATTAAGGGCATTCCAGGTAACATCCTGCGCGGTGGCGTTATTGCTCCAGTCTGAATCAATATAGTTTTTTGTATTGCCAGTATAGTCCGAAGCAACATCAAAATACTGATAATGGTTGATCAGGGCCATTACCGGGGCATCATTACCGGTTAACACATTGCCGGCAAAGCCATCCAGCTTAGTGTCCGGATCGCGGAGGTACAAGCCATATCCGGCCCCGTAGCGCGAAACCGAATTGGTCATCTTTAACCGGCCAGCCACTTCTACCATAATATTGGCTTTCAGGTTAGCCCCGTCAAAGCCCTGGCTGCCGGCATAATTAACCGCGCTGTAAACCAGCTGGTTCTCTAAATTATTAGACTCTATGCTGATACCCCGCCAGTAGCCGGTAACTTCCTGCTCCCCGGTAAACACCACCGAGTCGGTGGCCGTACCCACGGCTTTGATAAACCCTCCGGTGTTCACCTGAATACCGGCATCGGCAGCAAAGATGATTTTTACCCCCGGCTCAACCGTCAGGCCGGCATCTAACAGCAACAGGGCTGAAGCATAATAATCCGGCAAAGCGGCATCGGTATAAATATTTCTCAGAACAGAGTCAACACTAATGGTGCCGTAAATTTCTACCGGCCCGTTGGTTTGGTTAATGGTAACCCTGGTGTCATCGGTAGCGGTAAGGTTGGCGGCACTGTTGGTAACTGTTAGTTTGGCCGTATATTCCCCGGCCATGTCCGGCACAAAGGTTAACATGGCCGTACTGGCCGTAAACCCTAAAAGGCTGCTGCCTGGAGGGGCGGTCGTTATTTCCCAGCCATAGCCAACCGTGGCCCCATCGCTGGAGCCCCCGGTTCCGGTTATATTTACGGTTTCACCAAAGTCAACAACTATATCCTGGCCGGCATCTGCCGTAACCACTATTACGGGCGCAACATCCATTTTGTTTCCGCACCCGGCAAAAAAGGCCAGCGGGGAAACCCATATAATCAAGGCCAAATAGTGTAATAAGGAGTTTAGTTTTCGCATAGTTTTAAATTTTTATTGTTAGGTTTATCCGTTTCATTAATAAATGGCTAAATTAGGGCGAGAGTGGGCAACGTGTCAATAGGGATTTTCCCCTACCAGCCACCGGGGATTTCCCTGACGCCTAAGGTTATAAACCCATTTTTTTTAATGAAGGTCTTTCTGTTTATTCTCCCCTG
>JALSJF010000038.1 GCA_026989505.1 Cyclobacteriaceae bacterium
TAAATTAACATTTGTAAGGGTATTCTTTGTTTTATTTTTTACAGGAATACTCACAGGTGCTTTAATTATATTATCGTCAGAAAATTTTCAAAACAAGCTAAAAAGCCCATAACACCGTATAAGAAAACATAGGTGTAATAGTGGTGAGAGCAATCTCATCACTACTTTATAAATTTTAAATATTGGAAAGATCATTCACATAAAGATCACCTACGCTTTCTTATACTAGCCCGGTCTTTGCCCGGTTCGTTAAATTCGGCCTGGCATATAAATTTAAATAAAACCGTGCGCTAACACAGGTTTATATTTCGCCCTCACGGCCCCGCCTCCCGGGCAGGGCCGGTAAAATGGGGGCATTATTGCTTAACCGGCCCCAAAAACACGATGAAAAAAAACGGCTAGAAGTTTGATAAGTTATTTTTTTTTATATAATTGGTTTCAATTTCACCGTTATTGAAAATAATTTGTTTGTGTACCGGGCACTTTGCCTTGTTAAACCACCTTATTACGTGGCCACGGCTGTTGTGCAAGCGGGCGACAGGTAACAGGGATTAGGATTGGTATTGGTGGGATTGTGGTAATTGAATGTTAAACCTTAAAACTTACAAAACATGAAAAATTTAAGAAAAGTTATGCTGGTAGCCAGTGTTTTTGCCCTGTTTGCTTTTGTGCCTGTTCGTGAGAAGGCCCCGTTGGAGGCCTGCCCCGAAACTAATTTGGCAGGAATTGGTGTAGAAGATGATGCGCTAATTTGTAAAGTATATAATGATGAAGGAACCCTCATTGGTAAATGCACTTTTTGCAATTGCCCTGAGTTTACTAAGGAGCTACTTGAAAACCGGCAGTGATTGATCATAAATGGAATGCCCCATATTTTGGGGTATTCCTTTATACTTGTTAAAGATGAAAAATCTATTACTTGTAATTTATATTTTCTGTAGTTATCCTTTGTTTGGTCAAAAGGACCTTAAAGCAACATACGTATTCGAAAGTTATGGCTCTTATGAAACCATAGGGGTTTTGCTGGTTAAAGGTGCAGCATGTTGGTATTCGAGGAAAGAGGAAAAAAATACAGAAGTTACAGAAAAGGGCTATGAGTTTTACCACTATAAAAACCACTTAGACTGGTACTATGATCTTGCGAGTAAAACTATTGTTCAAACAAGGGATTCCTACAGGTTCCCTTACCTGATAGCCCAATGGCAAGCTGGGATGGAGTGGGAAATAACGGAGGAAACGGCAGAGATTGCTGGTTATAAAGTGCAAAAAGCCACAACTTCCCCTTTGTATGAGGATCACGATCCTTTTATCTATGGTGAAGCTATTGCCTGGTTTACTACCGAAATTCCTATTAGTGCTGGTCCTGAAGGCTATTATGGCCTTCCTGGCCTAATTGTAAAACTGGAGTATTCCGGGATAGGCATATATAAATGCACCCTGCAAAATGTTAAATTTGATACTGTTGAAAGTTGGCAAGTTCCCACTTTGCCTGGTAAAATAGAGGTCACTAAAAATGAGATATATAACTTAGGTACAATTGACAAAAAATGGCTCAAACAACAAAAAAAAGCGTTGAGGGGGAAAGGTGAATAGTAAGCGGGTTTTATTGCTCCTGGGTTTGGCTTTGCCGGCCATGTTGTCTTACGGCCAAACCACCATTAGCGGGCAAATAACCGACCGGGAAGACAGCACAGCACTACCGTATGTGTCGGTAATTATCTACCGCTACCAGTCAAACAAAATTTTAGCCTATACCCAAACCGATACCCTGGGCCGGTACTTCCTGCAGCTTTGGGACGTGGCCACGGGTGTTGTGCAAGCGGGCAGCAGCAACAGGGATTAGGATTGGTATTGGTGGGGTTGTGGTAATTGAATGTTAAACCTTAAAACTTACAAAACATGAAAAATTTAAGAAAAGTTATGCTGGTAGCCAGTGTTTTTGCCCTGTTTGCTTTTGTGCCTGTTCGTGAGAAGGCCCCGTTGGAGGCCTGCCCCGAAACTAATTTGGCAGGAATTGGTGTAGAAGATGATGCGCTTTGGTGTAAGGTTACCACTAAAGATGGCCGTACCATTAGTTGCATACTCTGTAATTGTAAGAAACGTGCAGAAGCTGCTAAGTAGAACGAATATAGGCGAAGCCCGTATATAGGGCTATCGCCTATATTATTATAAAACAAGACCTCATGAATTCAGTTAAAAACCATACAACAACCTTATTATTCCTTCTTTTGGTTGTGCCTAATGTTTATGGGCAAGACAATGCCACTGTTACCTATACTTTTGAATGGACGAGTGTTGATTATCACAAGGACTATATCTTGATAATAAACGGTCCGCTGTCTAAATACGAGTACCATAACGAGCCCCACAGTCATACTTCTCCCCAGGGTTATTTTGTCGATTTTAATCATAACTATTTCGATTGGTATTACGATGTGGTCAAAAAGCAGATAACAGAGCAGCGGGTGTTGAAGGACGGTACCCGGGTAATTGCCCGATGGCCGGCCGCTTTATCGTGGGAAATAAGCGAAGAAACCAAAGAAATAGCCGGCTATACCGTGCAAAAAGCCATAGCGCACGGGCACTATTTAAGAGATGAAAACAGGCCGGACTGGGATTATGGTGAGGCCATTGCCTGGTTTACCACAGATATACCGTTTACCACCGGGCCGCAGCGGTTTTATGGCCTGCCCGGGCTTATTGTACGTCTTGAATTTACAGACAAGTCTGAAAGTTATACCTTAAAGAACATTGAGTGGGATACCGGTGATACTATAGTTATTCCTGCCGATGGTATTGAAGTAAGCAAAGGGCAAACGCTTCAGTTTAACCAGTTGCTCAACAAAAAATGGCTCAAACAACAAAAAAAAGCGTTGAGGGGGAAAGGTGAATAGTAAGCGGGTTTTATTGCTCCTGGGTTTGGCTTTGCCGGCCATGTTGTCTTACGGCCAAACCACCATTAGCGGACAAATAACCGACCGGGAAGACAGCAAGGTACTACCGTATGTGTCGGTAATTATCTACCGCTACCAGTCAAACAAAATTTTAGCCTATACCCAAACCGATACCCTGGGCCATTATTCCCTGCGGATTAAGCCGGGCCCCCAGGTAGTTACGCTGAAGACCAGCCGGTTGGGCTACCGGCCTTTTGTGCAGGATATCGTAATCGGGGCCGGTAGTGCCAGGGCCATTACCCTGTCGTTTGCCCTGGCGCCTGCGGCAAATGAGTTGCAAGAGGTGGTCATTCAGGGGCCGGTGATTGTTAAAGAGGACACCATTATTTATGATGTGGGGCACTGGACGGAGGCCCGGGACCAGACCCTGGCCGAAGTGCTGGCCAAAATACCCGGCTTTAAAATAAGGGGCGATGGCGAGATTGAAGTAAATGGAAAAATGATTGACAAAGTATTGATTGATGGCCAGGAAGTGGCCAATACCGGGGCGGCCATGCTTACCCGCTCTATTGCCCCCGAAGATGTAGAAAACGTGGAAGTAAGGCTGGATGAAAAAAACGACAAATTAAAAGAAAGCCTGCTGGACACGCGGGAATATGTGGTACTGGACATCAAACTCAAGGCGGGGCTTAACAAAGCGTTGTTTGGCAAACTGCGGGCTACCATGGGGTATCAGGACAGTGCAGAGCCCGGAGGGTATGTCAATGCTTTTTCGTTAAAGAAAAAACTTAAGGTACACCTGTTTGCTGAGCACGACCGTTTTGGGGAGCAGACAATCTCGCTGGACAAAATAAAAAATATCGGGGCGGAAGCTTTCCGGAAAATATTTGAAATCCCGGCTGATTTCGAATCGCTTACCGAACGCGAAGCCTTTAACGATGAGATTTACGGCTTCAAAAATTACACCGTGGCCGATAAAGACATTGCCGGGCTGAGCAGCAAGTATTCCCTTTCGCCCGCTATTGATTTGTACTTTGGCACCTACAATGGCTATACCAAAGATGGCCAGGCCCGTAACTATGCGCAAAGGTTTAACGAGGCCAGCCCGGTGAGCTCTTTTGCCGAAGCCCGGGAGATGACCGGTTATTCCAGCAAGAATAAGTTAGACTTCCGGCTCGATAAAAACAAACTCAAAGCCCGGCTCGATCTTAATGCGGTTATATTTAAGAACACCAACACTGTCGTTAACAGCGAAACGCGCCTGGGCCTCAATTATGATTTTTCTGATGTACATAATTCGCAAGCTTTTTACCAAAACCTGCTGGTGGAATATAAGTTTAACCCAAAGTTGGGCCTGCAGTTTAAGGCTTCCCATTCCTACATAGAGGCCACCCGCACCAAAACCCTGCGCCACAACAACCCTTTGTATGTTGGCATTTTTTACGATGAAAACAATGCCCCTGTATATGATTTTGCCCAGGAAACCGTTTCACAAGCCACAAACTTCATATCCGGGATCATGGTTCAGTACCGCGGCAAATTGGGGGCCATTAATACGGGCATCCGGTTTCAGGGCAGGGGGTTAACCGCAGGCAAAAACGGGTTTCATGTGGCCGATTCTGTTAGCTCAACCACTGTGCCGCTTTTTACCGGGGCCCGGGGACGGTTGAATTTTCAAAAATGGACCCCATTTATAAAACACCGTATTACGGCCGGTTCCTTTACCTTTGATAACGAGGTCAGGTTGGCCCGGATGTCCTACCCCAACCCTACTAATGGGCAGAAAAGCCAGCAACAGATAGAGTTTAAACTTGGGGTGAACTATTCCCCCGGTAGTTTTAACTATATTAATATCGCCTTATCGAGACAGGTTTCCTCTTACCCCATGCAAAAACTTATCGAAGGTTACGATATAAGTGGTTTTCAGGCTATTGCTATCCCCAACAGGTATGTCTTCAGCCCCACACAGGAGTACACCCTGGAGATATTGGCGGCCAAAGAGTTTGCCCCAATCGGCCTGCTTTTAGACCCCGCCATCCTTTATGGCCGCACGCAAAACACCGACCGGTTTTTGTTTAGCACCGACCCCGTAATTATAACCGAATACGATCAGCTCCAGGCCGAATACTGGGCCCTGAGTTTCCCGTTCCGCAAATCTTTTAAGAAGCTGCCTATGGTTATAATTTTTGAGCCCGAAGGGCTGATTAACCAGATGCAGAACCTGGATTCGGCCGGCACCTCCTACCAAACCAGGACTACCCGTGTGCTTATGGGGCTTAAACTGAACACCGATTTTAATAACCTATGGTTTGATTTTAACCTGTACCCGAAATACACGGCTTTTATTTTTGGGAACCCGTATTTTAACACATCCCGTAAACTTGAAATGTTTGCGGTTAACTTTACGGCCAAAATCGACCTGTTTGATGAAAAACTATTGCTTACCCCCGCCATAAGGGCCGTTACTTTCGTGGGCAACGTAGCGGCTGATTTTACCAATATCAGTATAAAAATTGCAGGCCCGGCCGGTAAATTCTATTGGTTTGTGGTGGCCGACAACCTGTTGAACAGTACCGGTTTTGTGATTGAACGTATTTTCCCCACCTATGCCATGCTGGAGACCAACTCCGTTTTTGCGCGGTTTGTCAAACTAGGCCTGGAATATAAGTTCAAATAACACCGTGGGCAAAACAGCCCCAACCCCGGGCAGGAGCCGCTAAACACGCTCCTTAATTTTTTGCCCGGCAGGAAATCACATGAAAAAAAACGGCCAGAAGTTTGATAAGTTATTTTTTTTTTTTTTATATAATTGGTTTCA
>JALSJF010000039.1 GCA_026989505.1 Cyclobacteriaceae bacterium
TGAATTCCGATGGTAATATTTCTTACCGCACCAACCGCACGATACACTCCTTGTCGTTCAATGGCAATATAAGCGCCAACCCCAATGGCCTTAGCCAAAAACAGGACGGGGGCTATCGTTTCCAGTACATTTACCGCAACAGGGTATTTAATGCCGTCAGTTTTCGCTGGGAAAGGAACACCGAACTGGGCATAGAGAACCGGTTAATTACTACCCTTAGTGGCGGCTACAGCCCCGTGCAAAATAGGGTTAATATTTTGTCTTTTGAAGCGGGGGGTTCCGCCAACCGGGAATTTTCGGTAGCCGACACCGTGCGAAATAATGTAGAAGCTATGTTCAGGGCCAGTTATTCCCTGTTTATTTTTGCCCAGCCCAAGATATTTATTGATGTGGAATCGGTTACTTTTCCCAGTTTAACCACCAAAGGGCGGATACGGTCGAATGTTGATGTAAAAGTTAAATGGGAAATTTTTCGGGATTTTACCTTTGGCGTTTCCTTCTGGGGTAATTATGACAATAAACCGGTGGACAATTTGACACTGAATTTCGACTGGGGCACAACCACTACCGTGGGGTATAAATTTTAACAAAACTATGGACCTGTACATACGGCTATGTTTTTGGTGGGTGGTTTTTTTTGCCGGGCACAGCGTATTGGCTTCTACGTTTGTAAAAGGTATTATTACCCGGTATGTTAGTGGTTTTAAGCCTTACTACCGGTTGTTTTATAATGTGGTGTCGGTACTATTGCTGTTGCCGGCTATTGGCGAATACTATGCCTTACCGGGCACCTTGCTGTTGCCGGTGACGCTCTTTATGGAAATCCCGGGCATGTTGCTTGCCCTGGCAGGAAGTTATATTTTGGTTGCCGGGTTTAAAAATTACCGGGGCGATGAGTTTATCGGCACCTACCAGTTACGGCACAAGCACGACTTTCACCCCACCCAACTTAACCGCCAGGGCTGGAACGGGGTGGTACGCCACCCGCTCTATTTTGGCGGCATCTTGCTGGCGATCGGGTTATTCCTCATATTCCCCACCCTAAAACTGGGGCTGACAACCACACTTGTCATCATATACCTCTATATTGGCACCGTATGGGAAGAAAAAAAGTTGCTGGCGGAATTTGGTGAGACCTACCGTAAGTACCAGCAAGAGGTATCGATGCTTATCCCGGTTAAATGGCTGTACCAAAAATTGCGCAAGTAAACAAGCACGTTGATTTGCCTGTTTAGCAATTATAGTCTTAAATTTAGTTCCCAAACCCATAATCATGACAGACGAAACATTAATCAGGCAGAAGTTTGGTTTTCTGGGGGCACAACTGCTTGACGAAGTACTGGCCAGCTCGAAGTATGCCGAGATACCGGCCGAAACGGAAATTTTGCAGGAGGGACAATATATTAAAGTAATTCCTTTGGTAATTGAAGGGGCCATAAAGGTTTTTACCCGGTTTAAAGAGAAAGAACTTTTGTTGTACTACATCCGTGAGGATGAGAGTTGTATTATGTCGTTTGCGGCCAGTATCAAAAACCAGCCCAGCAAAGTATTTGCTATTACCGAAGTGCCCACCAAGGCTTTGCTTCTGCCCATCAGTAAGATTGAAAACTGGTTTAATAATTACCCTAAATTCAATTCACTATTCTTTGATTTGTATAATGAACGTTATGCCGACTTACTGGATACCATTAACCACCTGCTCTTTAATAAACTTGACCAACGGGTACTGGCCCACCTGCAGGAAAAGGCCGAAATTTCCGGAAACCCGGTGATTAAGATTACCCACCGGCAAATTGCCCATGAACTGGGCACAGCCCGCGAAGTAATCAGCCGGGTTATTAAAAAACTCGAGAAAGAAGACCGCCTGGTGCAACAAAGCGAGGGCATCAAACTTTTATAGTGGTGACTAAGGTCACTGCATCAGGTGTTTGGGCGCCCTACCTTTGCCAATGATATGAAAACCAAAACAGGTAAATTTATTATGGTTTGTATCACCTGTATCGCCTTGGTTACAGGTAGTGTCTGGTTAATCAATTATCTAACTTAAACTAAAAACGATATGAAAGCTAACATGGGATCAGCCGACCGTATTATCAGATTAATTATTGCCGTTGCCGTTGGGGTTTTGTACTACATGGGCATCATTGAAGGAACCTTAGGCATCGTGCTCCTGGTATTTGCCGCCATCTTTTTGCTTACCAGCCTGGTAAGTTTCTGCCCGCTGTACCCGATTTTCGGGTTGAATACCAAGGGTAAAAGCAATGAAGGTTAACCTGGTTTATTCACGAAAATCGTGAATAATGACGTAAATTAACCCGAAAAATTTTTATGAATTTTTCGGGAAGGTGTAACAAGTAGGTTAGGTTGAACAAGCGCTATGCTTAAGCAACAAAGGCCCTGCTATTCGCGGGGCCTTTTATTTTATTCGTCTTCCACCAGGGCTTCGGCCAGCACAATCACCTTATTGTTCAACACCTCAACCACACCGCCATCAATGGTTACATCGTACGCGTTTTTCTTATCACGATAAACGATGGTGCCCTTTTTCAGCGTACTAAGCAGCGGGGCGTGATGGTTGAGTATCTGAAAAGAGCCATCGGTACCCGGGAAGGTAGCCGATACCACTTCACCTTCAAATACTTTTTGGTCGGGGGTTACTATTTCTAGGTACATAACGTATCAGGCTTCAGCTTCGGCCATCATTTTCTCCCCTTTGGCAATAGCCTCCTCGATGGTGCCTACCAGGTTAAAGGCGGCTTCCGGCAAGTGGTCAAGTTCACCATTCAGGATCATATTGAAACCTTTGATGGTGTCCTTGATATCTACCAGGGCGCCTTCCAGGCCGGTAAACTGGGTGGCCACGTGAAAAGGCTGTGATAAGAACCGCTGTACCCTGCGGGCACGGTGTACCACTTCTTTGTCTTCGTCAGAAAGTTCATCCATTCCGAGGATGGCAATAATATCCTGCAGCTCGTTATAGCGCTGGATAATCTCTTTTACTGCCTGGGCCGTATTATAATGGTCTTCGCCCAGGGTCTCGGCATTCAAAATCCTGGAAGTGGAATCAAGCGGGTCCACAGCAGGATAAATGCCCAACTCGGCAATTTTACGTGATAATACGGTTGTGGCATCCAGGTGGGCAAAGGTAGTGGCCGGGGCCGGGTCGGTTAAGTCATCGGCAGGCACATACACCGCTTGCACCGAAGTAATGGAGCCTTTCTTGGTAGAAGTGATCCGCTCCTGCATGGCGCCCATCTCAGTAGCCAGCGTAGGCTGGTAACCTACGGCCGAGGGCATCCTGCCGAGCAGGGCCGACACCTCGGAACCTGCCTGGGTGAAACGGAAAATATTGTCGATAAAGAAGAGGATATCACGGCCTTCGCCATCGCCTTCCCCATCACGGAAATACTCGGCTACAGTCAGCCCCGATAGCGCTACCCGGGCGCGTGCCCCGGGCGGTTCGTTCATCTGCCCAAACACCAGGGTGGCCTGCGACTTGCCCAGCTCTTCTTCATCTACTTTCGATAAATCCCAGTCACCTTCTTCCAGCGATTTCACAAATTCATCGCCATAACGGATTACCCCCGATTCAATCATTTCCCGCAGCAAATCATTTCCTTCGCGGGTACGTTCGCCCACCCCGGCAAACACCGACAGGCCCGAATAGGCTTTGGCAATATTGTTGATCAACTCCATGATCAGCACCGTTTTACCTACCCCGGCACCGCCAAACAGGCCAATCTTACCCCCTTTTACGTAGGGCTCCAGCAAGTCAATTACTTTAATACCGGTAAACAGCACTTCCGAAGAAGTTGATAAGGAGTCGAAAGGCGGGGCATCGCGGTGAATCGGTAACGAACCGGTAGTCTTGGGCGGCTTGATGCCATCAATGGCATCGCCAATCACATTAAATAACCTGCCTTTAATTGCTTCACCGGTAGGCATTTTAATGGGTGATCCGGTATGCACAACTTTCATCCCGCGCACCAGGCCTTCGGTACCATCCATGGCAATGGTCCGCACCCGGTCTTCCCCAAGGTGTTGCTGACATTCCAGCACAATGCGGGTGCCATCATTTTTTGTTACCTCCAGCGCATCAAGAATATTCGGCAGATTTTCGATATCATCGAAACTTACATCTACCACCGGCCCAATTACCTGGGCTACTTTGCCATTAGTTGCCATATTTAATTTCTAATTCTGCTCATAAAATTTCAGACTGCAAAGCTACTTGGTTATTAACATACTACCAAAGGGTGTGTTTTAATTTTATTGCCGGGCGGCCAACTTACGGATTTTTTTGCCGGTTCAGGATAATCCGGAAAGTAGTGCCTTTGCCGGGCTCGGAAGCATGCACAAAAATGCGGCCTTTGTGGTAGTTCTCAATTATCCGTTTGGCCAGCGCCAGTCCCAGGCCCCAGCCCCGTTTTTTGGTGGTAAACCCGGGGTTAAACACTTGTTTGATCTTAGCCGGGGGAATGCCCTTGCCGGTGTCGGTGATGTCGATAAAAATACGCCAATCGCTGGCTTGCTGGATTTTGATGGTGATGTGGCCAATGCCGGCCATAGCATCCACGGCATTTTTGCAGATGTTCTCAATCACCCATTCAAACAACGGGGCATTTACATAGCCGATTACCGATTTGTGCATTGATTCTACGGTGATTTTTACTTTGGAGGAAACACGGGTGCGCAAATAATCGGCTACTTTGCCGGCAATAGCCACAATATCTTCTTCGTTCAGCACCGGCACCGAGCCGATACTCGAAAACCGCTCGGTAATCAATTGCAACTTGGCAATATCCTTATCAAGTTCGTCAAGAAATTCATTGTTGGCAAACTGTTCATCGGCTTTCAGGTACTCTACCCAGGCCATCAGCGAAGAAATAGGGGTACCCAACTGGTGGGCCGTTTCTTTGGCCATGCCTACCCAAACCCGGTTCTGTTCGGCCGTACGCGAGTAGGAGAAACCCATATAAGCAATAAACCCGAAGACGGCAATTACCGAAAGCTGCACATAGGGGTAGTAGATCAGCTGGGTAAGCAGGTTAGAATGGCGGTAGTACAGGAACTGCACCAGGTAGGGTTCCCCGGTAGCGGGGTTAATCGGGGCAATTCTAATCGGCTTATATTCGGTAGCCATATTGCGGGCCATTTTGCGCAACTTTTCGTGTAGGGCAGCCTCGGATTTCGTAGAGTCAACCTTGATGTTGCGGTAGCCCATAACCTTTTCCAGCGAGTCCATAATAATCAGCGGCATGGTATTGTTTTGCAGGATGATCTCTTCGCTGATAAAATTTATATCCTGGTTGATGGTCACGCTTTCATCGAGGGCAAACTCCAGGGTCTTGGCGTACAAACGGATGAAGCTGCGCTCCCTTTCTTTGAGTTTGTTTACCAGCAGGTTGGTGTAGAGGATAGACCCCAGGCTGATAACCGCGGCCGTGGCCAACACTACCCACCGTAAGTTGGATTTATTCTGATATATATTAAAAACATCGGCTCCGGCCATGGGCTGCTATCTTTGCGGGGGTAATTTATTTGTTTTTATCGATATTTATAACAATTCGCTGATAATTAACCCCATAAAATTAACACCCGCACCAGATTCGCCCAACTTCCAGTCATCATGGTATGTTGCTGCTTATATAATTACCGTAGCTTATCCGTACCGCTTAGGTTAATATTATCC
>JALSJF010000040.1 GCA_026989505.1 Cyclobacteriaceae bacterium
TGGTGGGGCCGGTTACCGTCAGGCTGTTGTCTATATTGGCTTGTCCGGCCACCCTAAGCCGGTTATTCAGGTTGGTAATTCCGCCTACGTTCAGGGTGTCGGCAACCGCCACATTGCTGTTTAACAGGGTAATACCCGCCACTTGCAGTTGGTTGTCTAAGCTGGTTGCGCCCGCCACCTTCAGGGTACCGGTAAGGTTGGTTGGGCTGTCATTATTAACATACAGGTTACTATTCAGGTTAGTTAGGCCGTTTACGGTTAAGTCCCGGTCAATTTCGGTGTCCCCTTCAATGCCAGCATTGCCCTTGATAGTCATATTGCTGTTAAAGGTAGTTTCGCCTTCTATGGTAAAGCTGCTGTTAAACGTAGCTGGTCCGTCAACGGTTAAATTGCCGGTGGCGGTAATATTTTTATGGGCGGCAAAAGGCACAAAGGTGAGCTTTTGGTTGCTTAAGGGGACAAAATTATTACCCCCGTCAAAATCAATGTCCACCACCAGGCGCTTCGGGGTGCCATCCCAGTCAATTTCGGCAAAACTGTTGGCCGACAACGGCTCGCCATCGCCAATAAATAAATTTACCATGCCGTACGGGTCGGTAGTAACATAGTGTACTTCCTGATAATCGGTGTCGCCCCCTTCATTCACAATGGTAAAGCGCAGGCTAATAGCCTTGTTCGGGAGTACGCCTGCCTCGGCATCAACACCCGGAAGTTCCTGCTGGTTGGGGTTTAAGATGACGGCCTGATAGCTGATACCCCGGGTTTGGGCATAAAGGACGTTCGCTAAAAACAAAAAGGTAATTATGCTGTATATCTTCTTCATAACCTGATTTTTTTATTGCCGGTTTTGTTATTTTCTCATATTGGCTTTGCGGGCTTTCTGGCGGAATTTCCGGGCATTTTTCGGATCCAGCTTAATCATCAGGCCAAAGCCGATGTCGTGGGCCTGCAATTTCAGTTTGCCCTGCACATCATTTAGCGAGGGGCTGCGTAGTTGGGTGCTTTTGCCGTATTTGTATTGGGCAAACAGGCTGGTAGCATAGGTGAGGCTGTACTCAACCATGGCCCCGGCCCGCAGGAATAGGTTCACCTTATCAAAATCTTCTTCGCCAACAATATTAAATACCTGGTTGTTGAGTGTCTGGGTTCCCTGAATAATGAACTCGGGCGAAGCGGTAACCCTCAGGGTGAGGAGCATATTGCCGAGTTCAGCCACCTTTACATCCAGGCCGGCATTGAGGCCGAGGTAGGTTGTTTCCCAGGCGTAGTAGTTCTGGCTGTTGTCGCTGCCTTTGGCCCCGTAGGAGTTAACGCTGCCCCCGGCTACCAGAAAGAGGGTTTCCTTCACCAGCTTGTGCCGGTAGCCAAAGGAAATATACCCCTGGGTGGTCGATTGCAAATTTGACAGGGCCACGGATTGCACGTCATTAAAATCGAAAGAGGTAATGGACTTGCCGGTTTCAACCATAATTTGCTGGCCGTTTACCCGGGCGGTTGGCAGGAAAAAAATAACAAGTATGACGGACAGGTATTTCATGGTTTAATTTTTTATGATCCGGGCGGCAAAGCTTTTCCGGCCGGTAGTTAAACGTAAAAGATATACCCCGGGCGCTAGCGGGCTCATATCCACCGCAAAGGTGGCAGCAGTTGCCTGGGTTTCCTGGTAAACCAGGGTTCCTGTGATATCAATAAGTGCCACGCGAATGGCGGTTTGCACGTTTTCCCTGAGCTGTATGGTGATATAAGTGCTTACCGGGTTAGGATAAATGGCCACATCCAACGCTTTGCTTACCGGTCTTACCAGGATCTGCCCGGGTGCCTGCTGATAGCCCTGGCCAACGGCATAGGCGGCCTGCCTGAAAGTGCCGATAACGCTGGCCTGGCCAACGCTTTGGCTGACAAGATAGGCTTTGTTGCCGGCTGTAAACGTATTTACACTGCCGCCCATGCCCAGGGTAGAGCGCTGCAGAAACTGGGCCGGAGAACGAAACGAAAGCAAGAGCAGAACTGCCGCCAAATAAAAAACAGACGGTTTATTCCTTAACCAACAGCTAAAAAATAATGTGCTCAGCGGTTTCATGCTGCCTAACAATTAAAAACCATGGTACAATTTTGAAAAGGACGGCCGAAAAAGCCAATTTTTTGTTGTCAACGACCACTATTTGTATATTAACAGCATCCTGGGTTATTGCCCGTTCAGGTACCTGCATATGACTTTAAAACGGTGTTTTTGTACCTCCGGCCAATGGGGATACGGTGTTTTACAATCAGGATGACATTGCTGTTTAACGCCATCGCATGCTCGAGGTTAACGATATAGGACCTGTGGACCCGCACAAAATTATCCGGTAATAGTTTGCTTAACGCTTTCAGCGAAGCCCTGTGCAGGTAGGACGATTGTGCGGTATGAATCTCAACATAAACCGAATTGGCTTTTAAAAACATGATGTCGCGGAAAGGTACCCGCACGATATCACCCTTATGCCGTACCGTCAGGCCATTTTGTTGTTTTTGATAATTATGAAAGGCAATTTCCAGGGTGCTGTATATAGTTTGCTGGTTAAACGGCTTCAGGATATAGCCGACCGGGTTGGTGAATTTAGCCTTATTTATGGTTTCGGTATCGGCATAGGAGCTGATGAAAATAATAGGCTTTTGGCTGTTGTTGCTAACCTCCCGGGCGAGCTTTATGCCATTATTTTCCCCTTCTTTCAGGTTGATGTCAATCAGGTACATATCGGCCAGGCCGGCTGTTATGGCTGCGACCCCTTCGGCATAAGAGTTGGCCACTGCAACCACCTCATAACCCAGCTTCTTTACAATCCGGCCCAAGTTCTCGGCAATGATAACTTCGTCTTCGATAATGGCAATTTTCTTTTTCATACGGTAAAATTAATGGTGACTTTCAGCCCGTTGTCGTAGGCAAACCGCCACTCCCCCTGCAACTGTTTGGTCATCATTTGCACCAATTTGATACCCAGCTTATCGTCACCCAGGGCGTTAATATCAAAATCAGCAGGTAGCCCCTCCCCATTATCATGGATGGTAAGCAAAACCATATCGTTATTTTTTTTCAATGACACCCGTAACTTACCCGGTTGGTTGGTTTTAAATGCATGCTTATAGGCGTTGGTAACCAGCTCATTCACTATCAGCCCCAACTGGATGGTATCATCCATACTTATTTTAAAATTGTCGATGGCCAGTTCGGTAGTTACCCTGGCGTTGGTATGGCCCTGCGAAATGTTGCTGATTAACCCCGACAGATATTCCTGCAGGTTTATCTGCTCGAAGGAGTCGGACTGGTACAGTTTTTCGTGTACCAGCGCCATGGCACTCACCCTGTTTTTGCATTCATCAAGCACAGCCGAGTCGTGAGTGGCCAGTCTTTTATCCATTTGCAGGTCGATAAGGCTAATAACTACCTGCAGGTTATTTTTTACCCTGTGGTGTACCTCCTGCAAAAGCACCTCTTTTTCGGCCACGTTTTTTTGCAGGGCGGTATTTTGGGTGTTAATCGTTTGCAGGGCGTGCTGTAGTTTTTGGTTTGCAGATTTTAAGGCCTGTTGATGGTCGTCATTTACTTTTTTGAAGAATAGCGTTATGGAAACGATAAGGGCTGAGGCGAGCAGGATATAAATAAAACGGTAGGCCGGGATAAGGCTGGCGTCTGGGCTAAAAGTTGGCGTTATGACCTCATATACCTGCAGGTAAGTACCCAAAAAGTAAACCCCCAGGGTTAGGGCGCTCCAGAAAAATATGGATTTGTATTTACGAAAGATAGCCACATAGATAATGTAGTTAACCAGGTGCAGTTGGGCCGCCATTAAACTTTCATCTAAACTTATAAAGTGAAAGAGTAAGGAAACGTTACACATCAAGGCCAGGATTACCCTGCCGATGGCATATTTGCCGGTGGCATTGAAATAAATTATGCCCACCAGTAATGCCATGGCCAGCAGATAGGGGGTAATGCTTACCAGGATAAAGCCCGACTCAAACAAGGTATAGGCTTCGCCAATGGTGCCCACTGCAATAGAAGCCAGGGCAATGAAATTAACCAGTTGGATGCGCCTTTTGTCAAAAGCATTGGTACCGGGCGTAACGCCTGAATCAACAATCATGTTTACGGGTTTAACGGTTGCCTTGCCCAATTATAAGCATACTTTTTCAATTTTTCTGCCCGGGAAGATGGGCAAGGGCCTAGGCCCGGCAATACAGCAGGCAAGAGAGTGGCACAAGCTTTTGGTGTTCAAGGGATAACCCTGATGTTTCAAGGCCACGTTATCATCAGCCCTACGGGCCGAAAAACCCTGACGAATTTTCGGGTCAGGTTACCCCAGCAGATGCCGTTTCAGTGCCCGGCTAAGGAAGCGCACCTTTTCGGTAAAAGGGAAACGCTTGAGGTTCACTTTTACCACCCCTTTGGTGAGCATGGTTTTTTGGGTATAGTCTATTTTTACATCAACAACCACATGGCGGCCGTTTTCGCAATGGGCGATGGCCCGGGCAATACCCTCGTCTATTTCCTTGTCGGAGTTAATGGTAACATATTCCCCACCCGTGGCGATGGCAAAACCCTGGTAATCTACAAGGCCCAGCTCTGAGCAGGTTTTACGGTTGAGGGGGATTTTCTGAAACTGGGAGATCTGCCCCAGTTCGCCATCATTAAATACAAAAAACATCACCGGGGCCTTATAGCTGGCTGCGGTAATCATTTCCATGCCGGTCATTAAAAAGGCGCCATCGCCCACAATGGCCGCTACTTGTTGGGATGGATTATTCAATTTTGTGGCAATGGCGGCCGGCACACAATAGCCCATGCAGTTGAAGTCGGTAGGGGAGATGAAATGCCGCGGCCGGTCAACAGGATAGAGCTCCGAGGCCAGAAATGTGTGCTTGCCGTCATCGATCACCAGGCGGGCATCGTCAGCAAGCTGCTTTTTCAGGCTTTTAAAGAAATAACCCGGGGACACAATCTCGTCTTTTTCCCCCTCCAGCCAGGTGTTAAAATAATCTTCGTTCTGCTGGCGGATGGTTTGGCCAATGGCTGCCAAATCCCTGTCGGTGGTAAAATTAGCTTCTTTAAGGGCTTCTGTGAGGGCGGTTATGGCTTCTTTGGCATCGGCTTCTATGGCTACGGTGGTGGCAAAATTTTTATCGAAGACCTCCGGGTTGATATCAATATGGATCAGGTTTCCGGGTGGCTCCAGGCCGTAACTGCCGGTGGCAATTTCACCAAAGCGGGTGCCTATGGCCAGCAGCAGGTCGTGCTGCTTCAGCGCCCATTGGGCCGAAGGTTTAGACGAAGCCCCCAGCCCCACGCTGGTATAAAGGGGGTGGCTGTTGGGGAAGGCGCTTTTCCCCTGCAGGGTGGTGCTTACCGGGGCTGCCAGGAGTTCGGCCAGCGCTACGGCTTCCTTGCTGGCATCTACGGCCCCCCAGCCCACAAACATCATCGGGTTTTTGGCCGCCTTCAGCAAGGCCACCGCTGCTTTGATCTTCTCCGCATCGGGAGCCATGGTTTTACCGGCCGGCTGATACTCCGGCATTGTGTCAACCGCCCCGGCAAAGAGTTGCAGGTTGATGGGCAGCTCCACAAATACCGGCCCCGGCTCCCCGGCCGTAGCAATGTTGTAGGCCTTATAGATGGTAGGGATAATGTCTTCGTGCCGGCTGATGGCA
>JALSJF010000041.1 GCA_026989505.1 Cyclobacteriaceae bacterium
GAATTTTCTCAAATCTATCTGACCAACAGCCGTGCCGGCCTGCCTGCGCAGGCAGGTTCGACCCCGGCCCTGGGTACCACGTGCAAAAGGCCAGCCATTCGCTGGCTTTTTTGGTTTTAGCCCAACACCCCGGCAACCGGCCGGGGAGAAGTTTATCCCGGCAGCATGGCGGGAACCTTACCGTAACAATTCACTTATCCCCTACCGGCCACCAGGCAGCAGCATTAATGCCCGCCTCAAATGTTTCCTGATTGGGCAGCAGATAAAAGAAGTCTATGCCGGTTAAGGCCTCAACACTGTCAATGCTTACCAGAAAATCAGTCAGGGGTGCTTTTGAAGAAGCATTGGGCAGCAGAAAAGCAATAGCCATAGTATCTGTGGCAACATGCAAGGCAATTTTATAATAGCCGGCCGGCACGGTTACCCCATTGACACCAATGGTATCTTTCACGGCTGTCAGCACCCCTCCGGTAACCACATAAATACTGTCGCGGGTAGTAGTCCATTGCCTGAACAGGTTTTCCAGCCTTTTCCACACCCCGCGGTTAAAGCCTGGCACTTGCGGGCTCATATTGCCCATCAGAAACGAGGCCGCCATGGCCTCTGACGAATGGGTATTGTCGGCTGCCGCACACAGATGGCCACGATCGTAGCCCGAACCGGCATAGTCGGCCAGCGTAGCCGAACCGGTAGTTACCAAATCGTCCGCCCGGAAATTATTTTTTCGCTTCACCGTACCCTTAACCCGTGCTGGCGTAAGCACATAATACACCCATTCGGCCTGCTCATCATGCTCTGAATAACTAAGCCAGTAATCTTCATGCTTAACTACCTGGCCAGTAGTGGAGCAGGGACGAAACACTTCAAGCTGGGCGTGGGCCATCAAGGGCAGGCTCATAAGAAAGCCTATCTGACAGGCCAGACAAACCGCAAACTTTGGCTTACTTCCCATCGTCAATAATACCATCGGTAAAATGACCCCGGCCCTTTTTTTGGGCAAACTTTTGCCGGTTGAAAGCAGCGGATTGGCCTTTGGGGATAGACAAACTTTCCCAGCCATCTCCCCTGCACATTTTACCAACAAAAACTATCTGCCCTATATGGTAGGCGTAGTGGGCCAATTGCCGGTTAATGGCCTCTACCACGGTATGCCCCTGGTTGCGGATGTACACCGGCTGCTGAAAGTTGGTGGCATTGATTGCCTCAAGGGCTGTGAACAGACATTCCCAACCCGCATACCATTTGGCCAGGAGTTCCTCCCTGTCCTTAATCACCCGGGCAAATTCCAGGTCACGCTGCCGCCACTCCTTTTCACCATCGCTGGTGAGAAAATCGGTCCATCGCGACAACATATTGCCCCACAAGTGATTAACAATAACGGCAATGGCGTTGCTATCGTTATTATACGACCAAAACAACTCTTCATCGCTGAGTTGGGCAAAAGTGCGCTCGCCCAGCAGTTTGTAATAGGCAAATTGCTTTTTTACACTGTCAAGATAATTTTCTTCCATGATAGATTAGTCTTTATCGTCTGTAAGTGCTGCTATGCTGCCCTTGTAACTGATAGGCTGGCGGTTGGTGCCGGTCACAGACAACAGAGTATTTTCGGCCCCGGAAATGATTAAACGGCAAGTGTACGATTCACGTTCCCCGCGCACGCGGAAGGAAACCATAAGCCGGTATTTTTTCTTGTTTTCTTCCACCTTATAACCTTCCGTTACCCCAGTGAAATTTATGCCGGCACCACCTCCGCTGCCATACCCGCTGCTGTTATAGGCTACCCCAAAATAAGGCAGGGAAGCTTCGGCCTCACGGCCCTTGATGCGGAGGTAATTCGGTCGTGAGCTAAGGTCAACCTGGCGGCCTTTCTGCGGCAGGGCAAAACGGCCGCTAAACACATATTGCCCCGATTCCACCAGGGCCTGAAGTTGTTGATAGCGGGCCTCTTTTTGTTGATGCTGCTGCGCCTTCTTGTCGTGCTGACCCCGGACACCCAGACTGGTTAGAATAAGTACTGCAAAAATTAAACTACGGATAATCATAGTGGAAAGATTAAAAAACAACACGCTAAATTAACAACGGTTTGAATAGGGTGCGTTTGGCATTTCAACGCTACAAATTTTCAGTTTTGCACTATGTTTATTTATTGCTATCAACTTGAATTATAGCACTATCCCTGCCTGCGGCAGGCAGGTGCCAAATACACTATATTTTTGTTGTGCTTAGTGTTTTAATATTTCAATCAATTCTGTATTTAAGTATAAGTTTTCTCTTCCTACTTTTTCAGATTTGAGGATTCCTATTTCTTCCAATTTTTTCAAATATCTTGATGCAGCTTTTCTTTCAACTTCTAATTTTTTAACGACAAACTCAATTTTTGAGTAGGGGTGTTCAAAAAGCAATTCAACTAATTCTTTACGATATATTTTCGGGGCTTTATCTTTAACTATCTCAACAGTTTTGTCTAATTGCTCTTTTATTTTATTGATTTTTTCAATCGTATTATTTGCTGTTTCTTCAAGGGCTTTTAGCATATACAAAATATATTCTTCCCATTCATTTGTTTTGTTTACATAATTTAGATACTTGTAGTATTTTGCTTTATTTTTATTGATATATGAACTTAAATATAAAATAGGAATATCAAGTAAATCATTAATAATCAAGTATAAAATATTTAATATCCTTCCTGTTCTTCCATTACCGTCATAAAAAGGATGAATACTTTCAAATTGATAATGCAAAACAGCCAAATTTATTAATGGCGCTAAATCAGCTTGATTAATATTAAAGTGTTCCAAAAAATTACTCAACAAGTCAAGTATCTCATCTTTTTCTTGTGGCGGTGTATAAACAATTTCTCCTGTTTTATCATTCTTCAAAACAGTTCCTGCCATTGCTCTTATTCCTGCATTGTTTTCTACAATTGTTTTTTGGATGTCCTCAATGTCTTTTATTCTTAAAAAACCTTGCTTTTTGATTAATTCAAAACCTGTAAAAATGGCTTTCCTATAATTTATTACTTCTTTGACCTGTTGGGGTTGTTTTCCTTTTGTTGCAAGCGCTTTGTATATTTCATCTTGCGTAGTGATAATATTTTCAATTTCAGAACTGTCCTTTGCTTCTTGTAATACCACAGCATTAAGTAACATTGCTTGATTTGGTATTGTTTTAGCAACCCCCTTTAATTCCCCAAGCGATTGAGATGTTCTACTTAACTGTCTTAATATTTTTAGCGTTTCAACCTTTTTTCTTTCAGGTGGTAATTTTTTTAGTTTATCCACATGTACCATTTAATCCCATATTATTTATATATGTTCCAAAAATACAAAAAAAGGTTCGTTTATGAAAGTTAAGGTTTATTTTTTCACGCATTAAGCACAACTACCGGACAAACAAAGTTGCCCGTTAGCCCGGTTTATTCACGGGAATCGTGAATACTGTATCAGCAGCCTGCTGATTTTTGGTTATTTTTATAGCTTGCAAAAATTTAAAGCCTGACACCAATGAAAAACAGCCTCATATTAATCCTGATGATCCTTAGCCTGGGCACCCGGGCACAAGACCAAACCCCGAAAACCGCTTTCACCAAAATGTACCTGCCCGTATGGCTTGAGGCCCGTAAGCATTGCCTCGAAGTAGCCAACGCCATGCCTGAAGAGCTGTATGGTTACAAACCTACCGAAGTGAGCAAAACCTTTGCCGAACAGATGGTACACATTGCCTATACGGTTGAACTGCTTACCCAGCGCTATGTGCAGGGAATGAACGTGGAGCCCAACGTGCCCGATGCCGGGCAAATGACCAAAGCCGAAATTATTAACATGCTGGAAGCTGGTTTTGATTATGTAACCCAGGTGATCTATACCATTGAGCAGCCGCAGCTTGATGAAACTACAGTGATGTACCACAGCGGCAACACCGTGAGCCGGGCTTTTGCCTTTTTCTATGTTCAGGACCACATGGCTAACCACCGGGCCAAAGCCAACCTCTACATCCGCATGAACAACATCCAGCCACCCGAATATACGTGGTAGCAGATACGAAGCCAGCCTCCCTGGCCATGAGGTTGATGGCGTGAGGTCTGCTATATCAGGCGGCCTGGTCTTGCGACCGGAACAATACCGTCAATGCGCTTACGGACTTCCCTAACCCGGGCTATTCATGGAGGTTGTGAATAATCATAACCCGAGGGCTCGGGGACATCAGCCTACGGGCGAAAAACTCATATAAATTTTCCGGGTTAACGGCACCCCCCCATAGCCAAGAAGCCCAAAATCGGTATGAATGGCCTACCTTGGCCCAGACGGCTCAGTTTCCGTTTGGGCCCTCACTGCATTTGCTGATACCATAAAGCTAAAAGCCGCCAGTAAGGTTGGTAATATTGAAACTTTTATTTGGTCACCACAAACACATAATTACCAGCCAGACTTTGCGCCCGGCCGCCACCAAAGGTTGAGTTATCTATGGTGTAGGTCATGGTTAAGGTCTTATTGTCATTAGAAAACTGCAAGGTAACCGGCTGTGGCCCCATATACACCTGCTGCGTATCGCCCGTATTCTGGGCATCGAAGTTAGTTAACGAGCCCGAAGGTTCTGCCCAGGCCGTGCCCCCATTGGTAACGCTATAATTGGTCGTATTGAAAGAAATTGTAAACCCGGTAAATTCCGTGGTTGTGTCATCGCTATTTCGGGTTACGGATGATAAATTCCAGGTGCCTTGCAGTTTCTCCTGAAAACCGGTTTGTGGTTCCGGATCACCCCCGCCATTATTGCCACTGCAAGAAGTGAATAAGATGACTATTATCAGGGGTATTAATTTTAGTATCGTTTTCATTGTATTGTTTTTTTAAGGTTCTAACTGTTAGCCCCAACAATTCGGGGCTAACAAATTGGTTGATGTTTAACATTATTTTTTCTGAATCTTATACTGTGAGGATTGGCCTTCATTGACAATCTGTATCAGGTATAGGCCTTTCTTATAGTCATTCATGTCAATTTCGAGCCTTCTGTTGGGCAGGCTAGTAATATCCCTTTGATAAACCCGTTTGCCGTCTAAGCTGGTTATGGTAATCAATACACCAGACGCTATCTTCACGCTGGCGCCCAGCTCTACAATAAGCTGATCTTGTACCGGGTTAGGAAATACGTTTAAGTTGGCTAATGCCCCTTCGAGCTGGGTAACTATAATGCTCACTTCATCAGACCAATCACTAACCGGACATTCCAAATCATAGGAACGAGCCCGTACTTTGTAAATACCTTGTTCATTTACTGAGGCCTGGTAATTACCTGCAAAAGGAGTCCATTCACTGCCATCCTTTTGCCATTCGGCATAATCCCAGGTATTAGAAGACGTGAGAACTATTTGCGAGGTACCAAGTCCGGATAAAGTAAGTGTTGGCGTTACCGGTAGTAAACAAAACTGAACCAGAACCTGGGTAGATTGTTCATAGTTTATACTGGCCAGACTATAGGCGGCAATCGTTATGGCACCACTCCTGCTCGAGCTACTCATGGTAAATTCATTACCACTAACCGATACGCTAGAAATACTTGGATTACGGGTAATCTGATACCTGATGTCTTCACCCGAATCGTTGGTGGCACTTAATACCATCACCG
>JALSJF010000042.1 GCA_026989505.1 Cyclobacteriaceae bacterium
TGAAACGATTCTTTGGTTGAGACCTTCATAAACGAATTAATCAACCCGCAAGTTAGTAAAAACTGTTGGTCTAGAATACGATCTATATCAGGTTTCTTTACTTTTTACTTAACGGGTTTTCGCCTAGGAGCTACCCGTTTGGCCGAACGGCACATTTTTTAAAATAATTCTTGCACAAAATACAGCGGGGTTGTATCTTTAAGTACGGTTTAGCGCAATGCTAAATCCCAATGGTGGTTAGATTGGCTACCGTAAATCCGGTACCACACCAACCCAAAGGCGAGTAAACCTCGCCTTTTGGTGTTTTATACGCCTGTCGTTTAACTCCGGTAAAGCTTGCAGCCCCGTCCGGTAAGATTTGTGAATGGTGCATGTGCTCCATCTTGCCGGGGCTATCCATCTTCGGGCTAATCATGGGGATGCCCAGGTTAAGTCCACGGAGAATGAGCAACACCGCCACCAAGCCAAGGAAATAGGGCACGGCTTTGTTAAACCGGTTGCGCACAGCCGGTGACAAGATGCCGCCAAAGGCTGCCACCCCCATAAGCAGGGGGGCCGTACCCAGGCCAAACAGGGCCATATACAGCGCGCTGCCGGTAATGCCGCCCATAGAAACAGCCGCAAATAAAGCCGCATAAACCAGGCCGCAGGGCAACAGGCCATTAACCAGGCCGATAAGGAAGGGGGCAGCCGGGGATTTACTTTTAAACAAGGGGCCTAGTTTGGTTTTGGAGAAAACCCACATTTTTTCCAGGGCCCCGTTGATGGGCAGGTCGAAATGCTTATATTTTGTAAAAACAACAATCAGCAACATAGCACCCCCTACCGCAACAGAAAGTGCCTGCTGCCAGCCCACCAGCGTAAAGCCTTCGCCCACAAAACCCATGGCCACGCCCATAAGGGTATAGGTAGCCGCCCGGCCCAGGTTATAGCTTACCCTGGCAAACCACGATTTCCCCGGTACGGCCAGCACAATGGGCCCGCACATGCCCACGCAATGAAAACTGCCTAAGAAGCCGAAAATAAAGGCACTCCAGTACATGCTAAATAACAATTACAAATTCCTGAAAATATGATTTACCCTTTTCTTCCCAGCGCACTTTGGCTTTCCACAGCCCCGGCTTCAGGCTGGCGGTACCAAAGCCCTGCTGGTTGTCCTTGTCGAGGTTGAGCTTAAATTTACGGTCCTGGGTAAAATCGGATGGCCGGTATAAAGTAACCACTCCCCTTTCAGGCGCCATAGTGTCGGGGAAAGAAAGAATGATTAGCTGGCGGTCGGCACTAAAAGTAAAGGTTGGTTTTTCAGCCAGGCCGGCAACATTTTTTAAGCGAGTGATTTGTTCTTCATAGGCCAGTTCCTGTTGGTAATAGTCATCGGCCACCAGGTTTACATCCAGGGTCATGGCATACCAGACCACCGCAATGATACCCGTCATATAAATCGCCATTACAATTGTTATCCGCCAGCCCCAGTTCATCATTTAAAAGCTAAAAGGTCCTAAGAAATTAGTTGCCGGGGTGTCAATCACCTTGCCATCTTTAATAATTTCAAACTCAATAGGGGTTTTGGCCCCGGTTAGTTCCTCCGGGGGCAACTTCACAAACATAATGTGTTCCTTGGTGCTGTTGGCTGCCAGCTTAATCTTTTCCTCCCCGACAAAGACAATCTCTGCCCCCGGGTGGCCTTTTATTTTGATCTCTACCTCAGCCGGCTCAAACGTTTTGTTCACAAACAGTACATTAAACAGGTTTTGTATTTTCCCGTCTTCGGTTTTTTGATATAATTGCCCTGGCACCCGCAGCACCGTAGCATCAATATCCGAACGGTTAAGCATCAGGGTGGTAACCACGCCTACCAGGGCCGTGAGCACAACGATATAGGCAATCACCCGGGTAGTAAAAACGGCAGTTTTGCCTTCGGCAATATTGTTGTAAGAAGATATGCGGATAAGCCCTGTCGGCTTGCCAATCTTGGTCATAACCTCATCGCAGGCATCCATACAAGCGGTACAATTGATACACTCCAGTTGCGTGCCGTTTCGAATATCAATACCGGTAGGGCAGGCATGCACACAAAGTTTACAATCTATACAATCGCCCTTATTATTATCCACCTCACCTTTATGCAATTTACCCCTTGGCTCACCCCTGACAAAGTCATACGAAACGGCCATGGAGTCCTTATTGAGCAGCACCCCTTGCAGACGGCCATACGGGCACACCGCCACACAGGCCTGCTCACGAAAAGATGAAAAAACCCAATAAAATAAAATGGTAAAAAACACTGTGGCAATAAACCCACCCCAATGCGCAAAGGGGGAGGAGGTAACAATATTGATAACCTGGTCAATACCTACCAGATAGGCCATAAGGGTATGGGCGATCAAGATAGAGATAAGGAGAAAGATGACATGTTTTACGGTTTTTTTAACTATTTTTTCCCTTGTCCAGGGCCCTTCATTTAGTTTACGTTGCTGGCTGGCATCCCCTTCTAACCAGTATTCAATTCTGCGGAAGACCATTTCCATAAAAATGGTTTGCGGGCAGGCCCAACCGCACCACACGCGGCCAAAAACTACAGTAAACAGAATAATAAATACAAACAGGGTGATCATAGCAAGGCCAAACAGGTAGAAGTCCTGTGGCCAGAAAGCCACCCCAAAGATGACGAACTTGCGCTCAAAAATATTGAACAGCAGCAGGGGCTGCCCGCCAATTTTGATAAAGGGGCCGCTAAACAGCAGCCCCAGTAAAAGTACCGTTACCAGTATCCTGGCGTGGGTATATTTGCCTTTTGGTTTTTTGGGGTAAATCCAGATGCGTTTACCCCTTTCATCAACAGTTGCCAGTGAATCACGAAATTCTTCGTCATACGCATAAAAATTCTCCATAACCTAAACCTTCCTCTTGCTGCGAGGGCACAAAAATACTACTCTATCAATTCCCCTTCCGGGGCTTTGGGGTTGGCCGGGGTGGTTCCCTGCAATGATAAAACATACTTTGCCAGGGCCTCAATCTGACCGGCATTGTACATGGAATTATACGGAATCATCGTTGTTCCGGCAACCCCATTGGTAATGGTACCGATAATCCCCTCAAGACTACCGTCATTATTTTTCCAATACTTATCCGTAAGGTTAGGGCCAATCATGCCACCACCATCGGGCATATGGCAGGCTGCACAAATGGTGGTAAAGATACCTTTCGCCTCTGCCAGCCCTGCCTCCTCGTCTGCCGCGGTTGCCCCGCCACTGCCGGCCTCCTCTTTATACAGTTCCCCTTGCGGGGCTTTGGCTACTGCGGGTGTGGTTCCCTGCAATGATTTAACAAAATTGGCTACATCGCGTATCTGTGTTGGCGACAGCATGGATTCCCATGAAATCATACCCTTGTCCGGCACGCCTACTTTAATGGTGGTGTAGATACTCTTAATATCACCGCCATGAATCCAATAATCATCGGTAAGGTTGGGGCCAATATCGCCACCCCCGTCCGGTTTGTGGCACACGGCACATTGCTGGGCGAAAATTTTCGCCCCGCTTGCCAGGATATCCGGATCGGTGGTTACTTCCAGGTCCGCCTCGTCAAAAGCGGTACCGGAGGCGGCCGCCTCGGCCATACGGGCTTCGGCCATAGCGGCTGCTTCGGCCATTTCAATTTCATACTCCTGCTCCTGCAAGGGAAAAGTGCCGGTTATATGGTAGGCAATAACATAAACAACCCCAAAGGCAATGGTAACATAGAAAAGGTAAGTCCACCAGGGTGGCAGGTGGTTATCCAACTCTTTAATACCATCGTAATCATGGTCAAGCAGGATAGAATCTTCCTCTTCTATATCTACCCTGCGGTTAACTACCTTGAGGAACCGTTGCCACAAGGTGAGGGCCGGTTTGGCTTCTACCCCCTGTTCTTTGGCTTTTCTCTCCTCTTCGGTCCTTAAGACTATGTTAAGTACCTGCAAGGTGTAGATTGACACCAATAAAACAATTATGGCAACAACGGCTACTACAATTACCGCAACCAACAAGGTGCTATTGCTGGCCGTAGTACCCTGGGCATACGTACCAGATGCCATGAAAACCATCAAGAGCACAAATAACCCTTTGGCATATCCGGCTGCGGGTTTAAAATTGAATTTGTTCATTTCTGTTATAATTTAGGTTATGGAGAATTTAGGTTAGGGTGGAGGTTGAGTCGTCCCGATCAGACAGGGTGCCGTCTTCAAGGGGCATATTTTCCATCCTGGCGATAAAGCGCGGGTCGGCTTTAACCACCAGATAAACCAGGACAACAAAAAACACAAAGAAGATGACCAGGCCAATAACCGGGCCAACTTCTATGTAATCAATACCTTCAAAATAATGCTTAAACATAGCTGCTTATTTATCAACGTTAATATCAGTTCCCAGCCTTTGCAGATAAGCAATCAGCGCGATAATTTCTTTATCGGCACTGGTATTGATATCCTCCTCGGCATTCAAGGCATCGGCTATTTGTTTGGCCTGTAGTTGCAGGTCATCATTAGCTATTTTTTCGTAGCCCTTTGCATACGGTACGCCCAGGGTGCGCATAGCCTTTATTTTCGCTGGCGTAGTGCTGATATCCAGGGTGTTTTCCAATAACCAGGGATAGTCAGGCATGATTGATCCCGGGGAAGTCAGGCGTGGGTCGAACAGGTGCTTATAATGCCAGGCGTGTGGTTTGGCATTTTTGTTGCCCAGTCCCTCGCGGTGCAAATCCGGCCCGGTACGCCTCGAACCCCACAGGAACGGGTGGTCATAGACAAACTCCCCGGCTTTGGAGTACTCACCATAACGCTCGGTCTCACTGCGGAACGGCCGTACCATCTGCGAGTGACAGCTTACGCAACCCTCGCGGATATAAATGTCGCGGCCCTGAAGCTCAAGCGGGGTATAGGGTTTTACACTGGCAATGGTAGGCACATTCGATTTTATCAGGTAAGTAGGCAGTATTTCGGCCAGGCCGCCAATGGCTACGGCTATCAGCGCCAGGATGGTAAACTTGATGGGTTTCCTTTCCAGGGCTGCATGGCCACCACCGGCAATTTCCACCTTCTCCAATGCCGGGGCTTCGGCCTCTTCGTTGGCCAGGAATGAACCTGTACCTACGGTTTTGATCATATTATAGATCATGATCAGGAAACCGGTAAAATAAAGAGAGCCTCCTACCAGGCGAATAATATAGAAAGGTATAATCTTGGTTACCGTATCCAGGAAGTTGCCGTACATCAGGAAGCCTTCTTCGGTAAATTCTTTCCACATCAAACTCTGCACTACCCCTCCCCAATACAATGGCAAGGCATAGAGGATGATTCCCAGGGTACCTAACCAGAAGTGCAGGTTGGCCAGGTTACGTGAGTAAATCCTGGTTTGCCACATACGCGGGATTAGCCAATACAGCATACCAAAGATGAGGAAGCCATTCCAGCCCAGGCCACCAATGTGCACATGGGCAATAATCCAGTCGGTAAAGTGGGTAATGGCATTAAAGTTTTTCAATGACAGCATGGGGCCTTCAAAAGTGGACATCCCGTAAGCGGTAACGGCCACCACCATGAACTTAAGCACCGGGTCTTCACGCACGCGGTCCCAGGCGCCAC
>JALSJF010000043.1 GCA_026989505.1 Cyclobacteriaceae bacterium
AATTACTACCAGCATTGTAGCTATCCATACGATCCATCCGGTGGTGACAAAATAACCTGCGGAAAGGTAAAAGATCCCCCCGATAATGCAGGCTGTAGCATACATTTCTTTTCTGAAAATCAAGGGGATCTCGTTGCCCAGGGTATCGCGGATCACCCCTCCTGATACAGCACTTATGGTACCCAGCAGAATGGCCTGTACAGGGCCCAGGTTTGCTTCAAGGGCTATTGTAAGGCCGGTTACAACAAAAACGCCCAAGCCAATGGTGTCGAAAATGAACAGGGGGCGCTTGATGGTAACAATTCGTTTGCGTAAGACAAGGGTAAAAATAAATCCGCCAAGAATGGTTATTAAGGTGGTGGTGTCGGTTAACCAGAATACCGGCCTGTTCAGCAGGACATCGCGCAGTGAGCCGCCCCCAATGGCGGTTACCCCGGCCAATACCAGGGCCCCAAAGGGATCCAGCTTTTTGGCCAGTGCCAGCCGGGCCCCGGAAATGGCGAAGGTGAATACGCCAACCTGGTCGAGAATAATAAACAAATTGTTGTCCATGACAAATGTGTTTGGTTTAACACCGCTATACTTTCCCGGGGTAGCCTGAATAGGCAGGAGGGGCTTCCCAGGCCCCGGGATGATTGGCCAAATGTGCATAATTATGCTGTATAATCCCACTTTTGGGTTATTTTATTCTGGGGTGGTATCTTACGCAAGCTAACAGTTGCTAACAACAAATATGCAGGGCGTGTTTGCTAACCTTCAGGTGCAGGGGCGAGGCCAGGTGAGGCTCATCAATTTCCCCGTCAACATGCACCACGGTATTGCTAAAACGAATGGTAGCTTCCGTCAGCGGGTAATCCTGATAATATTTTGATGGTTGCAGGTGCCCCAGGAAGCCCCGGAGCATAAGGTAGGGCAATTTAAGAAAGGGGGGCTTCTTTATCACAATGAGGTTAAAGCGGCCATCGTCATGCCGGGCGCGCGGGGCAACTTTAAAGCGGTTGCCAAACTCGGTACCGTTGGCAATGGCCATGATAAAAGCCTCCCCCTTGAAGGTTTGTTGCGGGGTGCGGATTTCAAAGGGGAACTCCGGGTAGCGGAAAAGCTCCTGCAAGATGATTTTCATATAGCTGAGGTTGCCCCTGCCGGCCGTAGTGTTAAATAGTTTAGCCACATGTCCATCAAACCCCAGGCCGCCAACATTAATAACTATGCGGTTGTTTACGGCAATAATATCTATAGGCCTGGGCGTGCTTTTTTCGCAGGTGGCCAGGGCTGCCCGCCAGTGAAGGGGGATCTGCAGGTGGTGGGCCAGGCCATTGCCCGAGCCAAAGGGGATAATACCCAGGGCTACCCCGGTGCCGGCCAGGGCGCCTGCCACTTCGTTTACGGTGCCGTCACCACCCACAGCTACTATGCGGCTACAATCTCTTTTGGCTGCTTCCACTATCTTTATCGCATGGCCGGGGTACCCGGTAACTTTAATTTGATAGTCAGGCCGGCTGCTGATTTCCTGTCGCAGCAGGGCCAGCTCTTTTCCTTTGGCGGCCCCTCCGGCAATGGGGTTAATAATAAACAACGTTTTCCCGGTTATTGGCTTGCCCGCCATGTTTACCGTTTTCCCCTGCGTTTTTTCTCCGGGGCTTTTTCGGCCAGTTCCAGGCACTCTTCCAGGGTCAGGGATTTAGGGTCGGTACCTTTGGGGATTTTAACATTTTTCTTGCCCACCTTGATATAGGGGCCATAGCGGCCGTTGAGTACCTGCACGTCAGGGTTTTCATCAAAGGTTTTAATAAACCGTTCGGCATCGGCTTTACGCTTGGCTTCAATTAGTTCAATGGCCCGTTCTTCGGTGATGGTGTAGGGGTCATCTTCTTTGTCAAGCGAAGCAAACTTGCCATCATGTTTCACATAGGGGCCAAACCGGCCGATGGCCACGGTAATGGGTTCACCTTCATAAACACCTACCTGGCGCGGTAATTTAAACAACTGCAGCGCATCCTCCAGGGTAATATTCTCCAGCAACTGGTCCCTGCGCAAACTGGCATATTTTGGTTTTTCGGCCTCCGGGTCATCCGTTGGTTCGCCAATTTGCACCATGGGGCCAAACCGGCCAAGCCGGGCAAATACTTTTTTGCCGGTTTCGGGGTCAATGCCCAGTTCCCGTCCCTGGGGGCGCGCAACCTCAGCGGTTTTCTCAACTTTTTCATGGAAAGGGTGATAGAAGTTATCAATCATCTCGCGCCAGTCTTCCTCCCCACTGGCAATTTTATCAAACTCTTCTTCAACGGTGGCAGTAAAAGAGTAGTCAACAATGTTGGGGAAATGCGCTACCAGAAAATCATTGACAATCATGCCGATATCGGTTGGGAAGAGTTTGTTTTTCTCCGCTCCGGCCATCTCGGTTGCCGTAGCGGTGGTTACACCATTTTCGTTCAGGGTCACCAATTTATATTCCCGCGGCTTGCCTTCCCGCGATTCTTTCACTACATAATTACGTTTGATGATGGTGGAAATGGTGGGGGCATAGGTGGAGGGCCGGCCAATGCCCATCTCTTCCAGTTTTTTTACCAGGCTGGCCTCGGTATAACGGGCGGCATGGCGGGCAAATACTTCCCGGGCCATCATATCCTGAAAGTTTAGTTGCTGACCAATAGTTAGTGGCGGGAGCATATCCTTACCATTGCCGTTGCCGTTTTCCTCATCGGTACCTTCCACATAAACTTTTAAAAAGCCCTCAAACTTAATCACCTCCCCGGTACTCACCAGATGCTCTTCTGTAGTAGAAATACCGATGGTGGCGGTAGTTTTTTCCAGTTGGGCATCGGCCATCTGGGAGGCAATGGCACGTTTCCAGATGAGTTCATACAAGCGGGTTGACTGGCGGTCAATGCCGGCACTGTGGTTGGCGAAATTAGTGGGCCTGATGGCCTCGTGCGCCTCCTGGGCGGTGGCCGATTTGGTTTTATACTGGCGTACTTTTACAAACTCCTCACCATAAGCCGACTTAATCTCCCCGGTGGCCTTGGCAATGGCTTCGCCCGAAAGGTTGGTGGAGTCGGTACGCATGTAGGTGATAAGCCCTTTTTCGTAGAGCTGTTGCGCCAGGCGCATGGTTTGGGCTACGGAGTACCCCAGTTTACGCGAGGCCTCCTGTTGCAGGGTGGAGGTGGTAAACGGGGCGGCCGGGGTCTTTTTGGCCGGCTTGCTTTCCAGGTTGGTAATACTGTAGGTTGCCCCCTGGCATTTTTTTAAAAAGGCCTGGGCTTCCTCCAGGGTGGTAAACTTTTTGGGCAACTCCGCCTTAAGCTGTTCCCCGGTAGCGAGGGTAAAATGGGCGGTTACTTTAAAAGATGAGGCGGTTTTGAAGTTCTCAATTTCACGTTCGCGCTCAACAACCAGCCGTACCGCTACCGATTGTACCCTGCCGGCCGAAAGCCCGGTTTTAATCTTGCGCCAAAGAATAGGGGAAAGCTCAAAACCAACCAGGCGGTCGAGTACGCGCCTGGCCTGCTGGGCATTAACCAGTTCCATATCAATCTTGCGGGGCGATTGCAGGGCATTCAGTACGGCTTTTTTGGTAATTTCACGGAAAACAATGCGTTTGGTTTTTTCGTCATCCAGGTTCAGGGCTTCGGTAAGGTGCCAGGCAATGGCTTCCCCTTCGCGGTCATCGTCACTGGCCAGATAGACCGTGTCAGCTTCTTTGGCCAGTTTCTGCAACTTTTTTATAACCTCCTTTTTGTCCTTACTGATTTCGTACTTGGGTTTAAAGCCGTTTTCCTTGTCAATGGCATTGTCGCCTTTGGGTAAATCGCGTACATGCCCATAGCTGGAGGCCACGGTGTAATCTTTGCCAAGGTACCCTTCAATGGTACCTGCTTTGGCCGGTGACTCTACAATAACTAAGTTTTTTGGCATAACCGCGGTATAAGGTTGATAGAAATTTGAAAGTGCCAAATATCAATAAATTTTAATAAAAACCTATTCAACTTAGAAGCATACCTGCCAAATTCTTATATTTATGGGTGCTAAAACTCATTTTATCATGGTGAAAAAGCTGTTTTTAGTCCGCCATGCCAAAGCCCAACAGGAGTCGGTTGACAATACCGATTTCAGTCGTGAACTGGCCGACCGCGGATTGCGCGATGCCAGTTTAGTTGGTTCCTATTTAAAAAATAACGGTTATAATGTAGAGATGATCATCAGCAGCCCGGCTGCCCGGGCATTGGCTACGGCCGAGCTTTTTGCCACCCAGCTAGGTTATAACCCAGACAATATCCATACCAACGAAGAACTTTATCTTGCCTCGGTTCGCACGTTTCTGCAGGCGGTAAACCAGCTTAAAGACAGTTGGCAACAAGTGATGATGGTTGGCCACAACCCTACCATCACCTATCTCGGGGAGTATATGTCGGATGCCGAAGTGGGCAACATGCCTACCGGCAGTGTGATGGTGCTGGACTTTGCGGCCGACAGTTGGGCCGCCCTGGCACAGAACAGCGGCACCTTAGCGGCTTTCATCACCCCACGCATGATCAAAGACGGGTTGGTGTGATGGAATATAAATATAGGTGATATTAAAGAAAAAAGTAACTTTGTAGAATGGAGGTAAGAACAGATATATATTTAGGAGATTGCAGGAATGAACTCAAGAAATTACCAGATGATTCAATTGACCTGATTTTTACATCTCCTCCATATGCTGACCAACGGAAAACCACATACGGAGGTATTCCGCCAAATAAATATGTTGACTGGTTCTTGCCAATATCAGAACAACTCTTAAGAGTTCTTAAACCTACCGGCTCCTTCGTTCTTAACATAAAGGAGAGAGTTGTTAAAGGAGAAAGAAGCACCTATGTGATGGAATTAATTATTGAAATGCGAAAGCAAGGGTGGCTTTGGACAGAGGAATATATTTGGCACAAAAAGAATAGCTACCCTGGTAAGTGGCCAAACCGTTTTCGTGATTCTTGGGAGAGGTTATTGCATTTTAATAAAGCCAAGTCTTTTAATATGTATCAGGAGGAGGTAATGGTGCCAATGGGTGACTGGGCAAAAACCAGATTGAAAAAGTTAAGTGATACTGATAAGTCAAGAGATGAATCTAGAGTGGGTAGTGGATTTGGTAAAAATATCTCTAATTGGCTGAATAGAGATATGGCGTACCCCACAAATGTTATACATCTGGCAACTGAATGTAATAATAAAAATCATAGTGCTGCATTTCCTGAAGGTTTACCCGAGTGGTTTATCAAGTTGTTCACAAAAGAAGGTGACACAGTCCTTGATCCATTTATGGGTTCTGGTACCACTAATTTTGTAGCAAAAAGAATGAGGCGAAATTCCATAGGTATCGAAATTGTACCGGAATATTATGAAATGGTGAAAAGTAAAATTCAGCCGGTTGAATTATATCTGTTAGAACCAAAAACGGGATATGAAAAAGATCAATCTAAAAGACGTATCGCACTACGTTGAAAAGCATATTGGTATTTTTCACCAAAAAAGAATTTCAAGTCTTGACAGTTTAAGCTTGACAAAGGTTTTAAGAAGAAAGAATCCATACCTTTTTAAAGCAAAGTATGTTTTAACAGCAGAACAGATTGTTAA
>JALSJF010000044.1 GCA_026989505.1 Cyclobacteriaceae bacterium
CGATTGCCCCATGGACCAGGAGCCCTATTACAGTACCCCCACCACCGACTACTATTTTGCCGATGATTATTTCAATACCCTAAACCTGTGCAACATAGGCAACCCGCCTCCTCCACTGCCACCGCCAACCCCCTGCAACGGCTGCGACCGCGACTGTAAGAATACCAAGGATGAGTTGGTGAAGGTGAAGTTTAAAACAATAGAGAGATTACGCGAAGCAGAGCCTTGGCTGTTGGGCAAAGTAGAACTATATGCTCTAATCACTATAGCCGACCAGGATCCCGATGGATTTTGGGGGTTAATTAAACCGGCAAATGGTAAAAGAAAAGATTTCAGAACGTGTAAAAACGGCCCTTGCCGGCCTGTGTGGCGCAATATTAATGCGGAAATACTTACCTGGAACCCTGATGAAATAGGTGACCGGATGAAATATAGCTGGTATGAAGTGGACGAATCCCCTATAAGTAAAATTACCATTAAGGCCTCAGCTAAGATATTAGGGAACTCGGTAAGCGGCTCGGTAGCATTTGACTTAAAGGAAAAAAGGTTACATTTAGGTGACTCTTATGTTGAATATTGTGACAATGCCGATAATGAGGGATATATTTATTCTACCGGAGTTTTTCTGGACTTTAATGTAAAACAGCAGTAGACAATACACTCAATGAAAAAAGAAAGTAGTATTTTATTAATAATCTGTGCCCTGGCTATTACCAGCCGGGCACAGATTACTGCGGTGGGTGTCAAAGCAGGCATCACTATGGGCTTAAACAAAACCTATGCCTTTCAGGCCGCTAATTACGGTGTGGTGCTGGAAGATATGCAGGAATTCGGGCGGCTAAACTTTGGGGCCATGCTTGAACATAACCTGTTTACGCATTACAGCCTGTCCCACACTGTTCTTTTACACCAGTATTACATTAATTATTTTGTCATACAGGCAAATAGTGATTTGAGGTATCCGACCGGTGCCGGGGTTTACACCGTAACCTATACCCCTCTTTTCAGGCTGGTTAACAAAGGCGGCCTGAGGTTTTTGGCCGGGCCGGGCATCGATATTAATTCATTGTCAGAGTCTCCGAAGCCCGATACGCCTGATGACGGCCTGAACCAAATTGTCGACCAATTGCAATACAACGTTAAGCCCGTGGTATATTATATCGGCACGGAACTGGGCTACCGGGCGGGCCGGCTCGAACTCGCCTTAAAGTTCAACTACAGCTTGAACTCTTTTGCCGAACCTATCACTTTTAATGGTGTTACTTACGGAATTCCGACACGCTCGGCATTTTTCTTCCTGAATATTGGTTTTTTGGTGTATAACAAGAAAAATTAAAAAAAGATTATAATGTTTTTCATAAGAAAATTCTTGGTTCTATTGTTGTTATTTGGCCCGGCTACAGGTAGCCTGGCACAAGCCTTGTCAGAAGAAGAGGAAAAAAAGAACTCCTGGCGCACCCTGGCCGGTTACGCTTTTTTCGGGGGTGGGGATATATCCGGGCTGGGCGTAGTGAACGAATATACCCGTTACCTTACCCCGCACATCAAAGTAGGGCCCAATTTTAAGTTCAGTTCGGCAAAGTTTATCAACAGGTACAAGAGTGGGCTTAACTTTCAGGAGGATGATTTTCTGGGCCGTCAGGCCAATATTTTTGAAATCGGCCTGATGGGCTATTACGAGTACATGAACCCCAGCCGTACCGGCCTGGAATTGGGCCTGGGGGTGTTTTACCGCAACCTGCAGCATACCATAACTACCGGCCCCTATACCACCTATGAAGACCTTAGTACCGGGCTGCTTTTGGGGTTTAGTGAAGTAGCGGAATATTCCGAAAACACCGTGGGCTTTAATGTATATATCGGTTTCGTCATTCAGGCAGGTAATACAATCAGCCTCAACCTGGGCGGTTTAGTCCAGAGCGACACCGGGGGCAACACCGGCTTCGGGGCCCTGGGCGGGCTAAGTATTAGGTTTTGATTGGCAGCAGGGGGGCGTGCGGGTTAACCCGAAAAATTCATATGAATTTTTCGCCCGCAGGGCTGATGACTCCGAACCCTCGGGGCATCAGGTTAACCCACTACACAATCCGCTCTTTAATGGCCTTGGCATAAGAGCGGCTGATGGTAAAGCTTTTGCCGTTTTCCATGCGGGCGGCCAGGTTACCATTGCCAAATTTTTCAATCTCCACCAGTTTTTGCAGGTTGATGATGGTTGAGCGGTGAATGCGGATAAACATTTGCGGGTCCAGCTTTTCTTCCAGCTTGCTGATACCGGTAGAAGAAACAAACTGCCCGGTTTTTGTTGAAATAATGGTATAATCTTTCGAGGCCTCTAAATGCACAATGCTTTGTACCGGCAGGTTTACCAGTTTTTCGGATTTCTGCACAAACAAATTATTGCTGTAACCGGTGTGTTGGCGGCTGGTAAAGTCTTCGAGGATATGCATAAAATTGGATTCATCCCGGCTGATCCTTTCGGTGGCCCGGTTAATGGCCTGGTCGAAACGGGCTTTATCCAGGGGCTTCAGCAGGTAGTCGATAGCATTTTGTTCAAAGGCTTTGATGGCGTACTTATCATAGGCGGTACAAAAGATAACAAACGGGTCGGAGGTGATATTCTCCAGCACCTCAAAGCCGTCAACCCCCGGCATTTGTACATCCAGGAATACCAGATCGGCCTGCAGCTCATCAATTTTTTTAATGGCTTCGCGGCCGCCACTGCATTTGGCCACTACGTCAATACCATCGTAATCGCTCAGGTATTCCACCAGCAATTCCCTGGCCAGTTCCTCGTCATCTACTATTACACATTTAATCTTCATCGTCATCCACCGGAATGTTAAAATCTACTACAAACCCCTCACTCCCTGCCGCTATTCTAAGTTTAGAATCCCTGCCATACATATTTTGCAGCCGCATGTCGGAGTTTACCAGGCCAACACCGCTGTTGCTCGACTCAAAATCTTTCTTTTTGGTCAGGCCAATCCCATCATCCGCCACCCTGAACACTACTTTACCGTTTTGCCGTTTAATAGAAACCGTAATAGTGCCACCTTCTTCTTTCGGGGTTATGCCATGTTTAACTGAATTTTCCACCAAAGGTTGCAAAACCATGGGCGGAATGGTCAGGGCCAGGCATTGTTTGTCAATATCTTCCTTGTATTTCAGCCGCTGGCCGAAGCGTACCTGTTGGATATGGATGTAATTTCTGATAAAGGCCAGTTCATCGCCCAGGGGCACTTCGCGCACACTGTTGGAGTCGAGGGCGTAGCGCAACACATCACCCAGCATGGTCATCATTTGCCGGGCCTTGGTTTTGTTGGTGTTCATCAGGGTGCTGATGCTGTTGAGGGTATTAAACAAAAAGTGCGGGTTGATCTGCGATTTTAATAACGACAGCCGCATTTCATTATTGGCAATGGCCAGGGTTGTTTTTTCGTTCTCTTTTTCGGTAATGGTATCAATATACTTCAACAGGTAAAACACGGCTATGGAGGTTATATACTCCAGGTTATACAGCAATGATTTACTGCCCAGTTGCTCCAGCAGGAACTCCCGCCACTCGTCCAGGGTGCGGAAGCCATCAAGGTAATATTCCAGTATATAACTGATGGTGGCTACCAGGTAAAACCAAGCTACCAGCCCGGCAATATGGCCAAACACCTGCACGATAACCTGAAACCGGTGTAAGAAGGCCGACCACTTCCAGGATAAAAAAGCCAGCACACATATAGTAATACTTAATAATAAACCGTTAATAATGGTAGAGGGGAAGGGCCTGAAAACCAGGTACTCGAACGTAGTGGCAATGGTAAAATTAATCACATACCAGGCACAAAGCAGGATGAATGCATTCTTCCACAGGTTCGATATGAGGATTTTCTTCTTGATGGCCCCGGTTACTATTTAGGTCAAAATTAAATTAATATGAACAAAACGCGTACTAAAGTGCACAACCAAAACCAATCTGTTGTAACATTAGTTGGCTTGTTATGTTTGATTGGCGTGTTCTTGCCGGCCGTTTCGGCAGCACAAACACGCACTGTTTCGGGTAAGGTTATCGACTATGAAACCGGTGAACCGCTGGCTTATGCCACGGTAGCTATTCTTGATCAGCCCTTCGGCACCATTACTAACCTGGCCGGGGAGTTCGATTTTCATATTCCAATAAAATACGGGCAGGGCCAGATTGTTTTTTCCAGCCTGGGCTATGTTAATTTTAGCATCCCGGTACAGGAGGCTGTCTTGCAGGGGCAATTGTTGGTCAGGCTCAGGCCGGGTGAAATTATGCTGGATGAGGTGCTGGTAACCGAAGACCTGACGGCAGCAGAACTATTGAAAATTGCCCTGGCCCGGATTGAAGTAAATTATGCTATGGCCCCGGTACTGATGGACGGCTTTTACCGTGATACCAAAAAAGCCAATGATGAATACGTGGGCCTGATTGAAGCGGCTGTAAAAATCTATGACAAGGATTACCGCAGGCCGCGCGACCCTACCAAACTGCGGGAGCGCGTGGCCCTGGTTGAGTTGCGCAGGACGATGGATTATGATTATGGCCTGGAAAAATATTTTAATCAGTACAATATGCTGGAAGACCTGCTGCTGGAGAATTTTGTCAAATACCGAACCTTTAACACCACCCGGGAATTTTACAACCTGCTCCAACGCCAGCAGGTAGTGGGTTATAATAACCAGCCGATCAACCTGGTTTACCTCTATGCCAAAGGCTATTCACTAAAGATTTATATTGATGACCATTACGGCATCCGCAAAATTATTTTTGGCTGGGGCGATGGGCAGGACCCCATCTACAGTTATCACAAACCGGGTAACGTAGAGAACCGGGTGATGCGGGTGGACAAGGAGATAGAATTTCAGGAACTCAACGGTAAGCTATACCTGAAATACATTGCCGCCCGCTATCAGAACCATTGGTATAACCGCAAAACCGGGGTACTGGAACTGACTACGGAACGTGACCAGGCACTGCTGATTAACCAGCTTGAGGTGGATGACCCGGAGTGGATTGGCAACAACAAAAAAATGAAACGCTACGGCCTCCAGTTTCAGCATAAGGCTTATAATAAAGCTTTCTGGGCCAGTTATAACACCATTAAAGCAATGCCCCTTGACAACAAAATACAGCTCGACCTGGAAAAGCTGATTACCTTAGAAGAACAGTTCGAATCGTTTGATAAGTGATTTGGCCGGTTTTGCCTATGAACAGAAACAGCTCATCGATAATATCCGCAGAATATCTGCGTATTCCGCAACTGGTCGAAACAGGTTTTAACAGGCCGGTGGTTGTAGCTACATTTGTAACAGCCAAACTAATAGAAAGTGAATGAACCCCCTGTGCGGTAGAGCCAAAATTGCTATCGGTACAGAGGGGTTCTTCTTTTATAGCTTATCTCCCTCGCTATTCCGCCCAACGTACTAATTATCTCCTTGTCGCCAGGCCATGCCCAACGATTACCCGTACAGAGGTAGCCTGGGGGTCAGATAGCCTACCTCCCCCATAGCCTGTCCGCCTATATCCTTTTATCGATGATATACGCAGGTGGTCGGCCAATACGGCAGCTTGTCGAAACCGGCTTTATCCGG
>JALSJF010000045.1 GCA_026989505.1 Cyclobacteriaceae bacterium
GCCCGCAGGGCTGATGAACTGCAAAATAGTGTAAAACAACATGTTATGCACAAAACATAGCATGAACCCAAGATTAAGCATGACCCAAATTTGAGGGTAAAATATTTTGCACTCATCAGGGTTAACCTCCGCTGAATCGGAGTCTAAGGACCTGATGTAATTAACTGACAAACAATCGTTTGGCGGTTAATTTACATCATTATTCATGATTTTCATGAATAATCCGGGTTAAGGCGAAACTACTTCACTTTTTAATAAACCTTATTGCTTTGTTTCATTACCAATAATCTTTGCCAGATCTACTCCCTGCTTTAAACCTGCTACATCTGTTGCAGGCAACGTTACCTGTCAGCTACTCAAACCAATTCCGCTTAACTTTTGCAGTAAACTTTCCATTGGTAAACACAAGTGTTTGAGGGGGAACAGGCCCTTGTTTATCATCTTTCGTTAATATAAAAGAAACATTAAAAATACCCTCAATCTCTGCTTTAAAAGAATTATAGTTCGTAATCTGGATAAAATTGTTTGTTGCAGTAGTGTCCAAACTATAAATATCCCCAACTACATCGCCATCGTCTATTAGAGTTCCATAATTTGAAGAAAGTAAATATAGCTCATTCTGATTATTTGGTGTTGTAATCTCTTGTATATCCATATTGCCTTGAATCCTTCTAATATCGAATGTTTCTCTCCAAAACCCTGTATTATTGTACACATCTGCTCTAAGTATAAATAATGAAGGTTCGGACTCTATCTCATCAAAATAGGTTACTGAATTCCATTCTTCGCCATTTTTCAAAGCAGTAGCTATTCCCGTATAAATATTAGGTATTGGATTGACTTCCACATTACAGGATGATATAAACCACAGCATTACAAATAATATTAATTGCTTTGACATCATCTTATTCTTTAATAAACCTCATTGATTGATTTGTTCCATTACCAATTATCTTTACCAGATATATTCCCTGCTTTAAACCTGCTACGCTTATCGTTTGCAGTCGTTGTTTGGATGTAGTATTGCCATTGGTAGTGTTTTCGAAAAAAACCGTCCCATTTAAATCAACAATCTGGAGAATAATACTGCCTTCTATTTTTTCAGGCAGTATTATTTGTAGTTGATTAGAAGAAGGGTTTGGGAATAATAAAGATTCTTCTAGGCCAAGGACTTGTTTGTTTAAATTTTCTTCTGGACCAGAGTAATCCAAAGCCGTACTATCCGGGCAAACCGTACATCCACCGCCTCCTAAATAAAGGTTCATCACTGAATGAAAATCAGTATCTTGCTGGGTGTTGGCACTGGTAACAGTTAAGCTAATATCCAAGTCATCGGCAGGCATGGTAAAATTGAGTGTGCTGCCAGCACCTACCGTATAAAACCCACTTCCGGTATTTGCCTGCCACTGGTAGGTGTAGGGTGATTGGCCATTGCTAACGCTGCTGGTAAAAAATAAGGCATCACCCTCATTGCCCGATCCGGGTCCAAATATAGATACAGTAAAGTCGGGTTGGGTAAACCTGAAATCTTCTACTACCTGGCCATTTACATTGATTACCCGCGCATTAAAACTAGTACCGGTTACCCCTGTTGCCTCACCTACATGGGTTACACCCGGGTTGGAGAAATAGAGTACCCTTTCCATATCGGCATCATAGGTGCGCATAATAGACCTATACTCATCTTTCCAAAACCACGAACCAGTTTCCCAGTTGTGCCCATGGGCATCACCGGGTGTGTTATCTGCCCCTAATTGATGTCTGGCACCAAATAAATGGCCAGTCTCGTGGGCAAAAGTCATAGTTGCTGTAGCATTGGCTACTTGTACTATGGCATAAGCTTCATCATCAACAGGGCCGATTTCAGCAACAATACCACCAACTCCGGGGTAATCACCATCAGTAAACAGCAGCACAATATCGGCTTCAAACTGGTCTCTTAACTGTTGGGCATCAATGCTATTTCGTAATGCTTGGATATCTTGAAATATATTATTGCCTCCATCATTCTCATCAAAAGCCAATTCTTCCACCCCGGCAATAACCAAATTGGCCACAACATTACTATTTAGTTGTGCAGTAAGCCATTGCCCTCTGGCCGTGTTGGCCAGGTCTGTCATATTCATGCCGGTAGCTTCAGCAGCAGGAGTAAAAAGTACTAAAGCCCTTACCAAAGGATTTGGCCCTGCTGCATGTAGCATTTCAGTTGTATAACCTTCATCTACATCAATTCCTGATAATTTGGAATTACCCTGTTTACTTTGTTTATCCATAACTGCACAACCCATTTGGTTGAGTTTCTTCATGTTATATTCAATAAGGGCAATGTAGCCATTCTCTAAATATTGAATATCAAACACAGTGCCATTAGTTCTTATCTGGCCGGAAGTACGTCCTTTTTCGTGTACAATTATGGCTTCACCTTTACTCAATGTTCCATTCCACATAAAATCATTCTCTGTAGAGTAGTCAATGTTTCTTGTTTTGGCAATAGCTTTTCCTGATAAACCCGGCAAATCAAAGGTTACTGACTCCGCTCTAAGGCCTTGTTCTAAATCCTCCAGTTTTATTAGGTTTACACTCAAATAATTGTCTGTTTGTTGTAGTTTTTGAAATCGTGTTTGTTCTATGGCTGATAGAACTTGAACAGAGGGTTCTGAGATTTCCCTGAATACTGATCTTGTCTGATTTTGTTGTGCAGATACACCTAAGGATAGGAAAAGTACCAAACCTAAAGTTAACAAATTTTTCACAATGTTTAAAATTTAAGTGAGATAATTTGCCACAACTTGCCAACAGTTCTCTCAACCAAAGTAGATAATCCGTTATAAACATGAAAATTAATTTCGATGAGTTGCAATATATACAGATGAGTTGCATTAACCCGAAAAACTCATATGAATTTTGATGAACTGCAAAATACTGTAATACAATATGTTAAACACAAAATAAAAACGTATACCAAAATTTAAGAATGACCCGAATTTGGGGCTAAAACATTTAGCATTCACCAGGGTTAGCCCTCCGGAGGCGAAAAAAGTTCCAACATTGCTTCGGCTGGTAACGGCTGACCGGGTTATTTTACCGCCCGGGTCATGGCCCGTTTACCCGGAGGCCCGGGAAGTTGTGCAACGGTAAACCCTATTGCGCTTAAATCCCTTTTTAGCTGCCCATTAGCCGAATAAGTTACCAATACCCCTCCCGGGGAAAGTAGTGCATAGCATTGCCTAAAAATACCCTTATCCCATAGCTCCGGTTGTTTGCCGGGGGCAAAGGCATCAAAGTAAATCAGGTCATACTGGTGCCTGGTTTTATAATCCCGGAAATCAATGTTGATTTTTTTCAGGGTAAAGTAGTCGGTTACGGCCGTTGTTTTCTCCCATGGGCAGGCATGTAATTGCCCGAACAGGGCCTCCCGGCACAGAAGTTTACCATAGTTAAGGGCCGCAGTCTGGGCTGTGGTAAGCGGGTATTTTTCCAGGCTATGATAATTTACCGGCCGTGTTCCCTCACACCTGATGGCCGTTAGCAGGGCATTCAGGCCGGTGCCAAAGCCAAATTCAAGGATGTTAAGGGTTGCCTTTGCCGGCTTTTTTTCCAGCACACAGGCCAGGCCGGCCTCCAGAAAAACATGCTGCGATTCCCGGATGGCGCCATGTACCGAGTGATAGGTTTCCTCTAACTCCGGCACATACAGGGAGTGGGAGCCGTCTTCGGTGGTAATCAGTGTGATTCCGGATTTTGCTGGCAAGGGAAGGGAGGTCAGGTTTTCTCAAGCAGCACGCTGGCATAGGCGGCAATGCCTTCCCCTCTGCCCGCAAAGCCCATCATTTCAGAAGTGGTGGCCTTGATGGAAATATCGGCTACCGCGATGCCCATAGTGGCTGCCAGCGCTTCTTGCATCTTGGCAATATGCGGGTTCACCTTCGGGGCTTCCAGTACTACGGTGCTGTCGATATTGCCAATGGTGTAGCCGTGTTCCTGCAGCAGGGCCACCACCTTACGTAGCAGGATTTTAGAATCAATACCTTTAAAGGCAGGGTCGGTATCGGCAAAATGGTAGCCGATATCGCGCAGGTTGGCCGCCCCCAGCAGGGCATCGCAGATGGCATGGATCAGCACATCGGCATCGGAGTGGCCAACGGCACCTTTGTCTGCCGCCAGCCGGATACCGCCCAGCCAGAGTTCCCGGCCTGCCGCCAGCCGGTGCACATCATAACCAAAACCTGTTCTTATTTTCATGATTGCTTAGCGTGATAAAACAAGGTATTACTGTTATTTTCGCTCAAAACCGTGGCCGCCATAGCAGCAATATCCGCGGCTGTAACCGCTTGTAGTTTTTCTTCCTCCAAATTTACCAGGTTAGCATCACCCAACAAAGCAAAGTAAGCCAGGTTCATCGCCCGGTTAAGTACCTGTACCTCGCTGAAGGCCAAAGATGAAAACGCCTGGTTTTTGACTTTTGCCAGTTCTTGCCGGGTGACACCGTTGGCCAGCAGCCCGTGCAAAATTTTATTTACACCTGCTTCCGCCCGGTCAAAACCGGTGCCTTCGGTCAACTTACCCGAAATCACCATTAATCCCGGATCAACGGAGCCGGTTACATAAGCGCTTATCTCACTGAAAAGCTTATCCGTTTCTACCAGTTGCCGGTAAAGACGCGATGATTTGCCCCGCCCGAGGATATCGCTCAGCAGATCCGCAGTGTGATAGCCGGCTGCGGAACGGCCCGGGATGTGAAAGGCCTTATAATATGCATGGGCCGGCACCTGTTCCTGTACTTCCAGCAGCCGTTTTTGCTGCTGTGCGGGTTCGCGGGGGATATCCCGGCTGATTTCCCCGCCACGGGGTATGGGGCCAAACCATTTTTCGGCCAGGGCAAAGGCTTTGTCGGGCTTACTATTGCCGGCTATTACCAGCACGGCATTATTGGGTACATAATATTTTTTAAAAAAGGCTTTTACCTGGGCCATAGTGGCATTCTCAATATGGGCAATGTTTTTGCCGATGGTCGGCCATCGATAAGGGTGTACTTTATAGGCCAGTTCGCGCAGGATATGCCATACATTGCCATAGGGCTGGTTGAGGTAACGCTGGTTAAACTCTTCGATAACCACCTTGCGTTGTACTTCCAGCACCCTGGGGTCGAAAGAGAGGCCGAGCATCCGGTCCGACTCCAGCCAAAAGCCGGTTTCAATATTATTGGCCGGCAGGGTAAGGTAGTAGTTGGTTAAATCGGGCGTGGTGTAGGCATTATTCTCCCCTCCGGCCTTTTGTAAAGGCTCGTCATAAGAGGGGATGTTAACCGAGCCGCCAAACATCAGGTGCTCAAACAGATGGGCGAAGCCGGTGTGGTCTTCTTCCTCATCCCTGGAGCCTACCCGGTAAGCCACATTCAGCACCGCAATATTGGTGTTGGGGTCGTGGTGAACAAGTACTTGCAGGCCATTGGCCAGGGTTTGTGTGTGAAAATCTATCATTTGCCGGTATAAAAGGCCACAAATATAACGAGGTTACGGTTATCGTGCCGTTGGCGTTCAATATCCGCTTGCACAGTAGTGAAAAGTTAACCCGAAAAATTCA
>JALSJF010000046.1 GCA_026989505.1 Cyclobacteriaceae bacterium
GGGGGGGCAGCTAAAAACATGACCGACATTAACCAGCATACTGCGGCAGAAATGGCCCTGGCTTCAGGGTATGCGCAAGGGGTAGCCAGCTTAACCCGGTAAATTGATATAGTGCAATTTATTACTCTTTACTAAACAGCTTTTTTTTCTGTTAAAGTACCGTTAACCCCTGGTAAGACATAGTATAAGACTTTTTTTAGGCCATTATTAACGTTTTTAGTCACCACTCTTCTCCTCATATAAATATTGCCTTGATGGTTGGTGCGGAAAAAAATATCTGCATCTTTTTATTATTCAATTTTGTTAATTGGGTAATTTTATTAACATTTGTCAATGGCAAATACGGTAAGGTCACATATTTTCACCCGGAAAGGTTCCGCTGGCGATGAGCCTCAAGCCAATGATTTTGCCGAATTTGAAGACCGGACAGACATCGAAATCTGGCAGGATTTCAGGGCCGGAAATATAGAGGTATTAATTTATTTATACCATAAATATGTGGCGCAGCTTTTGCGTTTCGGCCTCCAGTTCGCCCCCCGTGAAGTGGTTAAAGATTCCATCCAGGATTTATTCCTCTATCTGAAAGAGAGACGAAACCATCCCGAAGAAATAAGCAATATCTCAGCTTACCTGTATAAGAGTTTATATCGGGCTATCAGACAAAAGATTGACACGGCCATGCGGTTATCCTCCGTAGATCACCAGCCCGACAGTAAAGAATGGCGTGTGGTTTTATCGAGTGAAGTTAGCCTGATTGAGCAGGAACACCAGCAAGAACAACAGGCCATGTTGCAGCGTTCACTTGACACGCTATCGGTTAAACAACGACAGGCCCTGTTATTGTATTATTACGAGGGGTTTACCCACCAGGAAATTGCTGATATCATGGAGTTGAAAAACAAAAGTTCGGTAAGAAAACTGATTTACCGGGCCATTGATATGCTGCGCGGATGCTTTTCTGCCTAGGTAATTTTCTTGCTTATCCTAAAAAAATATTTACGTCAATGGGACACTTTGGTTTTTTGCACCTACTATATAGTTAAAAGTGCGAGAATTACATGAAGTACCAGGATTACGGTGTAGATGATTTCCTAAAGGATAACTTCTTTGTTGAATGGGTGAGTAACCCTAATTCAAAGTCGAATGAATTCTGGGCCAAATGGATGGCCTCCCATCCCGAACAGGTGCCGACAATTATGCAGGCACAACAATTTATCACATCGCTTGGCTATGATGATTACGAGGAGTTGCGGGAAGATGAATATATTGAGATGTTTGAAAATGTCTTGCGGCAAAAGCCTAAGGCCTCTCCGGCCTTCAAAAGTACCCTGACAGCTAATTTCTGGGTAAGAATTGCCGCCTCGGTTACCATTATCCTTACCAGTTTATTAGCGTATTCCTGGTTTGCCGAGAAGGCGGAGAATACCACGTTGAACCAGAAGATAGTGCGCTATTCCAAGACTAACCCCATTGGTCAAAAAACCTTGATCACCCTGCCCGATGGCAGTAAAATTAAACTAAACTCAGGCAGTACCCTTTCCTACGATTCACGCTTTGGGATAAAAAACAGGCTGGTTGAACTTCATGGTGAGGCCTTCTTTGATATTACCAGAGACCCGTCATCGCCCTTTATCATAAAAAGTGGTGAACTAACGACCAAGGTGCTGGGCACTTCCTTCAATGTCAGGTATTACAGGGGCGAGGATAAAATCCAGGTTTTGGTGGTTAAAGGTGAAGTGGCGGTTTCGGATAACCTGGGCAGTTCCTTTATCCTCAACCCCAAAGATATACTGGAATATTCCCACACCGATAAGAATGTTACGAAGTCTGTATGTGCGGATATGCAAAGTATTATTGGCTGGAAAGACGGTATTCTGAGCTTTAGCAATGCGTCATTCCGCGAGGTGGTTGAGAAAATCCATCGCTGGTATGGGGTGGAAGTGGTAGTAGAAGACGGGTTTACCGTAAAGGGTTCTTACACCGGGGAATACCGGAACAAGTCACTCGAAAAAGTAATGGACGGCATAAGTTATGCCTCCGGTTTTAATTATAAAATTATAAATGACGATAAAATCTTAATCTACAAAAAGCCATGAACAATACCAGTTAAAAAAAAGTTGGTCATAAAAATTATGACCAACTTCCAACAAGAAAACAGCATTGTATCGCTAGATTTCCACACCTGCCAATACAATATGTTTGCTCCTGTTTAATCGATAAAAACTAAGTTTTACCTTAACAATATAAAAGTATGAAAAATAAAATAATAAATCTATTATTTATTATGTCTAGGAATACATTTTTTGCACTGGTCATTATTGCTACACTAACAACCATGGCTTATGCCAATAAAGCAGATGGACAGCCCAGTTTGAAAGAAGTTCCTGTGTCATTAACTGTAAACAAAGCCAAAGTGGTTAAAGTGTTTGAGATCCTGGAAGAAAAAACAGGGTTCAAATTCACGTATAATGATGCCAGGGTAGTTCCACATAATAAGATTAGCCTGGAAGTTGAAAACAGCACCCTCTATGAGGTGTTATCAATTATTTCTTCGGAAGAAGGGCTGCAATTTAAGCGTGTTGGCAGCAACATACATGTGGCCAGGGCCGATTCTGAGGCTGCCACGGCAGGTATAATTGATAAATCTACCATTGCCCAGATCAAGGTGAAAGGGGTTGTGAATGACCCTAATGGCCAACCCTTACCGGGGGTAACCGTTATGATCAAAGGCACCACTACCGGTACTATTACCGATGCCGATGGCCGGTTTGAACTGGAGGTAGAGGAGGATGCTGTGCTTGTGGTAAGCTTTTTGGGTTATCGTGATGCTGAAATTTCTGTTGCGGGCCAAACGCAAATCACTATTGTACTGGAAGAAGATGTTACCAGTCTGAGCGAAGTAGTGGTTACCGCCACAGGTTTGCGCAGAAGGGTTGAGATGGGGAATGCCATATCCCGGCTGAACGTTGCCGAAGATGTTAAAGTAAGGCCCATCAACAATATTTCCGATTTACTGCAGGGACAAGCTGCCGGGGTACAGATTTTTGGCAGTGGCGGCTCTACCGGCATGGGTTCCAGGATACGTATCCGGGGCTCAAGTAGTGCATCCTTGTCTAACGAGCCGGTAATTTATGTTGACGGTGTTTTAATTAACAACCAGCCCAATTCAATTTCGTTTGAAACCGGTGGCCAGTCGCCATCAAGGTTAAATGACATCAACCCGGAAGACATTGAGTCAATCGAAGTAATCAAAGGCCCTTCGGCTGCCACCTTATATGGTTCTATTGCTGCTAATGGGGTAATCAGGATTACCACCAAGAGGGGCAAGCAGGGCAAAGCCCGGTGGTCTGCTTTTACCGAAGGAGGTGCCGTTAATGATATAGTTACCTACCCGGCCAACTACGAAGCCCTGGATGCCAATGGCGACCCTATTTTCACTTTTGAAGCTGCTGAAAATGGTATTGATCCGAGTACTATCACGGTTAACTCATTCCAGCCGTTGAACGATCCGCGTACCAGGCCTTTCCGCACGGGCAGCCTTTTTGGTGTGGGTATGAGTGTTGCCGGAGGTACCGATGTGGTTACTTACTTTATATCCGGTAGTTATAATAACAACGGAGGGGTATTGCCGATCAATAACATTGAAAGGCTGAACCTGCGTACCAACCTGGGCGCCCAGATTGGTAAAAATATGAAAGCCAATGTCTCAATGGGCTATACCAAAAGTAATCTGGAGTTACCCCTTAATGATAATTATGCGCTTGGTTTAATGGGACAAGGGTTGAATGGCTTCCCTTCCATAGACCAAAATAATGGCTGGGGGGAATTTACGCCCGATGAGCTTTTCACCATTGAAACAAGGCAAAATATCGACCGGTTTACTTCCGGTTTAAGTCTGGAGTGGACACCTCTCGAAAGTTTAACGATGCGGGTATCGGGAGGTCTTGATTACACTTCGCAGTGGGATAATCAGTTCTTCCCTACGGGTAAGGCCCCGGCTTTCCTTAACTACGATCAGGGGGCGCGTTTTTCAAACCGTTTCAATTCGTATGTAACTACCTTTGATGCTGTTGCCACGTATAAGACGAACTTTTCGTCCAGTATCTCCTCACGCACATCAGTAGGATTTCAGTACCTGGGGTCACTTACTGAGGGAACCCTTGCTACAGGTTTACAATTGGTAGCCGGTAGTAGCTCTATTGCCGGGGCAGCGCAAACGTTTAGCGATGAGCAAACTACTGAGCAGCGTACGGCCGGTTTCTTTCTGGAGGAGCAGGTAGGCTTTAACGAACGATTATTTGTTACGGCAGCCGTAAGGGCTGACCGGGGCAGCTCTTTCGGCCCGGCCCTGCAGTGGGTAGTTTATCCTAAAATAAGTGCTTCCTGGGTAATCTCGGATGAGGCCTTCTTTACTACCAGTAGCCTGTTAAGTTCCCTCCGCTTACGTGCGGCCTGGGGGGCTTCCGGTGTGCAACCGGGCACCAACGATGCCTTGCGTTTCTTTAACCCCATTGCGGCCACCGTGGGGGGGGAAAGTGTTACCGGGGTAACCTTCGGTAGTGTGGGCAACCCGGATTTGCGGCCTGAACGTTCGGCAGAAATTGAGTTTGGCCTTGATGCCAGTATGTTCTCTGACCGGGTAGGCATAGAATTAACCTATTTTGATAAGGAAACCCGCGATGCTTTGATCTTCAGGCAACTGCCTTTGTCGCTGGGTGTTGGGGCCGGCCGTTTCGAGAATCTGGGGTCGGTAAGGAACAGTGGCCTGGAAGTTGGCTTGAACACGCAAATCGTGCAAATGGAGAAGTTCGCCTTTGACTTGAATTTCGTGGGTTCCTTCCTGAACAACGAGTTGAAAAAGCTGGGTGAGGGGGTAGAGCCGATAGTTTTTGGCCAGCAGCGGCAGGTAGAAGGATTTCCGCTTGGCGGTTACTGGGATGAAACCTACACCTTTAACGATGCCGATGGCAATGGCCTGTTGTCTCGTGATGAAGTACAGGTTAGCTCAGAGGTGGCTTACTTAGGCGCTCCTTTTGCTACGACCGAAATCACCATCATGCCGGCCCTGCGTTTCTTCAACGATCACATTGTGCTTACCGGTCTTTTAAGCTACCGCGGTGGCCAGAAGCTGTTCAATAACACCGGTGCCTGGCGCAACGGTAACAGCAATAACCGGGAACTGAATGACCCGACTGCTTCGCTTGAAGACCAGGCCAGGGCTATTGCCGCCAAATTTTATGGCACCAATGCCGGCTATGTGGAAGATGCTTCTTTCTGGAGGTTACGTGAATTGTCGTTGACATTCAATGCGCCCTCAACCTGGCTGGGATCAACGTTTTCACGTATGAGTCTTACTCTCTCAGGGCAGAATCTGGGGCTATGGACCAAGTACTCGGGGTTAGACCCTGAGATCAATGCTGCAGGTCAGCGAAATTTTGTTACCCAGGAGTTTCTCAGTCAGCCACCCGTACGTATGTGGAAAGCGCGTTTGAACCTATCTTTTTAATAAG
>JALSJF010000047.1 GCA_026989505.1 Cyclobacteriaceae bacterium
TTATGGGTAAAAGATAAATGATATTTTTTAGGGGTTAAACCCAATAGCAATATTTTCGTATTTTTGGTAGATGAACTATTACAACCATCTGTATTGGGTAGGGCTGCTGCTATTTATTGGGTGTAAATCCTCAAGTACGGGTTCTTCTGCAGCTACTACAGCGCAGATAAACAAAAAAATTACGCAAAAGCTTGGCGATAGCTTTACGACATCATACAATACCCAAAACACCTATGTGTTAGCCTGGAAGGAAGACCGCAGCAGTGGCACCATGGTGCTGCGCTATGGGGTTTGGTCATTAAGTTCAGCCGAATTAGTCTATGCCGGTTCGGCAATCAACGGTAAAGTGACCTGGCTTGACAACGAATCTTTGCTGGTAGATGACTACCCTGGTATTATTGATGGCGACAAACAAACTTATCAATACAAAATCGACCTGAAGACAAAAACAAAAATCCCCCTCAATGAAAAAGCAGACTTATAGTTTCCTGGTAATAGCGCTTGGTTTGGTGGCCGGCATTTCTTTTTTGCTCATAAACAACAACCCCGAAAATCAACCGGGTAGCCGCTTAAATGAGGTTTGGCATACCCCTAAAGTAGATAAGCCGGATGAGTTCATTAAATTATACAATGACTTGCGTACCCGGCCCAGTGAAGAACAACCGGGGTATGGTAATAGCTACCGGTTAAAAGAGCTTGCCAAAGCCAAACGGTCTGCAGCGGCTGCCCGCACAACCGCTGTTTACAATTTTATTGAGCGCGGGCCGGGCAACGTGCCGGGCCGGACAAGGGCGCTGGTTGTTGACCCCGATGACACCAGCCACCTTACCTGGTTTGCCGGTGGTGTGGGCGGTGGTATCTGGAAAACCACCGATGGCGGCCAAACCTGGGTGAACAAAACTGAAAACCAGCCTAACCTGGCCATTTCCTGGTTGGTAATGGCGGAATCTGACCGTAATATTCTCTATGCCGGCACCGGAGAGGGCTGGGGCGGCTCTGTGGGGTTTATCAAAGGCAGCGGCATCTATAAATCTACCGACAGGGGTGAAACCTGGACCCTGCTGCCGGCAACGCAAAACAATGATTTTCAAATTGTAAACCGCCTGGTCGTTGACCCGAATGACGCCAATATCGTGTTGGCAGCCACCAGCAACGATGCCGTAAACGCCAGGGCTTTCCGTTCCGGCATTTACAAATCTACCGATGGCGGCCAAACCTGGGTGCAAAAGTTTTCCGGCCTTAGCTGGGTACAACAAATTGTGGCCACCCCTGGTGATTTTAATGTTTTGTATGCCACTGTCAGGGGTGTGGGTGTTTACAAATCCACCGATGCCGGGGAAACCTGGGCCCAGGCCAGCTCTGGCATGAGCCCGGATGGCCGGATAGAAATGGCCGTATCCCCGCTTAACACCTCCCGTTTGTATGCTTCGGTTGTGGGCAGCCTGTCGGGAAATGGTGCTGATTTATATGTTTCGGATGATGCCGGGGCCTCCTGGAAAGTAGCCACCGAAGAAACCACCGGAGATGATATTGACTTCCTCGGTGGCCAGGGCTGGTATGATAATACCATTTTGGCCCATCCTTTTGACCCCGACATGGTTTACGTAGGCGGGGTTAACTTTTGGAAGTTTGAGATCAGGCCGGGAACCGTGGTGGAAGACAAGCAGTTTCTGGGCGCTACTGAAGACGGCACCTCCCCGTTTATGACCCTGGTTAATTTTGGTGCCAAATATTATGGTGGCCGGATTGAGGCCGGCAATGAAACCGCAGAAGATTTTGTCTCGGTAGAAGTACGTTTTGGGCCCGATGGGCAGGGTGGCTACCTTAAGCAGATGGCGCACCGTTTTCATGTGCCTGACGGCATGGGCTCAGGGGTGCCTGCCAGTGATTATACCTATCAGGACTACGTAGAAGTACCCTTTCAGGTATGGGATGTAACCAATAACCGTCAGTTAATGGTGGCCTTCCGCGATCAGCAAAAAGACGGGGTGTTCAACCTATTGCCACAGAATTTTGAAAATTCGGATGCGGCCAATAATTCCCGGGAATACGTTTTTATTAGCAATATCACCTATAATGCTACAACCCCAGACCCGGATATGGCCAATGATGGCAATCATGAGTTTCGTAATCTGTATTTTTTCTGGCCTTACCTGACAGACGGGGGAACCTGGGATGCCGCTAATTTGCCTGCCTCCAAGTTTGTTATTACCTACGAAGCTATTGAAAAAAGGCTTAAGTTAACCACTTCGATAGCAGATGCCTATGGGGAATACTCCGGCAATAACCGTTTTTCGCAAACAACGGGGGCCACGGCTACCGAGGGGTTGCACCCCGATTACCACAACATTGTACCCATCATCTGGGACCAGGGGGCCAATAGTTTTCAACTGCTGGTAGCTACCGATGGCGGGGTGTATAAATCTGATGTTGGCACTAACCCGGGAGAGCCAAACGGCTCCTGGGAAATGGTTGGCCTGGGTTTTAATACCGCCCAGTTCTATGCTGTTGATAAGGCCCCGGGCGAAAACCGCTATGTTGGCGGATTGCAGGATAACGGCAGTTGGATGAGCCAACCCGGGCAAGAAGGGGCGGCAACGGCTATTTATCGCAGGGCCAATGCCGGGGATGGCTTTGGCTGCGCCTGGAACTACGGCAACCCCAATGAGATTATCACCACGGTTTATAATAATATCATTGAACGGTCAACAGATGGGGGGAGCAGCTTCCGCTCTGCTACTTCAGGGTTGTCTGATGTTGGTGGGGGCAGTGCCCCTTTTGTAACGGAAATAGAAAACCTGCCGTCAGACCCTGACGTAGTATTTACAGCCGGGGTAAGTGGTGTTTGGCGCTCAACAAATTTTGCCGGTAGTTGGCAACTGGCCGCCATTGATAACCAGTGGTCGCTGGCTTCTACCATGAAAGTACGTGTTTCGCACGCCAACGCACATATTGTTTGGGCGGGCACTGCTATGCAGGAGTCCCCCGGCAAAATAAGCCTGCACGTATCAACCGATGAGGGGGAGACCTTTGTGCCGGTAAACAACTATACTGCCGTTGAGTTGGGCCGCCTTTCGGGCCTGGCCACCCACCCCCTGCTCGATTCTACCGCCTTTGCTTTATTTTCATTTGCCAAAGGCCCGAAAGTTTTGCGTACGGATAACCTGGGACAAAGCTGGTACGACATATCCGGCTTTGGGACGGACACGGTAAGCAACAACGGTTTTCCCGATGTAGCCCTCTATGATTTAGTGGTGATGCCATACGATACCAGCATAATCTGGGTGGGTAGTGAAATAGGCATCTTCGAATCTACCGATGCCGGAGCCTCATGGCATATACTTAATGCCAATATGCCGGCTGCTTCCGTCTGGGATTTGAAAATTGTGGATAAGCAAGTAGTCATTGGCACCCACGGCCGCGGTATCTGGTCAGTTACTATTGATGAGCTTCCGGGGCAAGTATATTTGCCGGAGATTACTTCCGGCTCTCCTTCACTGGCCGGGGAATTACTGCTTGATGCTAAGATGTTGTCCGCTTTTGATTCCACACAATTATTTATTAATGGCAGCTATTTTAGTTCTATTAGCCAGCCAACAGAACCGGGAACCTTAAAAATAATTACCAATTACAGTGCCTCCAATACGGGTACCGCTTATTTACGTTCGTTTTACCGGGGCAAACCGTATGTGTCGCATGTTTATAGTTTTGATTTGTTCGACTTTAATGCCGTAGCCGATTCTTATGAAAATGACTTTAATGTTGTCTCCGGAGACTTTATCGGTAATGGCTTTATAGAGCGCAGTTATACCGGCTTTTCTAACCAGGCCTTACATACCAGCCACCCCTATGTAAATAATGCGGATTATAGTTATTTACTGAAAACCCCTATCCGGGTTAAATCAGCCGATGCCCTGGTTAACTTCCATGAAGTGGTACTGGTAGAACAGGGGGAGGCCGGAGCCTTGCCCGGTACGCCTGAGTTTAAAGACTATGTAGTGGTCCAAGGCTCCCTCGATGGTATCACCTGGGTGAACCTGCTGGATGAATATGATGCCGGAGCCTATGAGGATTGGGCAAATGCAGGATTCAATGGCGGTAAGGAGCTTTATAAGCTCAGGGTGATTAACCTGTTGGAAACCTTCCAGGCCGATGACGTAATCCTTATTCGTTTTGTGCTTAAGGCGAACGCTAATGGTCAGGGCTGGGGCTGGGCCATTGACAACCTGCGTATCCAAACGGGTAACGTAGTAACCGGCCTTAAAGATGAAAGCATCACCTTGCAATACCAGGCCTACCCCAACCCGGTAACCGGCAATCTGCTGCATATTATCCGGCCCGGCAACAGCAACCCGGGAGTGGCTGTATTTTATACTATCCAGGGCAAGCAAGTACTAAGGCAAGAGCTTGGTGCCGCAGGAAAAACAACTATCTCACTTCCTGCAGATATGCCGGACGGCCTATATACGGTAGTTATTACGGCCGGCAACCGGGCGGAAGCGCATAAAATACTAGTCCAGCGTACCCGGTAACTATACGGTCGGGTATTTTTATACGTTGTAGTGAACAAATAACCTGCTATGAAAAAACTTTTGACGTTAGTTTTGCTGGGGTTAGCGGCTAACCCTCTTTTGGCCCAGGACGAAGAAATCAATGTGGCCGGGCTGGTCTTTCTTAAATACCAGCAAAACCTGCCGGCAAAAATGCTGGCCACCAAAACCGTGGTATTGGTATCCACACCCAACAGGGAAGGCGAGTCTATACCCGAAGACTGGCACCCGCTGGCCGAAGAAGCCCACCCGGTATTTACCAAAGCCGGGCTCGACCCGGTAGCTTATTATTTTTACGATGATGTATATTCCGGCAAGGAGGTACGCCAAGCGTTTGCCAAAAGCTGGCAGAAAAGAGAGATTGGCCATATCATGTTAATCATAAAATCGGCAGTGAATGCCAACAAAAAAAACATCCGCTACCTGTTGCTGGCCACCCCGTTTAATGGCCAAAGCAGCCTGATGAATGAAGGGCAGCCGGCCTGGAAAGCCAGCGGCAAAAAGTTTAAAAATGTCCTGGATAAGTTTTCAAGGGTAGCCAACCGCCAAACCAGTACTAACCTGCTGGTTGCCGATGTGCCGGAATATTTTGATGATGTCAAACTAATCTATGGCCAACGGGTAGAATCCTACTACACCGACCTCAAACTGGGCAAACTGGCCGTGCCCGGGTTTGCCACCACCAACCTGCCCGGCAAGAGGCCGGGCGGACTGGTAAACAACCTGGTTGAAAACAGGCGCGAGCAGGCGACTGCCCAGGCCAACAAGTTTAACCGGGAGCTGGCACAAATTATGGCCCGGTATCCGTTTGCCTACGGCCTGGTTGACCCGAATGCCAGCGATGAAGACCTTATGCAAGCCGGTTATACCTATGTCTTGCGGAGCATCCACACCTCCGGCATTGAAATTAAACGCCTGCTTAACTAT
>JALSJF010000048.1 GCA_026989505.1 Cyclobacteriaceae bacterium
AGGCCACGGGCATATCCTGCTGCACCCGTATAACGAAACCTCCTGGAATGACCAGGTGCTGAAAGAACCGGAAGCTTACCGGGTGGCGATGGCCACCGTGCATGCCCGCAAAACCCTGGCAGCCGGTTTTACCACCTTCCGCGACCTGGGCACCGAAGGGGCCGGCTATGCCGACTATGGGCTGAAAAAGGCCATAGCCGAAGGTGTTATCCCCGGGCCGCGCCTGATCATCGCCAGCCGCGCCATCGTGGCCACCGGAAGCTATGGCCCCAGGGGCTTTTCGCCCGATTTCGACCTGCCCCTACTGGGGGCAGAACCGGCCGATGCCACCAACCTGGTTACCGTGGTCCGCAGGCAGATAGCCAAAGGGGCCGACTTTATCAAAGTGTATGCCGATTACCGCTGGGGCCCCAAGGGCGAGGCCATGCCTACCTTCTCGGCAGAAGAGCTGAAATTGATCGTAGAAACTGCCCGCAGCAGTGGCCGTGATGTGGTAGCCCATGCCGCTACAACCGAAGGTATGCGCAGGGCGGTTAAAGCCGGGGTGGTGATGATTGAACATGGTGATGGCGGCACGCCCGAAATCTATAAGCTAATGAAGGACCAGGGGGTTGCTCTCTGCCCCACGTTGGCAGCGGGCTATTCTATCAGCATTTACGGGGGCTGGAACCCCTATACTGATCCGGAACCGGAACGGATTAAAAACAAAAAGGCCGCTTTCGCCCAGGCTCTGAAGGCTGGGGTAACCATTAGTGCCGGTGGGGATGTGGGGGTCTTCTCCCATGGCAATAATGTTCTGGAACTGGAATTAATGGCCCGCTACGGGATGTCTCCCCTGGCCATACTGGAGTCGGTTACCGCCACCAACGCCAGGCTGTTTCATCTTAATCAATTGGGCCGGATAAAACCGGGCTTCCTGGCCGATATTGTGGTGGTACGGGGCAATCCGGCCAAAGATATCAGCAGCCTGCGCAATACGGCCTTAGTTATGCAGGATGGCAAGATTGTAGTACAGGAATATTGACCCCTATGGCCCTTACAAATGGCTTGGCGCGGCCGGGCAGGCACCGTTATACAATAAAAAAGGCTGTCTTTGATAAAGACAGCCTTTTTGTTAAAATCATATACCGTTAACCGCCTATAGCAATACGCTTGAATTCGGTAACAGTCAGGCCGTTTTGCACACTATTCAGGTACTGCTCGATGGTCATGCTGTTGTCTTTAACGAACTTTTGCGCCAGCAGGGTGTTCTCCTGAAAGAATTTGTTTAATTTACCTTGGGCAATTTTATCGACAATCTGCTCCGGTTTGCCTTCGGCAATAGCTTGCTCACGGCCGATGGCCAGTTCGTGGTCAATAGTAGCCTGATCTACGGCATCTTTGCTCACGGCAACCGGGCGCATGGCGGCAATTTGCATGGCCACATCTTTACCGGCCTCACTTACATCGGCCCCATTGGCATTGGCCAGGGCTACCAATACCCCCAGCTTGCTGCCGGCATGGATATACGGTACTACCACTTCACCGGTCATACGCTCATAATATTTCACCTCTAATTTTTCCCCGATCTTACCGGTAAGCTCGGTAATCTTCTCCCCTACGGTTATGTCGTCATAAGGGAGGTTCAGCAGGTCTTCGATAGTAGCCGGTTGCCGGTCAAAAGCAATATCCAGGATTTTCTGGCCTACCGTCTGAAATTCTTCATTCTTGGCCACAAAATCGGTTTCACAAGCCAGGGCAATCAATACGCTCTCTGTGGCCTCGTCATTGGATTTAATAAATACCACACCCTCTTTGGCGTCCCTGTCGGCCCGTGAGGCCGAAACCTTCTGGCCTTTGGTGCGCAAGATATCGATAGCCTTATCGTAGTCCCCATCAGCTTCTATGAGGGCTTTTTTGCAGTCCATCATACCCGCACCGGTCATTTTTCTCAGTTCGTTTACTTCTTTAGCCGTAATAGCCATAATCTTAAATTTTTCGTGGTTAATCTTATCTTGAACAAAAAAATTGAACATTCCCCGATGCCTGTCGGGACCGGACCAATGTTCAATTCCTGATTTTATGCATGATCAGAAAAGTCAGGCTTTTTCTGCTACCTCTTCGGCTGTTTCGTCAACTTTACGTTTGGCCGCTTCTTCTTCCTTCCGCTTGGCTTCCTCTTTGTCTTTTTTCCTTTCCATCAGCGCCTCTTCCACTACCTTGCCTATTTCTTTGGTAATGATGTCGATTGACTTGAAAGCATCATCATTGGCCGGTATAGGAAAGTCGATGTTAGTCGGATCGGAGTTGGTATCGACCATGGCAAATACCGGGATATTGAGTTTCTGTGCCTCTTTAATGGCAATATGCTCTCTTTTTACATCTACCACAAACAAGGCGGCCGGCAACCGGGTCAGGTCGGCAATACCGCCCAGGATACGCTCCAGTTTTTGCTTTTCGCGGGTAATCATCAGCCGCTCACGCTTGGCCAGGTTGGTATAGGCATCTTCTTTCATCAATTTTTCAATTGATGACATCTTCTTCAAAGATTTACGGATAGTGGCAAAGTTGGTTAACATACCGCCCAGCCACCGCTCGGTTACGTAAGGCATATTCAAGCGTTTGGCCTCTTCTGCCACGGTTTCTTTGGCCTGTTTCTTGGTGGCCACAAACATTACTTTCCGGCCTGAACGTACAATATTCCTCAGTGCATGCGATGCTTGGTCAAGGCACTCCAGGGTTTTGTTCAGGTCGATAATATGGATCCCGTTCTTCTCCATAAAAATATATGGTGCCATACGGGGATCCCACTTTCTTGTTAAGTGCCCAAAATGAACACCAGCATCCAGTAAGTCCTTATGTGTTAAATTTCCCATTAAATTATTTTATTTTTTTGGACTGCCGATTATCAACAACAACCTATCCGGCCGCCATTGGCAATCGAATGTCATGTAGATTAACGTTTACTAAATTGGAATCTCCTACGGGCTTTTCTACGACCGTATTTCTTGCGTTCCACCATTCTTGAATCCCGGGTTAGGAAACCTTCTTTTTTCAAAGGCGGCCTGAATTCGGCATCAACCTCGCAAAGGGCGCGGGCAATTGCCAGGCGGATAGCCTCAGCCTGGCCTTTTACGCCACCTCCATCAACGTTTACCTTGATATCGTATTTGCCATCGGCATCTACCGTAACCAGGGGTTGCTTGACAATAATCTGCATGATATCAACCGGGAAATACTCTTGCATATCCTTGTTGTTTACCTTGATATCGCCTTTGCCCGGCTGCATGTAAATACGGGCTACTGAAGTCTTCCTGCGGCCAATTGTGTTAATTACTTCCATCAATTAAATCTTTACTTCTTTAGGTTTCTGTGCTTCATGCGGGTGCTCGGCCCCTTCGTAAACGTACAGGTTACGGAACAGTTCCCTGCCCAGCCTGTTTTTCGGCAACATTCCACGTACCGCCCTTTCTACCAAAACTGTAGCCGATTTTTTGCCTACAACTTCTTTGGGCGTTTCAAAACGCTGTCCTCCGGGATAACCCGTATGACGCACGTAAACCTTGTCAGTCCATTTTTTGCCGGTAAGTTTTATTTTATCGGCATTAATGACAATTACATTGTCCCCGCAATCAACGTGCGGAGTGTAACCAGGTTTTTTCTTTCCTCTCAGGATCATTGCCACCTCTGATGACAACCTCCCCAAAACCTTCGCTTCGGCATCAACAATCACCCATTGTTTGTCAACGGTGCTTTTATTGAGCGAAGCGGTCTTATAACTTACTGTATCCACTTATTTATATTTAGTTACTCTATACTACCCCTTAAAATCGGGACACAAAAATAGAATTATAAAATTGTAATTCCAATATCCGGCAAAAAATGTATGGGTTTTTTGTGGCATTATGGTCATCTCAGCAACTATCAGGGCTAACAAGTAAGGCTGGATTAAAATACCACCCTGCATTATTCAGCTACCACGGTGGTGTCCTTGGACAACCTTTCCCCCGCAGGTACTGAAGCCGGCAAACCCTCAAGGTAGGCTTTCAGGCTTGCCAGGCCCTGTTCGTAAACCGGCCCCAGCACAGGTTCGGTACCGTAATCGATAAAGAGCTTTTCCAGCACAGCATCGGCCTTGCCATCGTAGGTCCAGGTAACTTCGGTAGTGGTATCATTAATCTTACGGAGCACGAAAGAGGCATAGTACGTGCCGGTCATGCCCCCGAAGGCCATGCGTGTTTTCACCAACTCATTTTCCTTTACTTCAATAATCTCCTGTTCTCCGGTACCTACATCGGAGTGGTCACTTTCCCAGGTGTATTTTGCCCCTACCCCTGAGGTCCTGGCCGAAAAAACATATTTCGTCTCCGGATCTATCTGAAACCAGGGGCTCCAGTCTTTGGCGTAAGCAAGATCATTCGCCACCCTAAAAACTTTTTCTACCGGGACCTGCACAGTAATGCTTCTTTCCAGATGGCCTTCCCCTTTTAAGGTCATGATAAAAACCAGGGCCGCCAGCACGATGACCGCCAGGATAATGCCGATGATTTTGAGGGCTTTCATTCTATTTTGCGTTTCGGTGAAGAGGCAAGATAGGCAAAACTGCCCGGCCCGGCAAACTTTTAAACAAAATGTTATAACATCAACGGCCTTGCGCAAACGGCTGTGGCGGAACTTTCGTACCGCGAACAGTCGGCCATGACCTAAAGTTAATGGTTTTCATCGAATTCATCACGATACCCCTGCCCAACCATAGCGCTTTGCGCATTGTTGGGCTTTCGTGCTATTTAATCTCCAAACAACTTATTTCTGAATATATTTTCGAAGATAAAAACTCGCTTATTATTTCCCTATTCTTACGTAACACTTTTTCAAGATTGTCGGTTGATGTATTACCTGTCCTAAGCCAAATCATAAAAATCAGTATCAAATGTAACTATAGCAAACCCATGATCTTTGGCATAGTTCCATATTTCTGTGTCAGTTGCATTCCCTAAGCCTGCATCCCTTACCTGAGTACTGTCTTGAAAAACATCTCTTAGCTTATTTACAATACGAAACGAAATATTCAGGTCAAAAAGTAGCTTCATGAAGCAATAAGGTGTTTGTGCTCCCTGTCAGCAGCATATGCCAAGCAGGCATTAATATCTGATATTTCCAGTTCTGGAAAGTCTTTAATCACTTCCTCTTTTGTCATACCAGATGCAAGCCACCCCAGAACATCATATACTGTTATCCTCATTCCTCGTACGCAGGGCTTTCCAAACCTTATATTAGGATCAATAGTAATAATATCCGTATAATGACGTTCCATATTTCAAATTTACAAATTTTTCAAACAATCGGCTATAGCATGAAGCCCAACTTTTGCGGCCACCACCCATAATGACGCGCAGGTAGGCGACATAGGCAGAAAAACCATAGCTTTGCCGGATGAATTACCTGTCTGTTGAGAACCTGAGTAAACGCTTTGCTGACAAGCCCTTG
>JALSJF010000049.1 GCA_026989505.1 Cyclobacteriaceae bacterium
AATTATTCATGATAGGTCTTCTCCCCGGCTTCGATAGCAACCTTGAGGATGTTGGCTTTGGGCGGAAAGGGGCAACTGTACCCGTCAACATAGGCGCAGTAGGGGTTGTAAGCGAGGTTGAAGTCGAGGATTACCTCGTCTTCGGTGGGGGTGGCTACCTCCAGATAGCGGCCCGAGCCGTAGGTGGTTTTGCCACTGGTGGCATCCATAAAAGGCAGGAACAGGTCGGTGCTTTCGGGCAGGTATAAAAGCTGCAGCGTACAGGTGGTGCCCTCCAGTTTAAACTGCGCCTCACCGTAAACCAGGTAGCGTTCGGCCTCGCCAAGGTTGGTAATCAGTTGCACACTGTCTTGCCGGTTATTGCGGGTAAAGCTGGCTTTTATATAGTACTTGCGGTCAGGCGGGTAATAGCTGATGCGGTGAAAGGGTTCGTTTTTAAGCAGGAACGGTGATTTGGGGTTGGTGCTGAACCAGGCGTCTTTTTCGTTGCGCAACGCCTGTATTTCGGCCGTGTAACTATTGTTCTTCGCGGTTATAATCAACCCATAGATGCTGCTGCCAATGGCCAGGGCCAAGACAACACTTGCGGCCAAACGTGTGTTTTTGTTCATGTGTTCAGGTGTTTTTTCTCTCCTGGTGCGGTATTTCTACCGGGGGGTATAACCCCGGGGGAGGACACCGCCCACCATAGCTTTACCCGGCTAGTTATAACCGGCCGTCATCGGCATAGCTAAAATAGCTGTTATCGGTGAAAATTATATGATCAAGGATGGCTATTTGTAATAATTTTCCGGCTGCCACTAAATCGCGGGTCAGGCGGTCGTCCTGGTGGCTGGGCTTATGATTGCCTGAAGGGTGGTTGTGTACCAGGATAATGCTGCTGGCCAGGTGGTTGAGGGCGTGGTTGAAGATCAGCTTGGGATCGGCCATAGTGCCGGAAACACCGCCCTGGCTGACGGGCTGTTTTTTTATTACCTTGTTGCCTTTGTTCAGCAACACCAGCCAGAATTCCTCCCGGGCCAGGTCGGTTAGCTCCGGCCGCATCAGTTCATACACATCGGCCGAGCTGGTAATTTTGCGGGCCTCCTGGCGCCCGGCTTTACGCCTGCGGCCCAGTTCCAGGGCGCTGACAATAGTTATCGCCCGGGCTTCGCCTATGCCTTTGAACCGGGTCAGGTCCTGCACACTCAGTTTGGCAATTTTGTGCAAATCATGTTCGTATTGGTCGAGGATCATTTTGGCCAGGTCAACAGCCGTGTATTCTTTGGTGCCGGAACCAATAAGGATACCGAGGAGTTCGGCATTCGACAGGGCTGCCTTGCCTTTCAGTAATAGTTTTTCCCGTGGGCGGTCTTCTTCGGCCCACTGCTTAATGTTGAGTTTGTAGGGAACGGTCATAAGTAGCTGCTTTCAAACCGTTAAAAATAATCAAAAAACCGGGAATAATTGCCTGGTTTGGGCCCGGCCAAACAAAAAAGCCGGCTTGTAGCCGGCTCAATGTTGATAAAAAGCTGTTGTTTACAAGCTGTTCACATATTTACTAAGCTTGGCTTTATTATTGGCCGCTTTATTCTTATGTATAATATTTCTTTTGGCCAACCGGTCAATCATAGAAGTAACTTTTTTCAATAATTCCTCCGCCTCGCCCTTGTCAGTTGTTTGGCGCAACTTCTTGATGAAGGTGCGGGTGGTTTTAGCCTGGTACCTGTTACGCAGGTATTTGGCCTTGTCCGAACGTATCCTTTTTAATGCCGACTTATGATTTGCCATGTTTACTCTTCTTAGGCTTTAATTTTTTGAGAGTGCAAATATAGAATGAACAATTATTAATCACAAAGGTTAGTTTTAAATAAATTGAAGTATTTTTAATGGCGTATGCGATACATCCGCCTGCTTCCGCTTGTTTTGGCTTGTTTTTCGTTTATCCACCCGGTCTCCTGGGGGTTTTTCGGCCACCGGAAGATTACCCGGATGGCCATTTATACCCTGCCCGGGGAGATGATGCAGTTTTATAAGCAAAATGCCGGGGAGCTTATCGAAAAATCCATTGCCCCGGATCAAAGGCGGTATGTATTTCCCGCAGAGGGGCCGCGCCATTACATCGATCTGGATGCGTATGCCTGTGCCGACAGCCTGCCCGGCTATTGGTTCCGGGCGGTTGACAAGTTTGGCCGGGATACGCTTATGGCCCGCGGCATTGTCCCCTGGCATGCATACCGGGTTTATAAACAACTGATTAAGGCTTTTGCCGGGCGGGATTATCAGCAGATCATCACCAAATCGGCCGATTTATCGCATTACCTGGCCGATGCCAATGTACCCTTGCATACCACCAGCAATTATAATGGCCAGCAAACAGGCCAAACCGGGGTGCACGGCTTTTGGGAAACCCGCTTGCCGCAGTTGTTTAGCCATGAATATGATTTTTTGCTCGGCCGGGCTACTTATATTGCCGACCCGCAGCAGGCCATCTGGCAGCATGTGTGGCAGGCCAATGCTTTGGTAGATTCGTTGCTGCAGGTGGAGCGGCAGGTTACCGCCCGGGTAGGGGCTGCCAAAAAGTTTGCCTATGAGGATAAAGGGCGTAAGGCTGTGAGGGTTTATTCACAACAGTTTGCCCAGGCGTACCACCGTGCCATGCCGGCCGTAGAAGTGCAGATGCAGCGCTCGATAAAGCTGGTGGGCGACATGTGGTTTACCGCCTGGGTAGAAGCCGGCCAACCGGCATTGGCCTTTCCTGAAAGCAGGGGCAGGCCTGCCCGCGACAGCCTGACACAGGCACCTGAAATAGTCCCGGCCCGGCCCCACGAGCATTAGCCGGCCTCGTCAAATATGGCCGATAGCTTATGTTTGAGTAAAGGCTTGTTGATAAAATCTTTTACAGCCGGATAATTATGGAGTAAAGAGAGGTCATCCATATAAGGCAGTGAAGACATGATATAGATGTGGCCGGGCAACTGACAGGTTTTGTGCTCATCCAGCAATAGTTTGATGTTTTCACCCTGCATGTGCAAGTCAAGAAAAATGATATCCGGGGTATGGCCTTGCGCAAAGGCTTCTATTGCCTCCTGGCAACGGGTGAATGCGCTGACCTTTACCTGTGGAAACGACTTTTCAATGAGCAGCGAATGTATTTCATTCTGAATCTGGTCATCATCAATGATAAAAGCATATACTTGCCCGGCCATATGCATTACTTGGTAAGGTAACTTACAGCAAAGGTCGTTAATATAAAGGATAAAGCAGCTATTCTTTACGCAATAAACCGATCAGGCCTTAAGCTTTTTATATTTGATCCTTTTGGGGATGTCATCGCCCAGCCGGGCAATTTTGTTTTCTTCATAGGCGGAATAACTGCCCTCAAACCAATAAACGCTGGAGTTACCTTCGAAGGCCAGGATGTGGGTACAAATCCGGTCGAGGAACCAGCGGTCGTGGGAGATGATCACCGCACAGCCGGCAAAATTTTCCAGGCCTTCTTCCAGGGCCCGCAGGGTGTTCACATCCAGGTCGTTAGTGGGTTCGTCTAACAGCAGCAGGTTGGCCCCCTGCTTTAAGGCCAGGGCCAGGTGTACGCGGTTGCGTTCACCGCCCGAAAGCTGCCCGACTTTTTTTTGTTGGTCGGTGCCGTTGAAATTAAACCGGCTCACATAGGCCCGCGAATTGATTTGCCGGTTGCCCAGTTGGATTAATTCGTTGCCTTCGGAGATAGTTTCCCACACGGTTTTATCGGCATGCAGGGCGTGGTGTTCCTGGTCAACGTATGCAATATCTACCGTGGCGCCTACTTCAAAATGGCCGCTGTCGGGTTGTTCGCGGCCGGTAATCAGTTTAAACAAGGTGGTTTTGCCGGCACCATTGGGGCCGATAACCCCGACAATACCGCCCTGGGGCAAGGAGAAATCCAGGCCTTCAAAAAGCAGTTTATCGCCATAACTTTTGGCCACCTCTTTGGCCACAATCACCTTGTTGCCCAGGCGTTTACCGGGCGGGATAAAAAGCTCCAGTTTTTCCTCTTTTTCCTGCACATCGGCACTTAGCAGTTGGTCATAGGCGTTAATCCGGGCTTTGGCCTTGGCCTGCCGGCCCTTGGGTGTCATGCGTATCCACTCCAGTTCGCGCTGCAGGGTGCGTTGCCGTTTCGAGGCTGTTTTTTCCTCCTGCGCCAGCCGTTGCTGCTTTTGTGCCAGCCACGAGGAATAATTGCCTTTCCAGGGGATCCCCTCACCCCGGTCGAGTTCAAGGATCCAGCCGGCCACATTATCGAGGAAGTAGCGGTCGTGGGTAACCGCTATTACCGTGCCCGGGTAGTGTTGCAGGTGGGCCTCTAACCAATGTACCGACTCGGCATCGAGGTGGTTGGTGGGTTCATCCAGCAGCAGCACATCCGGTTCGCTGAGCAGCAGCCGGCACAGGGCCACCCGCCTTTTCTCGCCCCCGGAGAGGGTGGCGATCTTTGCTGCCGGTGGCGGGGTGCGCAGGGCATCCATGGCCCGCTGTAATTTGGCCTCCAGGTCCCAGGCCCCGAGGTGATCGAGTTTTTCCTGTACCTCCCCCTGTTGTTCAATTAGTTTGTTCATGGCCCCGGGGTCTTCGGCAACAGCCGGGTCGGCAAACTTCTCGTTGATGGCGGCAAATTCCTGCAGCAGCGATACCGTTTCATGCACCCCTTCTTCCACAATCTCCTTTACCGTTTTGTCCGGGTTGAGTTCAGGTTCCTGCGCCAGCATACCTACGGTATAGCCGGGGGCAAACACCACCTCGCCCTGAATCTGCTTGTCGATACCGGCAATAATGCGCAGCAGCGAGGATTTTCCGGAGCCGTTAAGGCCGAGGACACCAATTTTTGCCCCATAGAAAAACGACAGGTATATATTGTTAAGGACTTTTTTTTGTGGCGGGTAAACCTTGCTTACCCCGGCCATGGAAAAGATTATTTTTTCGTCACGCATTTTTTTGAAAAATTGTAACCCAAAAGTAGGAAAAAAGGTTACTTCTTATACCCTTAGGGTATTTATGCGCAAAAAGAAGTAAATACACCTTTGATAACTACCTGTGAATCAATGGTTACAGAGTTTTTCAAAGGAAATATTTGTTTTGTGATTATAACATTTATATTTGCGAAAAATTTGACGAGTAGATATGTACTGGACATTAGAATTAGCATCGTACCTGGAGGATGCCCCCTGGCCTGCCACCAAAGATGAGTTGATAGATTACTCTATCAGGTCGGGCGCACCCTTAGAAGTAGTGGAGAATTTGCAGGAACTGGAAGACGATGGCCAGCCGTATGAAAATATTGAAGAAATCTGGCCGGACTATCCTACCAAAGAGGATTTCTTCTTTAACGAAGACGAGTATTAAACAGGTTATTGATTAAACACTTAGTAACGCCCGGGCGATAAGTAAGTCCCCGGGCGTTGTTATTTT
>JALSJF010000050.1 GCA_026989505.1 Cyclobacteriaceae bacterium
CTGATTTCAGCCATAAAATTATTGGCTACAGAATTTTCTTGCGTAAGGTTGTAAATATCCAATTTTGTCAATTTGTCTTCTAAGCCGGGGTGAGGCGCTTCTGCCTTTGCAAGATAAAAGATAAAAAAGTGAATAGCAAAGGGGTTTTCTGTTAGTTTATTGTTAACCCGGAAAATTCTGCTGCACTTTCAGCTCATACAGCCGGGTAAAAATAAAAATTGAGGCTTTCCGTTAATGGCATGTTATAGGCTGCCCGATCCCCCTGCCGCCAGGTGTTGAATAGCCGGAAATAGAGCATGTTGATTTTCTGTTTTTCGGGGGCAACCCTGCATTAACCAAATGTATATCAAGAATTTACCCGTTATTTTTCGTCATAGCCATGATTTATCCTATATAATCCGGGTTAATTTATTCGGTAACCATTGCCCGGCCAACAACCGAAATGGCCTATCTTTGCCCCGCAAACCAACCCCCGGGCGCCACAGGTTAATTATGAAAATCAAGGATAAATCCTTTAAAATACTTATCACCGAAGATAAGCTCCAGGACAGGATAGCCACCCTCGGCAAAAGCATCAACCAGGATTATAAAGGTAAGGAGCCCCTGTTTATCGGCATCCTCAATGGCTCTTTTATGTTTGTTGCCGACATCATGAAAAGCATTACCCTGCCGAGTGAAATCTCTTTTGTGAAATTGGCCTCCTATAAGGAAATGACCAGTTCCGGCACGGTAAAAGAGCTTATCGGCCTTAATGAAAACCTCTTTGGCCGGCATGTAATTGTGCTGGAAGATATTATTGACAGCGGCCTGACCATTACTTCGGTGATGGAGCAAATCAAAGAGCGGGGGGCCGCTTCGGTAGCGGTGGCTACCCTGTTGCTTAAGCCGGAAGCCCTGAAAGTAGAGGTAGAAATAAAATATACCGGCTTTGAGATTGGTAATGAGTTTGTAGTTGGCTATGGCCTCGATTATGACGGGCTTGGCCGTAATACCACGGCTATTTATCAATTAAAGTAGTACCTTAGTATTTTAATCATACACATGGCAAAATGCTGAACATTGTACTTTTTGGCCCTCCCGGAGCGGGTAAGGGCACCCAAAGCGAAAAACTTATTGCCCGGTATAACCTCACCCATTTGTCCACCGGTGATTTATTCAGAAAACATATTTCAGAAGGCACCCCGTTGGGCCGTAAAGCACAACAATATATGGATGAAGGCAACCTGGTGCCGGATGAGGTAGTAATTGGCATGGTGGAAGACAAGCTAAAGAACACCTCCGGCACGGCCGGCTTTATTTTTGACGGCTTTCCGCGTACCGTTGCCCAGGCCCGGGCCCTGGACAAGATCCTTGAGGCTAATGGCACCCCCATTAACCTGATGCTGGCCCTCAGTGTAGATGAGGCCGAACTGCTTGACCGGCTGCTGAAGCGCGGTAAGGTCTCAGGGCGGCCGGATGACCAGGACCCGGAGAAAATTAAAAACCGGTTTGCCGTATATGCCCGCGAAACAACCCCGGTGGCCGAGTATTACCAGGCTCAGGGCAAACTCATTACTATCGAAGGGGTAGGCGGCATTGACAGCATCTTTGCACGGCTCACCGAGGCCATCGAGGCCAACAAATAACCAGTAAACCATTGGCGGGTTCAAACTTTATCGACCACGTAAAAATCTGTGCCCGCTCAGGGGCAGGTGGTGCGGGGGCGGTGCACTTCCGCAGGGAGAAGCACGTGCCCAAAGGCGGCCCCGATGGCGGTGATGGCGGGCGCGGGGGCCATATTATTTTACGCGGCAATAAACAACACTGGACCCTCCTGCACCTTCGCTACCGTAAACATGTAATTGCCAAAAATGGCAAACCCGGGGAAGGCGGCCTGCGTAGTGGCGCCCAGGGCGAAGACGTACTGTTGGACGTGCCGCTGGGCACGGTAGCCAAAAATGCCGATACCGGGGAAATTATCACCGAAATTACCGCAGAAGGCCAGACGGAAATCCTGGTGCCGGGCGGTCAGGGGGGGCTGGGCAACGACCATTTTAAAACCAGCACCCGCCAAACCCCACGGTATGCCCAACCGGGAGAGCCGGGGCAGGAACTGTGGGTGGTGTTGGAGCTTAAATTACTGGCCGATGTGGGCCTGGTAGGGTTTCCCAATGCCGGCAAATCAACCTTACTGTCGGTAGTGAGTGAGGCGCGGCCGGAAATTGCCAACTATCCGTTTACTACCCTGGTGCCCAACCTGGGGGTGGTGGCCTACCGCGACCATAAATCGTTTGTGATGGCCGATATCCCGGGAATAATTGAAGGGGCTGCCGAAGGCAAGGGCCTGGGTTTACGCTTTTTGCGCCATATCGAACGTAACTCGGTGCTGTTGTTTATGGTGCCGGCCGATGCCGATGATATTGCCCGGGCGTATGCCATCCTGCTTGACGAGCTTAAAAAATATAACCCGCAGTTGCTGGATAAAGACCGCCTGCTGGCTATCACCAAAACCGATATGCTCGATGACGAGTTAATAGCCGAAATCAAACCAACCCTGCCGGCCGACCTGCCCCATATTTTTATCAGTGCCGTGGCCAATGTGGGCATTACCGAACTAAAGGATAAACTATGGCAATTGCTTAACCCTTAGGAAGTATGCCATTATGGCATTTTTAGTGGTTTGGCAGAAAAATTGCCGGCAAAAGGCAAAACTGCAAGGTTTAATGGTGAAGAAGTAATGAAAAAACAAAATAAAGAAAACAATACCGGCCTGCAAGACGAGAAAAAGGCCGCTAAAGACGAAAAAACCAAGGATATCAAAAATAAAGAACAAAAAAAGAAAAAGCCTGCCACTCATAAGAAGCAAGAGCAGAGCGCCCGGGTAGCGAAATTAGAGGCCGATTTGGCAGAGTCGAAAGACAAGTACCTGCGGTTATACTCGGAGTTTGATAACTTCAGGCGCAGGACCGCCAAAGAGAAACTTGAGCTGATGGAAACGGCCGGGGAGCGGATTATGCTTTCTTTACTGCCCGTACTCGATGATTTTAAACGGGCCGAAAAATCCCTCGACAGCAAGGACGCCAAAGCCATTGCCGAAGGGGTAAAACTGGTAGCCGATAAATTTGTTAAAACCCTGGAAACGGAAGGCCTGAAGCTAATGGATACGGAGCCGGGAACCGAGTTTGACAGTGAACTACACGAAGCGGTGACCCAAATACCGGCACCGGCAAAAAAATTAAAAGGCAAAATAGTAGATACCATTGAGCAGGGCTACTTCCTGGGGGAGAAGGTTATTCGTCATGCTAAGGTTGTAATAGGAGCTTAGAAACATGACCAAAAGGGATTATTACGAGGTTTTAGGCATTAGCAAGTCAGCTTCTGCCGAAGAAATAAAAAAGGCCTACCGCAAACTGGCCATTAAATACCACCCGGATAAAAACCCGGGCAATAAAGAGGCGGAAGAAAAGTTTAAGGAGGCTGCCGAAGCCTATGAGGTGCTCAGCGACCCGGAGAAAAAGCAGCGGTACGACCAGTTTGGCCACCAGGGCGTGGGCGGTGCCGGCTTTGGCGGTGGTGCCGGGGGCGGCATGAGCATGGAAGATATTTTTGCCAATTTTGGTGATATCTTCGGGGGCCACAACCCTTTCGAAAGCTTCTTCGGAGGCGGGGGCGGAGGTGGCCGCAGGGTGCGCAAGGGCTCCAACCTGCGCATCAAAATAAGCCTTACCCTGGATGAAATTGCCAATGGGGTAGAGAAAAAAATCAAAGTGAAGCGTATGTCGGCAGCGCCCGGGGTAACTTTTAAAACCTGCCCCACCTGTCATGGCACCGGCCAGGTGCGCAAGGTGATGAACACCATGCTGGGACAAATGGTGTCTTCCAGCACCTGCCACAGTTGCTCGGGGTCAGGCCAAACAATCAACCACCGGCCACCGGGCGTTGACAGCTCCGGACTGCAGCCCAAAGAGGAGGTTATTTCGATTAAAATACCGGCCGGGGTGAGCGATGGCATGCAGTTGTCGATGAGCGGCAAAGGCAATGAAGCCCCGGGAGGCGGTATGCCGGGCGATTTGCTGATCCTGATAGAAGAAAAACCCGACCCGCAGCTTAAGCGCGATGGCAATAATGTGATGTACGACCTGTACCTTAGCTTTATTGATGCTGCCCTGGGAACTACCGTAGAAGTGCCTACCATTGGCGGTAAGGTTAAAATAAAAATTGAACCGGGCACCCAAAGCGGTAAAATCCTGCGCCTGCGCGGCAAGGGCATAAAAGATATAAATGGCTACGGGGCAGGCGACCAGTTGATCCATATAAACGTCTGGACACCCAAAAAACTCACGGCCGAAGAACGTAACCTGCTCGAATCGTTACGCAGTTCGCCCAATTTTGTGCCCCAGCCCGCCAGGCATGAGAAGGGCTTCTTCGACAGGATGCGGGAATTCTTCGGCAACTACTAATAAAAGAGGCTTTTGCCGCTGGCCGGTTAGATAAAAGCTGCGGTTTTTTTGCTAAAAATGTAACTCTGTCAACGGGTTATCGTATGCAATTACATGTGGCGTATTGGATTAAAGGTGGCCCCGGTATTTGCCGGGATGGTATGTGTATCGCTAACAGTACCGGCCCAGGAGAGTAAACACTTCCGGGTTGAGCATAGCAGCAAGTACCAAACGGTCACGTTGGATTATAGTGCTTCTACGGGTATCTGCTATCTGGCGCAAGGCGATCAGCAGGACCCGGTGGCTGTTTATTCGGCCCGCGATATCGATGATTTCAACCATTCGTTCAACCGCCAGCAGGAAGGCAATACCCTTAAGGTCAGCCTGTCGCTGGATGAAAAAAATACCGAGAGCTTCAGCCAGTCAATTTCTAATAAGGTTTTTGCCAAAACAAAGCCCGAAGATAACATCTGGAAGGTAATGCTGGCCAGGGAGGTGCCCTATAACCTCAACCTTACCTACGGCATCGGAGAAGCCTATATCGACTTATCCGGCCTGAGCGTAGCCAGTTTAAAGGTAAAAACCGGCAGTGCCGATGTTCATGTCGGTTACCTCAACGGCAGGCCCAATACTATCCCGATGGAAAATATGGTGATCAGGGTGGATTTGGGCAATGTAAAAGTACGGCAGCTTTACCTCGCCAATGTGCGTAATATTAATGCCGAGGTGGGGTTTGGCAATATGTTGCTGGATATGGCCGAGCCGATGCACAGGCCCTGCAATGTACACGCCAGCGTAGGGGCCGGCACCCTGGAAATCCTTATCCCGCGGGACGGCACCCCGGTAATCATCAAAATAAAGGAATCTATGCTTTGCGATGTGCGCCTGACCAAATCGTTTACCGAAACCGGAGATAATGTTTTTACCAATACCGCTTACAGCGCATCAGCCCGGGATGCCCTGGAATTTGAGGTAGATGTATCGTTTGGCACCATTATTTTCAAAGAGAAAAGGTAATTTCCTGCCGATTTTGTATTTTGCGCCTGATAACAACAAAGCAATAATTAATTGGATATTTTAACTGCACAAGGCATAACCAAGCGGTATGCCAACCACCTGGCGCTCGACAGGCTGGACTTACACGTGCCCGAGGCCAGCATTTTTGGCTTGCTGGGGCCGAATGGGGCCGGCAAAACCACTTTTATCCGCATTATCAACCAAATTATCTATGCCGATGAAGGCCATATTACCATGGCCAATGAGCCGTTAAGCCAAAAGCATATTGAGGTAATCGGCTACCTGCCGGAAGAACGGGGGCTGTACAAAAAAATGAAAGTAGGCGAGCACCTGCTTTATTTCGCCCGCCTGAAAGGCTTAAACCATAGCGAGGCCATCAGGCGGATTAAAAAATGGTTTAAAAAATTTGATATTCCGGATTGGCTGGATAAAAAAGTGGAGGACTTGTCGAAAGGCATGCAACAAAAGGTGCAATTTATTGCCACCGTATTGCATGAGCCGAAACTGATCATCTTAGATGAGCCTTTTTCGGGCTTTGACCCCATTAACGCCAACCTTATTAAAGACGAAATACTGGCGTTACGCGAAAAGGGCAGCACCATAATTTTCTCTACCCACAGGATGGAAAGTGTAGAAGAATTATGCGACCATATTGCCCTTATCAACGAGGCCAAGAAAATCCTTGACGGCCCGAAACGGGAGATAAAAAACCAGTTTCGTGATAATATATTTAGCGTTGAACACCTTAACTCGCTGGCCGCACTGCCGGCAGGGTTTACCATTAAGTCATCGCAGGCCATTGAGGAAGGGCTTACCGAATCCATCATTCAGATTACCGGAGAAAAAAAAGCCAATGACTTGTTGCAGGTGCTGATTGGCCAGACGGAAATCCGCTCTTTCCGCGAGATTATCCCCAGCATCAACGATATCTTTATCAGTAAAGTAAAAGCAGACACCCATGAATAAAATATGGTTAATCCTAAGCAGGGAATACATCAGCCGGGTTAAAAAAAAGAGCTTTTTATTAACCACCTTCCTTACCCCGGTGCTGATTGGCGGCTTGTATGCCATGGCCATTTACCTGGCCGTTGCCGACTCTGATGAGAAAGTAATTAAAGTTATTGATGAAACAGGGGTGTTTGTGGATAAGCTCGAAAACCGGGGGAGCCTGGTGTTCGAATTTGTTGACGAACCGTTGGCTTCGGCCCGGGCAGAGGTAGAAGAAGGTAATTTTACCGGCCTGCTCTACATCAGCGATTTTGACCTGAACAACCCCGAAGGGATTAAATACTACTCTATGAATACCCCCGGCATGGAGCTGGTAGCGGGGGTAAACAAGGCGCTGGAAGAAGTGGTGCGCGACATCAAGATAGCCAGAATGGGAATCAGCAAAGAAGCCCTCGACAGCCTGAAGACCGATATCAGTATTGTGCCGATTAACCTGTCCGGAGAGAAAGAAAAGCAGGGCAGTTCGGAAATTGCCATGGCCGTAGGCTCCTTTAGCGGCATATTGATTTATATGTTTATGCTGATTTATGGCGCCCAGGTAATGCGGGGCGTGATGCAGGAAAAAACCAGTAAGATTGTTGAAATCCTGGTCTCTTCGGTGAAGCCTTTTCAATTGATGATGGGCAAAATACTGGGCATTGCAGCCGTAGGCCTTACCCAGTTTGCCTTGTGGTTTGTCCTTACCATAGCCGTGGTTACCATGGCCACCCCCTTGCTGGGCGATAACGTAGAAGATATGGCCCGGGTACAGCAAACCGGGATGGAGATAGGAACAGCACCGGCTGGCCAGAATAATATTACCGAAAAGATCAAGGAAGTGCTGGATAACCTTAACCTGCCCCTGCTAATCGGCTCTTTCTTTTTTTACTTCCTTACCGGATATTTGTTCTACGCAGCCCTGTTTGCCATGATTGGCTCGGCCGTAGACAGCGAGGCCGATACCCAGCAGTTTATGATGCCCATTATGCTGCCGCTTATTGCCAGCATGATGTTTCTGGGGGCCATTTTGCGCGACCCGTCCGGCCCTATTGCCTTTTGGCTGTCAATGATACCCTTTTCGGCCCCGATTATTATGATGGTACGTATTCCGTTTGATGTTCCTGTCTGGCAACTGGCCTTGTCTATGGTGCTCATGGTAGTGGGCTTTATGGCCACCACCTGGATGGCCGGCAGGGTCTATCGTATTGGTATTCTGATGCACGGCACCAAGGTGAACTATAAGGTACTGTTCAAATGGCTGACCATGAAAGGCTGAGATGAAGCTGAAAAACGATTTATAAGAGGGATAGTATTTGTCGGTATTTATGTTCTTGTTTCTACCCTGGCCAGCACGTTGGTTTTTGATGATACCCTTGTGTGCCGGAGTTTCTTGAACGGAAAAAGCCGGTTAAATGATTTAACCGGCTGTAAAACGATTTTCACCAGGCTATCAGCCGTGCATTAAAGATTTCTTTTCCAACAGGTGCTCTTCGGTTTCCGGGTTGTCTTCATCAACGTGAATAGCATCAACCGGACATACCGATACACACTGAGGCTCATCGTGGAATCCCTTGCATTCGGTACATTTATCAGGAACAATGTAGAAAAATTCGTCAGACATTGGTTCATTTTTGGCATCGGCATCTACCTCCCGGCCATCCCAAAGGGTAACCGAACCGCTTAGGTTGGTACCATCAGCATAACTCCATTCTTCATCAGGCTCATATATGGCGTGATTGGGGCACTCCGAAACACATGCATCGCAGTTGATGCAATCATCATTAATTACTAACATAGCTTTCGATGGTTAATTTCATACACATGAATTGTCAGGGCAAATGTAAAGCAGAATTTAACAATTCGGTAATAAATTATTTTTTTCATTATTTTCACCGGCTAACCAGGCAACAGGTTCTCGGTAACGGCAAAAGTTTGCCATTTAAATTGATGTGAGGTGAAAAAATTGTATTTTAGCCCGTGTTCAAACACCGCTGTGCTTAGCCATTGGCTTGCCTGCCGCAAACAGGAAAAAACCACGTTGGTTGCAGGGTGTTGGTAAAGGTTTAAAAGGCGTAAAAAGGAATGATTTATCTCATGTTTTATTATGAATTCACCGCATACCTTCGCGCCATAGTATTGGATAAATAAATTTTAACAAGATGGGAACAACCGCAGTTCAGGAACTTGACAAGGTGGTTATCAAATTTGCCGGGGATTCAGGAGATGGTATGCAACTCACGGGCACGCAGTTTACCGGCACCTCGGCTTTACTTGGTAATGATATTGCCACCTTCCCCGATTACCCGGCCGAGATACGGGCTCCGCAAGGTACCGTAGCCGGGGTATCCGGCTTTCAGGTACATATTGGCCAAACACATATTTATACCCCGGGCGACCAGCCCGATGTTTTGGTGGCCATGAATGCCGCAGCCTTAAAGGCCAATATCAGTGAAGTGCCCCGGGGGAAAACAATCATTATTGATATTGATAATTTTAAACGCAAAGATTGGGAAAAAGCCGGTTTTGCGGAGGACCCGTTAGAGAGTGGTGTCTTAAAAGATTACCACGTCATTGAGGCGCCTATCACTTCGCTTACACGTAAAGCCCTCGAAGGCCTGGGCCTGGATAACAAAAGCATCACCCGCAGCAAGAATATGTTTGCCCTGGGTATGGTGTATTGGATGTTCAGCCGCCCGTTGGATTATACCGAGCGCTTCCTGAAAGATAAGTTCGCCAAAAAGGAGTTAATTTATGAGGGTAATGTAAAGGCCCTGAAGGCGGGCTATAACTATGCCGAAACCATTGAGGCCCTGTCATCGGCCTCTACCATTTTACCAGCCGATATGGCGCCCGGCCTGTACAAAAATATTATGGGCAACGAAGCCACGGCCTGGGGCTTTCTGGCCGCAGCCGAAAAGGCCGGCAAAGAGCTGTTTTTAGGTTCTTACCCTATTACCCCGGCTTCCGAGATTTTGCATGAGATATCCAAACACAAGCACTTTGGTGCCAAGGCTTTTCAGGCCGAAGATGAAATTGCCGGCATTACCTCAGCCATAGGCGCAGCTTTTGCCGGTGACCTGGCCATTACCACTACGTCCGGCCCCGGCCTGGCCTTAAAAGGCGAAGCCCTGGGCCTGGCAGTAATGACAGAACTGCCCCTGGTAGTGGTAGATGTGCAGCGGGGCGGCCCGTCAACAGGTTTGCCTACCAAAACAGAGCAGTCGGATTTGATGCAGGCCCTCTATGGCCGCAATGGCGAAAGCCCGGTTATTGTAGTGGCGGCCAAATCACCGGCCCATTGTTTTGATATGGCCTTCATGGCTTCAAAACTTGCCCTGGAGCATGTTACCCCTGTGGTGCTGCTCACCGATGGCTATGTGGCCAACGGCTCACAGCCCTGGAGAATTAAACAAGTTGAAGACCTTGATGATATCGTTCCCCATGAGGCCAGCAAAAATATGATGAACTGGCAGCCCTATGAGCGCGACACCGCTTCCCTTGCCCGGTATATGGTTTACCCGGGCATGGCCGGCTATGAGCACCGTATTGGCGGCTTGGAAAAAGACCATATTACCGGCAATATCTCCTATGACCCCAGGAACCATGAAGAAATGGTGAGAATCAGGGAAGAAAAAGTGCAGCGGGTGGCCAACTATATCCCCGATCTGGAGGTTCAAGGGGAAGAATCGGGCGAGTTGCTGGTAGTTGGCTGGGGCGGCACCTACGGCAGCCTTACCACCGCTATTAACCAGTGCCAGGCACAGGGACGCCCGGTAGGCCATGCCCACTTTAGCTTTATTAAACCACTGCCGAAAAATACCGCAGAAGTATTCGGCAGGTTCAAGAAAATTGTGGTTTGTGAGTTGAACAACGGCCAGTTGGTCAACTATCTGCGGGGCGAGTTGCCACAGTTTGACTACCTGCAATACAATAAGATTCAAGGCCTGCCCTTCCGGGTGGCCGAGTTAACCGAAAAAATTGCTGATATTTTAGCTGGAAAATAATGGAAAAGACAGAAACATTAGAATATACGTATAAAGATTTTGCTTCCGACCAGGAGGTACGCTGGTGCCCGGGATGTGGTGACTACGCCATCCTTAAATCCGTGCAGAAGGTTATGCCGGAAGTGGGCATTCGCAAAGAGGATGTTGTCTTTGTTTCGGGCATTGGCTGTTCCTCACGCTTCCCGTATTATATGGATACCTATGGCTTTCATAGTATTCACGGCCGGGCCCCGGCCCTGGCCACGGGAGTAAAACTTGCTAACCCAAGCCTGAGTGTGTGGCAGATTACCGGTGACGGTGACGCCCTGGCTATTGGCGGCAACCATTTTATCCATGCCATCAGGCGTAATGTAGACCTTAACATCCTGTTGTTTAACAACCGGATTTACGGCCTCACCAAAGGGCAGTTTTCACCCACTACCGATTTGGGACAGAAAACCAAGTCATCCCCCCAGGGAACAATTGATAACCCTTTCAACCCGGGGGAACTGGTCATCGGAGCCTCGGGGCATTTCTTTGCCCGGGTGGCCGACACCAACCCGAAATTGATGCAGGCCGTGTTTAAAGAAGCCGCCAAACATTCGGGTACCAGCATTGTAGAGATTATGCAAAACTGTGTCATCTTTAACGATAAGGTTTATGCCAATTACACCGCCAAAGAAAACCGGGCCGATCACATCATCACCATTGAACATGGCAAACCGATGCTTTTTGGGGCCAATAACGAAAAAGGCCTGGTATTGCGGGGCTTTAAGCTGGAAGCCGTAACCCTGGGCGAAAATGGCATTACCGAAGAAGATATTTTGGTGCATGATGCCTATGAAGAAGACAATACCGTACACATGATGCTGGCCAAACTGAAAATGCCGATTGTCAACGGGGTGATCAGGGCCTATAAGGATGATACTTTTGAAATGCGGCTGAAGAAGCAGGTGGAAGAGATTGAGCGCACTTCAAAGTTTAAATCTGTCAACGATTTATTCACCTCAGGGGAAACCTGGGAAATAAAATAGCCGTTACCATGGGGAACGAAGCCATAATCTTATTCATTATTCTGGGGCTGGTGCTGGTAGGCGGGGCTTTTGCCATGTCGTACCTGGTATCACCTAAAAATGTAACCCCGTTAAAAGAAGAAACCTATGAGTGCGGGATCGAAACCATGGGTTCTTCCTGGATTCAGTTTAAGGTAGGCTATTATTTGTTTGCCATGCTGTTCCTGATCTTTGATGTGGAAACCATTTTTATCGTACCCTGGGCCGTGGTCATGAAAAAGGTCGGCCTGGTGGCCTTTATCGAAATCCTTATCTTTTTCCTGATTTTGGGATTAGGCCTGTTATATGCCTGGAAAAAACGCGCGTTACGATGGGAGTAGATATAAAACAAGCAACACCACAAATACCCGAAGACTTTCCCGGCCAGGTGATCCCTGGCGGTAACGGGGGCAATATTGTGGTTACATCTTTTGATAAAATCATCAACTGGTCACGGTCAAACTCACTTTGGCCGCTCACGTTCGGCACCAGTTGCTGTGCCATAGAAATGATGCAGACCGGTGCTTCGCGGCACGACTGGTCGCGCTTTGGCTTTGAGGTGGCCCGGGCTACCCCAAGACAGGCCGATATGATTGTGATTGCCGGCACCATTGTAAATAAAATGGCCCCGGTGCTGCGCAGGCTCTACGAACAAATTGCCGACCCCAAATATGTGATTGCCATGGGCGCCTGTGCCATTTCGGGCGGGCCGTTCTTTTACAATAGCTACAGCGTGGTAAAAGGGGCCGACCACATCATCCCCGTAGATGTATATGTGCCCGGCTGCCCGCCACGGCCGGAAGCCTTGCTGTACGGCATTATGCAGTTGCAAAAGAAAATCAGGGCCAGCTCTATGAAAGACAAGAGTAAATCCCTGGAAGATTTTGATAAAGGACTTTAGCCATGGACAACGAAGCACTAAAGCAAAAAATAGCCGCCTGGGAACCTGCCGCTGAATTGGTTGAGGAGGGCAGCCAGTTTCTCAACGCTATTGTTACCCCACCGCAGTTGCGGGCACTGGCCGAAAAACTGCGCTATGATGAGGCCACCCGGTTTGACTATATGTTTTGCCTAAGCGGGGTTGACTTCCCCGAACATTTGATGGTAGTCTATCACCTGCGCTCTACCACACACCAGCATGAAATGGTGCTGAAAGTCAAGATTGAAGATAAGGAAAACCCGGCTGTGGATACCCTTTGCGACATCTGGCGTACGGCAGAGTTTCATGAGCGTGAAGTCTATGACCTTTTCGGCATAAAATTCCATAAACACCCTGATTTGCGCAGGATATTATTAGCTGAAGACTGGCAGGGGTATCCGCTGAGAAAAGATTATGTTGACCCGGTAAATATGATTTCGTACTAATGGAGCCTGTAACCGAAGGAACTATTCTCGCCCAGGACGGGGACCTTAAAACCCAGGAATACTTTGTTAACATGGGACCGCAGCACCCTTCTACCCACGGGGTGTTACGGCTGGTACTGGGGCTTGACGGTGAGATTATCACCAAAGTAGAGCCGCATATCGGCTACATCCACCGCTCTATCGAAAAGATGTGCGAACACGATAACTACCGGCAGATAGTGCACCTCACCGACCGCATGGACTACCTTTCTGCGCACATAAATAACGAGGCGGTTTGCCTCGCGGTAGAGAATGCCCTGGAAATAGAAGTTTCTGACCGGGTTAAGGTAATCAGGACTATTTTCGCTGAACTTACCCGCCTGGCTTCGCACCAGCTTTGGTGGGGGGTAATGGGCATGGACCTGGGCGCCCTGACCACCTTCCTGTATGCTTTCCGCGACCGGGAAATGATCAACGATATTTTTGAAGAAACCTGTGGCGCCCGCCTGACCATGAACTATAATGTGCCCGGGGGGCTGATGTTTGACCTGCACCCCAACTTTCAAAAACGGGTAAAAGAATTCCTGGTGCATTTTAAAAGCAAATTGCCCGAGTACGATATGTTGTTGTCGGACAATGTTATTTTCCGCCAACGTACCGAGGGTGTGGGGGTGTTAAGTAAAGAAGATGCCATATCTTTTGGTGTTACCGGCCCAACGGCCCGGGGTTCGGGGGTAAGCTGCGATGTGCGCAAGCTGCACCCCTACAGCGCCTATGACCGGGTAGAATTTAAAGAGATTTTAATGGCAGATGGCGATTCGTTCGCACGCTATAAAGCCAGGATACTGGAAATGTGGGAGTCCATCAGCATCGTGGAGCAGTTGCTTGACAATATTCCTGAAGGCGATATCCTGGCGCCTACCAAAGCGGTGATTAAGTTACCGAAAGGGGAATTCTACCAGCGGGTGGAAACCGCCCGCGGGGAGTTGGGCGTGTATGTAATCAGCGATGGCGGCAAGAGCCCTTACCGGTTAAAGTTCCGTTCGCCCGGCTTTTCCAATTTATTTGTTCTCGAGCACATAGCCAAAGGCGCCAAAATTGCCGACCTCGTGGCCATGATGTCCACCATAGATATTGTTGTACCCGATATAGACCGTTAGCGTAATGGAAGAGTCCGGATATTTTGATTTTTCACCTATCGTCAACAACATCCACGAATCACTGGCCGCCAGTTTTTCGCCCGGCTGGGCCATGGCCATTGCGTGGGCGTTAATCGGCATCACCCTGATCCTGTTTGCTGCGCTTTCGGTAATAATCCTGGTTTATGTAGAGCGTAAAGTGGCAGCTTTTTTCCAGGTTCGCCTGGGCCCTATGCGGGTAGGCCCCTGGGGGCTGCTGCAAACTGTGGCCGATTTCATCAAACTACTGATGAAAGAGCATATTACTTCCAGAAATGCCGACAAGTTCCTCTTTAACCTGGCCCCGTTTATTATTGTTACGGCTGCTTTCCTGGGCCTGGGGGCAATCCCGTTTGCCCTGGGCCTGCATATATTTGATATTAATATCGGCCTCTTTTATATCACGGCCGTATCCTCGGTAGGGGTGCTGGGCATTTTGCTGGGCGGTTGGGCCGGCAACAATAAATACTCCCTGATTGGCGCCCTGCGCAGCGGGGCCCAGATCGTGAGCTACGAGCTGTCCATTACCTTGTCGTTGCTGGCGGTTGTGGTGCTGGCCGGCAGTTTGCAGCTATCGGAGATTATTGCCAGCCAGGAGAACGGCTGGTGGATCTTCAAAGGTCATATTTCGGCCTGGATAGCCTTTGTGATTTTTATGATTGCCGGCACGGCCGAAACCAACCGCGGCCCGTTTGACCTGGCGGAGGCCGAGTCGGAGCTGACAGCCGGGTTCCATACCGAATATTCGGGTATTAAGTTTGCCATGTTCTTCCTGGCGGAATATTTATCCTTATTTATTATTGCCTCGGTGGGGGCTACGGTATTCTTTGGCGGCTGGCTGCCCTTTCACATTGGTACCTGGCAGGCCTTCAACCATATCATGGACTACATCCCGCCCATTGTCTGGTTTTTTGGCAAGGTGGCCGGTATTATCGGTATTATCATGTGGTTTAAATGGACTTTCCCCAGGCTGCGGATTGACCAACTGCTTATCCTGGAATGGAAATACCTGTTGCCGATTAACCTGTTTAATTTAATCCTGGTGTCATTTATTGCTCTTATGGGCTGGTACTTTTAATTGTACGATATGAAGGCAGTAGCAAAATATTTTTCCGGTATAGCCCATGGGTTAAAAACCCTGCTCACCGGCATGAAAGTAACCGGGTATTATTTCTCCCATGCCCGTAAGGAAATCATTACCCAGCAATACCCCGAAAACCGGGAGGAACTGCAAATGTTCGAGCGTTTTCGTGGCATTGTGGAGATGCCCCATGACGAGAACAACGAACACGCCTGTACCGGCTGCTCCGCCTGTGAGGTGGCCTGCCCCAATGGCAGCATCGAGATTTTGTGGCAACGGGTGGTGGACCCGGAGACCGGCAAAAAGAAAAAAATTATCGACAAGCACGTGTACCATTATGCTATGTGTACCCTGTGTAATTTATGCATTATTGCCTGCCCTACCGATGCCATTGTTATGGGCAAAACCTTTGAGCATGCGGTATATGACCGCAAGCAACTTACCCAAATACTTAACAAGCCCGGCTCTAAAGTAAGGGCCGATGTGAAAGACTAAGGATGGAAAGAATACTATTTTACCTCATAGCGGCCGTAATTATCGTGTTTTCGGTACTTACGGTTACCAGCAGAAGAATCCTGCGGGCGGCTGTCTATCTGCTGTTTGTGCTGATGGCTACGGCCGGCTTTTACTTTATGCTCAACTATAACTTCCTGGGGGCCGTACAGCTTACCGTTTACTCGGGGGGCATTGTCGTGCTTATTGTCTTTGCCGTGCTGCTGACGGCCCACATGGACCATAAGCTGGACCCTCCGGACAGGCTAAAAGCCCTGGCAGTAGGCTTGTTGTCGTTGTTTGGTATGGGCATCACCCTTTATGCCCTGCGCTCTTTCCCGTGGGCGGTTACGGCTCTGCCGGAAGGCGCCTATGATATTGAAGCCATTGGTATGAGGCTGTTAAGCTATGGTGACAAAGGCTATGTGCTGCCCTTTGAAGTAATAAGTGTATTGTTATTGGCCGCTATGGTAGCGGCTATTATTATCGCTAAAAAATCTACAAGCAATGATTGAAGGAATAGGCGTTTTTGATATCCTGGTAGTTTCCACAGCCATGTTCTTCATCGGCATTTACGGGTTTCTGGTCAGGAAAAACCTGATTACCATTTTGATGTCGGTAGAGCTGGTGCTCAATGCCGTGAACATCAACTTTGTTGTGTTTAACAAATACCTCTATCCGGATTTACTGCAGGGGTATATGTTTAGCCTGTTTGCCATTGGTATTGCCGCGGCCGAAGCGGCTGTGGCCATTGCCATCATCTTAAATGTCTATCGCCAAATGAAAGGAATTGATGTTGAACATGTTGATACGATGAAATATTAACCTGAGAAGCTATGCCTACCGAATTATTTTCTACTACTGTCTGGATTCCCATAGCCCTGTTGCTGGCCTTTGCCGTGGTGGGCCTGTTTGGCCACAAAATGAAGCCGGTAGTGGCGGGTGGCATTTCTACGGCTGCTATTCTGCTGGCCATGGTTATTTCGTATAGCACGGCCTATTTTTATTTTTTCAGCGATGGCCTGGTAGAGGGGAAGTATGTGATGCTGGTGCCCTTTCTGCACGAATGGTTACGGTTTACCGACACCCTGTCGATAGATATGGGCATCCTGCTCGACCCCATCTCGGTCATGATGATGGTGGTGGTAACCACGGTTTCAAGCATGGTGCATATTTACAGTTTCGGCTATATGAAAGGCGAAAAGGGCTTTCAGCGTTATTTTGCTTTTTTATCTTTGTTCAGCTTCGCTATGATGGGGCTGGTACTGGCCGTTAACCTGTTTCAGATGTATATTTTCTGGGAGTTGGTGGGCGTATCTTCCTTCCTGCTGATTGGCTTTTATTACCAGAAGCCTGCGGCTGTGGCCGCTTCCAAAAAAGCCTTTATTGTAACCCGTTTTGCCGATCTGGGATTCTTACTCGGCATCCTGCTTTTATCCTACTTTACCCGCACCTTCGATTTCCCTACCCTGATGGACCCGGGCGGTACCGCTATCAGCAGTATGGCCGGGTTGTCGTTTATGGGGGTTTCTACCCTTACCTGGGCTTTGGTGCTTATTTTTATGGGCGGTGCCGGTAAGTCGGCCATGTTCCCCTTGCACATCTGGCTGCCCGATGCTATGGAAGGCCCCACCCCGGTTTCCGCTTTAATCCATGCGGCCACCATGGTGGTAGCCGGTGTTTATCTGGTAGCCCGGCTCTTTGGCCTGTATGCAATGGGCGCCCCCGGGGCCCTGGAGGTGGTCGCCTTTATCGGGGCCTTTACTTCGTTGTTTGCAGCCGTAATTGCCGTAACCCAAACCGATATCAAGCGCATCCTGGCCTTTTCTACCATGTCGCAAATTGGCTATATGATGCTGGCGCTGGGTGTTTCGGGCTATGGGGGCGAAGAGGGGCTGGGCTTTACGGCTTCTATGTTCCACCTGTTTACCCATGCCATGTTCAAGGCCTTGTTATTCCTCGGGGCCGGGGCCATAATCCATGCGGTGCATAGCAACAACATGGGCGACATGGGCGGCTTGCGCAAATATTTACCGGTTACCCACATCATGTTCCTGATTGCCGCCCTGGCTATCTCGGGGATCCCGCCTTTTGCCGGGTTCTTCAGTAAGGATGAAATCCTGGCCGCAGCCTGGGCCAATAATCAGCTCTATTTCTGGACGGAGTGGTTTGTGGCCGGCCTTACCGCTTTTTATATGTTCCGGCTTTATTTTTCGGTATTCTGGGGCGCGAACAGAACCTACGAACACCAGCCGCACGAAGCACCGGCCTCCATGCTGTTTGCCCTGGTCTTTCTCGGCCTGGCTTCGGCCGTAGTAGGCTTCATCCCCTTCAGCGCGTTTGTTACTGCCGATGGGGTGCCTTTTCAAACCCACATGCACCTGAATATTGCCATCCCTTCGGTGGCCATTGGCATAGTGGGCATTGCCATAGCCGCCTGGATGTACATGCGGCCGGGTACCGTGGCCGACCGGCTGGCCACCGCCATGCCGGGGCTTTATAAACTAAGCCTGAAGAAATTTTATATTGATGAACTCTACCTCTGGGTTACCCATACAATTATTTTCAAAGGGATTTCAGCCCCTATTGCCTGGTTTGACAGGCACGTGGTGGATGGCTCAATGAACGGTATTGCCTGGGTAACGGCACAGGTAGCGGAAAAAACTAAAAAAATGCAATCGGGGCAACTGCAGCACTATGGTTACGCCATGGTGCTGGGAGCAGTTGCCTTTGTGTTGTTGTTACTTTACTGGGGTGCCAGATAACGAAATATAACCATGGATAGACTAAGTTTATTGGTATTGGTTCCGGTGATAACAATGGTGGTTATCGCCCTGTTTAAAGAGCCGAAAAAGGTCAGGATAATAGCCGCTGTGGGCATGGCGGTGCAGCTTATCCAGATACTGTTCCTGCTGGTTGCCTTTTTTGCCGAGCGCGGTGCCGGTAACACCAGCGAAATGCTGTTTGTTACCGATGTTGTGTGGTATAAATCATTAAATATCCACTATGCCGTAGGTATTGATGGTGTTTCCCTGTCGCTTATCCTGCTCACCGGGGTGGTGATTTTTACCGGGGTGTTTGCCTCCTGGGAGATTGAAGACCGCACCCAGGAGTTTTTTATTACCCTCATTCTACTGGCAACAGGTGTTTTTGGCTTTTTTATCTCGCTCGACTTGTTCACCATGTTTATGTTTTACGAGCTGGCGGTAATCCCCATGTACCTGCTGATTGGCATCTGGGGCAGTGGCCCTAAGGAGTACTCGGCCATGAAACTCACCCTGATGCTGATGGGGGCCTCGGCCCTGCTGCTGGTAGGTATCCTGGGCATTTATTTTAACTCAGCCCCCGGAGGTGGCCCGCTGACCTTCAATTTTATTGAAATATCCAAAATAACCATTCCGGCAGCCGCCCAATATTTCTTTTTCCCGCTCACCTTTGTTGGCTTTGGTGTACTGGCGGCCTTGTACCCGTTCCACACCTGGTCACCCGATGGCCATGCCTCGGCCCCTACGGCCGTATCTATGCTGCATGCCGGGGTGCTGATGAAGCTGGGGGGCTACGGGGCCCTGCGTATTGCTGTCATGCTCATGCCGGAAGCGGCCCAGGGTATGGCCTGGTTTTTTATTATCCTGGCCACCATCGGCTCACTTTACGGGGCGCTCGGGGCAATTGCCCAGAAAGACCTTAAGTATATCAATGCCTACTCCAGTGTGAGCCACCTGGGCTTTATCCTCTTTGCTTCGCTGATGTTTAACCAGGTGGCCTATGAGGGGGCCGTGTTGCAAATGATTTCCCACGGCCTTATTACCGCCCTGTTTTTTGCTTTAATTGGCATGATCTACGCACGCACCCATACCCGCAACATCAACGAAATGGGGGGCATTATGAAAGTGATGCCGGTACTGGGCGTAGCCTATATGATAGCCGGTTTTGCCTCGCTGGGCTTGCCGGGCTTTAGTGCCTTTGTAGCCGAAATGACCATTTTTGTCGGGGCGTTTCAAAATAATGATATGTTTGTCAGGGTCGCCACAATTCTGGTAGTGTCATCTATTGTAGTTACGGCCGTGTATATTTTACGGGCAGCCGGTATTATGCTGTACGGCCAGATTAAAAATAAAGAATTTGAATTACTGCCCGATGCCCGGTGGTATGATAAGGTGGCGGTATTTATTCTGGTAGGGGTGATTACCGGTATGGGTATGTTCCCGGGCTGGCTGGCCGAGATGATTTTTGCCGGCCTTACGCCCATGTTTGAACGAATGGCTAATTAAGGGAAAAGAGAAAAACTATGGAATTAGCAAAATTTTTAATCATGCGTAGCGAGTTGTCACTGCTGGCCGTGGTACTCATCTTACTGGTTGTGGAAATTTTTTCGGCCAAAAGCAAGCAAGGAGCGGTTGTCAACCTCGCTACGGGGTTATTTTTGTTGCATACCATCCTGGGTTTTGTGCCCGTTGCCACAGGGCAACTGTTTGGTGGCATGTACCAGCATACCCTGCTCACCGGACTAATGAAATCGGTGCTTAACATTGGGGTGCTGATTTTAATCATGCAATCCAGTGGCTGGCTGAAGCAACCGGCAAACAAGGGCCGGGTGAGTGAGTTTTTTCTGCTTATCCTGTCAACTCTGATGGGCATGTATTTTATGCTCTCGGCCGGGGATTTTCTGATGCTTTACCTGGGCCTGGAACTGGCCACCATTCCGCTGGCCGCGCTGGTAGCCTATAACCTTAAAGAAATGAAATCAATGGAGGCCGGGGCTAAGTTTATCCTGCTGGCAGCCTTGTCCTCGGGCATTATGCTGTTTGGCATCTCACTTATTTATGGTTCTTCGGGCAGCGTCTATTATGCAGAGGTTGTGGGCACCATGGAAATGAACCCCATGCAGATTATGGCCATGGTCTTTTTTCTGTCCGGCCTGGGGTTTAAAATATCGCTGGTGCCCTTCCACTTCTGGACGGCCGATGTGTACGAGGGGGCGCCTACTAATGTGGCGGCTTACCTGTCGGTGATCTCCAAGGGGGCCTCTACCTTTGTGTTGCTTACCTTGTTGTTCACCGTGTTCAAAACCATGTTCGATGCCTGGGAAGTTTTGCTCTATGCGATGGCGGTGTTAACCATTACCCTGGGCAACCTGTTTGCCTTACGGCAACAGAATATGCAAAGGTTCCTGGCTTTTTCATCCATCGCCCAGGCCGGTTTCCTGTTGTTAGGTATTATCAGTGGCACCCACTACGGCATGACCACGGTAATTTATTTTGTGCTGGTATATGTGTTTTCTAACCTGGGGGCCTTTGGTGTGGCAGCCATTGTTTATAATGCCTCCGGCAAAATTAATATCGAGGATTACCGGGGCTTCTATCAGACAAACCCGCGGCTTAGCCTGGTTATGTTGCTGTCGCTGTTTTCGCTGGCAGGCATCCCTCCGGTGGCCGGCTTTTTCGGCAAGTTTTTCCTGTTTGCTGCGGCAGCCGAACAAGGGTATTATTGGCTGGTGATTATTGCCTTGTTGAATACTATCATCTCCTTGTATTATTACCTGAGGGTGGTGAAGGCCATGTTCCTCGACCGGAGCGAGGAGCCGATCGGCCTGATTAAGTCGGATGTGCTTACGCGGGTAGCTATTGCCGTTAGCGTGGCGGGTATCGTTGCCGCGGGGGTATTCAGCCAGGTGTTCGACTGGATTCATTTATATGGTTGGGGAATGTAAACAGATGTGCTTATGGCCTTAGATTCGGGAAAACATAGTGAAAAAGAAATTAATGAGATCAGGTGCCGGGTAGTGGAAACCGGCATCAGCAAAGAGCGGGCAGATTTTCTGAAAAACTTACTGGAACTGAACGGTTACGAGGTACAGGTGCAGGAGATACCACCCAAAACCGGGGAGGACCCGGTAACCTATATGCTGGGGGTAACCGATGTAACCTTTAACCCGGTGCTGGCGGTATATGAATTTAAGCTGAAAACCCCCGATGGCCGTAAGGTGTCCCCGGCTTACTGGAACCAGTGGGGGGATGATACCCGCCCCGAATACTGGGAGATACACCCGAATGCTTAGTGCCGGGCAATTGCAGGCCCGACTGCAGTCGGCCACGGCTGTGCTGGTGTACTTTAAAAACGATAACTGCGCCCCATGCCGGGTGTTACGGCCCAAGGTGCGGGAATTATTGGATACCTCATTCCCTATGGTTGAGATGATTGTTGTTGATACCGTTGGGCAACCCGAATTTGCCGGGGCCTTTCAGGTGTATGCCAATCCCACCCTGCTGGTGTTTTTTGAGGGCAAAGAGTATATCCGTAAAAGTAAATTTGTCGCCATTCCCGAGTTAAAGGCCGAGATAAATAGGTTGTATGGGATGATATTTGACTAAAAAGCCTTAAAATTAATCCTTTACTAAAACTGTATATATTTCGATTGTAATCGAAAAAAAACTATATATATTTCGATTGTAATCGAAAAAATGCATTATATTGGTAGTATGATACCAAGATTATTGACTAATACGATAAATAATCACCTGTTTACCAGTAAAGCTATTATCATTTTAGGGCCTCGCCAAGTTGGTAAAACGACCCTTCTGAAAGATTTGAGTAGTAATTTGACTGATGTATTATGGTTAAATGCCGATGAACCGGATGTACAGGAGTTGTTTGATAACCCAACGTCAACTTTACTCAAAATCGAGCTTGGTAGTATTAAAGTATTGATTATTGATGAGGCACAACGAATAAAGAATATTGGTATTAAGCTAAAATTAATTACTGACCAACTTAAAGATATTCAGTTAATTGTAACAGGTTCATCAGCATTTGAGTTGTCTAACGAAATAAACGAGCCACTTACCGGTAGAAAGTGGGAGTATAGGTTGTTCCCCATGTCATTTGAGGAATTAGTAAATCACCATGGATTATTAAAGGAAAAGCGGCTTTTGACGCACCGGTTAATATTTGGTTATTATCCTGATGTGGTAACAGGGGCAGGTAGTGAAAAAGAAATTCTACTGCAACTATCGGACAGCTATTTATATAAAGATGTCCTTGTTTGGAATAAAATTAAGAAAAGCGACAGACTAATTAAATTGCTACAGGCTCTTGCTTTTCAGGTTGGCAATCAAGTATCATTTAATGAATTAGGAAATACTGTTGGTTTGGATAAAGAAACCGTTGAATCTTATATTCAGCTATTGGAGCAAGCTTTTATTATATTTAGGCTGCCTACATTCAATCGAAACTTGCGATCAGAATTAAAAAAGACAAGAAAGATATATTTTTTTGACAACGGCATTCGCAATGCCTTGATTGCGAACTTTCAGCAAATTGGCTTGCGCCAGGACACGGGTGCCTTATGGGAGAACTTTATGGTTTCGGAACGCATGAAGTATAACGCCTATAATAACAAACGGGCTAACACGTATTTTTGGAGAACAAGTCAGCAACAAGAAGTAGATTATATTGAGGAGTACGATGGGCAGATTTATGCTTACGAATTTAAATGGAACACCAAGAAAAATACCAGAATCACGAAAGCTTTCACAAATGCCTACCCACAAGCAAACACTAAAGTTATTACCCCTGATAATTTCGAGGAATTCTTACTATCATAAGAACTGTTTACAGAGAAATTTTAATGCTTGCGTAAAACTCTGTAAATACTAAATAAATATTTCTAAAAATCAGTATATTTATAGCTTACATTAACCACAATGATATTTTTAATTGGGGGTTGTTAGTTGTTCCCAGAATAAACGCTATTCCTGATATTTCTCATTTTTTTGGCCTTCCGGACTGGTTAGCTTTACGGCTTGTTTAAGCACTGCGCTATACGTTCAATTAATTAAATGTTGTGATGAAAAAACAATCAAACCCCAAGTATCCCGGTAAACGCATCACCACCAACGGTAACCTGCTGGTGTCGTCTGTGGAGGCCCTGGCAGCCGAAGCGGGGGTATTTTACCCTATTACCCCCTCTACCGAAATGGGGGAAAACTTTCAAAACCATTTTGCCAAAGGCCACCTCAATGCTTTTGGCGAAAACCTGATGGCAATAGAGGCCGAGGGGGAGCATGCCGCCCAGGGCGGGGCCATTGCCATGTCGGTAACCGGCAAGCGTACGGTAAACTTTACCTCCGGGCAGGGCATTGTTTATGGCCTTGAACAGTATTACCATGCCCCGGGCAAACTCAGCACCATGGTACTGGAGGTAGGCGCCCGCGCCCTGACCAAGCATGCCCTTAACGTGCATTGTGGCCACGATGACCTATATGCTACCCTCGACACGGGCTGGAACACCTGTTTTGCCAAAGATGCCCAGCAGGCGGCCGACCAGGCGCTGATCCTGCGCAAGGTGAACGAGTTGTCGCTTAACCCGGGGATTAATGCCCAGGATGGTTTTCTTACCACCCACCTCGAGCGCACCTTCCGCATGCCCGAAGAGGCCCTGGTACGGGAATTCCTCGGGGCCCCGGATGATATTATCGAGTGCCCGACACCGGCACAGAAAGAACTGTTTGGCAAGACCCGCAGGCGGGTGCCGGTAATGATGGATTTAAAAAACCCGATTGTGTTGGGCCCGGTACAAAACCAGGAACATTATATGAATGGCGTGGCCGCCCGCAGAAATAACTTCTCGGAATACATTCTGGGCTTCTTTGAACAGGCCTATAAAGAATTTGCCGAACTGACCGGCCGTGAATATGGCCTGATCAGCCAATATAACTGTGAAAATGCCGATACCGTTTTTGTGGCCCTCGGCAGTGCAGCCGAAAATGTGGAGGCGGTGGTGGATATCCTCAAAGAAAAACGGGGCGTTGACATTGGCGTTATTCATGTAAATGTAATCCGGCCGTTCCCGGAAGATGCGCTAATCAAGGCCCTGAAAGGGAAAAAGCACGTAATTATTCTTGAACGTACCGATGAAACCCTGGCCGGCTCCAACCCCCTTACCCGGGATATAAAAGTGGCCCTCAATAAAGCGGCCGAGAACTTTTTTCATAAATCCCACATTCGTCTGGGAAAACTTGACCCAACCCGTGAAATGCCGCGCATCTTCACCGGGGTGTATGGCCTGGGTTCCCGTGACTTCAGGCCGGAACATATTATCGGTGCTTACGATTATGCCTGGGGCCGGATTGGGCGGCAGGATGGCTTGAAACGTGATGACGGTAAATCGTTCTTCTACCTCGGCATCGACCACCCCTATGCCGTAGTGTCTGATGAAAAACCATCAGGATTGCCTGAAAATTCCATTGCCGTGCGCCTGCACTCCATTGGTGGCTGGGGGATGATCACCACCGGTAAAAACCTGGGCATGATTATTGGCGAATTCTCTAATTATGTGGCCAAACGCGATGGCCTGATGGATGCAGAGGGTAAGCCGAAAGAGGTTATCCATGTTAGCGCCAACCCGAAATACGGTTCTGAGAAAAAAGGCGCCCCGACCAATTACTTTATGGTGGCCGCCCCCGAGCGCATCCGGGTAAATTGCGATCTGCGCCACGTGGATGTGGTGCTGTGTTGCGACCCCAAGGCCTTTTTGCATACCAACCCGCTGGATGGCCTGCGTAAGGGTGGCTCTTTCGTCTGGGAATCAGACGAGCATACCCCGGAGGGGGCCTGGCAACGTATCCCGCGCAAGTACCGCCAGCAAATTATCGATAATGAAATTCAACTTTATGTACTTAACGGGTTTGCCATAGCCCGTAAAGCTACCGACCGCGAAGACCTGCAGACCCGTATGCAGGGTAACTCCTTCCTCGGGGCTTTCTTTGGCGTGTCGCCCTTCCTGCAGCATTATAATATTCCCAAAGAAGAATTTTTAGCTACCGTACGCCAGCAGTACCAGAGCAAGTTTGGCCGCTTTGGTGAGGCCGTGGTAGAATCGAATATGATGGTGATGACTGAAGGCTTTGAACGGGTGTTTAGAGTGGAATATGGCGATGTTGACGCCCCGGATACTTCTTCGTTCCTGGGCGACATTATTACCCCTTGTGAGGTAGAGTTATACGACTTGCCCACCAACGGGGACGAAAAGGCGCCATTGTTTAAGATGTCCACCTTCGACAAGGAATTCCGTGCCGGCCTGGGCTATGACCAGCCGGCCAGCCCGTTGGCTTCGGTGGGCATGATGGCTGCCGGTACCGGCTCTACAGCCAGCAAATATGTTGCCCGCAGGGAAGTGCCGGTATTCCTGGCCGAGAACTGTACCCAGTGCATGGAGTGTATTGTGGCCTGCCCCGATACGGCCTTGCCCAACACGGCCCAGGATATCGACACCATTTTGCGGGCCACCATCCGCAGTTATGTTACTGACGAGGCGGTGCGGGAAGAATTACTGGCCAAAGTGCCCGAACTGGAGCAGGCGGTACGGGCCGATATGCTGGAGAAAGCCGCGGTAAAAGGCGATACCACTACTTTTAGTGCAATTGTACTGGCCCAACTTGAGGCTTTGAATATCCTGCCGGTTAACGCGCAGGCTTTTGTGGAGATGAAAACTATTCTGCAGAAACTGCCCATCGCCTTCCATAAGGCCAAGGCCATCTTTAGCGGCAAGGAAAAGAGAGAACCCGGCCAGGGGGGAATCTTCAGCATCTTTGTCAACGATTTGTGCAAAGGTTGCGGAGCCTGTGTAGCGGCCTGTGGTAGCCACGAGGCGTTGAAAATGGTGCCGGAGACCGAGGAAATCCATACCGATTACCAAACCGCTATCCGCTTTCTGGATATCCTGGGCGACACACCGCGTAAATACCTGGGCCTGTACAATGTGGATAACCCGGAAGAAACCAAAGCGGCCGCACTCAAATACCACCTGATGCAGCGCTCTAAGTACGATGCCCTGGTATCGGGCGATGGCGCCTGTGCCGGCTGCGGGGAGAAATCGGTGCTGCATGCCGTGGCTTCGCTTACCGAGGCCATGATGCGGCCCATGTTCCACCGTAAGGCCGACCGCTTGAGGGTAAAAGCCGATGTGCTGGCCGATGAGGGGGTTAAGCTGTTGGCTGATTTTAAAAAGCGGGATGCAGCAGGCTATAAGGTTTTCCGCAGGTCGGTGGTTCATATCCTGCTTGGCCTGGGCGCTACCACCGAAAAAGAAGTAGATAAGCGCATCGACAAAGAGTTCACCGGAGGCGATCAGGAAATAATTGCGGCCCTGACGGCTGTTTTACGACAGGAAGCCCACAACCTGAAGGATTTACAAACCATTGAGGGCCGGCTGCCCAATGGCATGGCGGCTATGGCCATGACGGCCAATACCGGCTGTAATACCGTATATGGCTCTACGCCTGCCAACACCCCGCACCCGTACCCGTGGATGAACTCCCTGTTTCAGGATGGCTCAACCATTGGCTGGCTGATTGGTGAAAGCTTTATTTACGACCATGCCCGCAGGTCGGTGCTGCCTGAGCGCTTTACCGATATGGTGATAAATGGCTTTGCGCAAGGGTGTACGGAAGATGATTACTTCAGGTTTACCCACTTTACCGATCTGGACATGACCGACCAGGAGATCCATGAAATGCCAAAGGTATGGGCCATAGGCGGAGATGGCGGCATGGGCGATATCGGCTACCAGAACCTGTCAAAGGTAATCATGCAGAACCGGCCGAATGTTAAGGTGCTCTTGCTCGACACCCAGGTTTACTCCAATACCGGTGGGCAAAATTCCGAGTCATCGCCTATGCCGGGCGGTTTTGATATGAACCAGTTTGGCGCGGCTACCCAGGGTAAGCATACCGAGCATAAGTCGGTGGCCGAATCGTTCTTGTCTGGGCACGGCTCGCCTTATGTGGCGCAGGTATCGCTGGCCAACAGCGCCAATTTGTATAAGTCGTTACTCGATGGCCTGTACTACCGGGGCACGGCCTTTTACCAGACTTACACCGCCTGTATGCCCGAGCACGGTATTCCGGATTATGCGGCTGAGATCCAGGCCCTGCGCGTGCGCGACAGCCGCGGTTTGCCCGAGTTTATCTTTAACCCCACCCTGGGAGAGGTATATGCCGAGGCCCTGGATGTGAAGTCGAACCAGAACTTCAAGGCCGACTGGGCCACCAAAATGGCCCCGGTAACCAAAAAGCGCTATACCTACACCACCGCCCACTGGGCCTTCACCGAGGCCCGGTTCAGGTACCATCATAAGAAGATCACCAAAGAGCAGGCCGCAGGGATGGTGCTGCTGGAAGACAAGATCAAGCTGGTTACCATGGATGATGTTATCCACAGGCGGCATACAGATAAAAACCACCGGGCCTATATTGAGGATTTCGGGGTTTATGCCATCGATTATGATGACCAGGGCAATGAGGTTTACCGGGCCCTGTCAACCCAGATGGTGATTTTTGTAGTGGAGCGCAGGAAAGCCTGGCGCCTGCTGCAAAGCCGTGCCGGTATTGTTAACGAAGACTACCAGGCACAAAAAGCCTTGCTGGCCAAAATCGACAAAGAAGGATTAAGCGTAGAAGAAGCCCTGGCCGGGCCTGTGGAGGTTTAACCCGAAAAATTCTGATGAATTTTTCGGGTTAAACTTTTTATCGGTAAATGGGGTACTGACTACAGCGGCTCATAAATGTCACCTCCGCTGACATCGCGCCTGGCCCCGGTAACCGATTGCAGGCAATTAGTCTCGCCCCGCAGGCGCAAAACGCCCATCAGGGCAAAAACAATAGCCTCTTTAAACTCAATCAGGGCCTTCTCTGGCACCTCTATGGTGAGCCCCGGGGGAATATGGGCTTGCAAGCGCTCGACAAAATAGGTGTTATAAGCCCCGCCCCCGGTAAGCAATACCTTGCCCGGGCCGGGGCTATATTGCGTCAGTACCCTGCCCACCTGAAAGGCTTCATGTTCAACGGCCGTGGCCAGTTTGTCGTGCACGGCAAGGGCATTATTATCCACCAGTGGCTGTACTTCGGCCAGAAACCACTCATAGCCGGTTGATTTAGGATAGGGTAGCTGATAATACTCCAGGTTGTTCAATTGGCCCAGCAAGGCGGCATCCACCCGGCCGGCACGGGCCAGTTCACCGGCTTCATCGTAAGGTTGCCCCACCTGATTGGCCAGGTAGTTCAACAGCATATTGGCCATGCCAATATCGAAGGCTACCCGTTTCCCCTTAAGCCGGAAAGAGATATTGGCAATCCCCCCCATGTTGATGCAGGCAGTATAGGCGCCAAAAAGCAGTTCATCGCCAATGGGCACCAGGGGGGCGCCCTGGCCCCCGAGGGCCACATCCTGTTGGCGGAAATTACACACCACTTTGTAGCCCGTGGCGTTAACTATTTCCTGGCCGGCACCTATCTGTAAGGTCACCCCTTTTTCGGGCTGGTGAAACACGGTATGACCATGACTGGCAATCAGGTCCGGCTGCAGGCCATACCTGCGGATAAACTTTTTGGTTTGCATCCCCAGCCATTGGCCATATTTTATATCCAGCGCTTCAATTTCTGCCGGGGTATAACGGATGGCCTCTGCCAACGCCTTCTGCCAGGCCGCATCATAGGCAATACTTGCTGCCTGCACGAGGGTAAAATCCCAGCC
>JALSJF010000051.1 GCA_026989505.1 Cyclobacteriaceae bacterium
TTGGAATATCTTTAACCGTGTCTTAATCCTTGTTTTAATGGAAGGGGTTCTCTGGCCCTACTGAAAGAAACTTTTGAATTACCATACGAAGTCTTAATCCTTGTTTTAATGGAAGGGGTTCTCTGGCCGGACGGAAAAATATTTGAAGCTATAAAGGGAGTTTGTCTTAATCCTTGTTTTAATGGAAGGGGTTCTCTGGCCAGTTGAAAAAATTGTAGTGGCCAAAAGGAAAACGTCTTAATCCTTGTTTTAATGGAAGGGGTTCTCTGGCCACAGAATTACATTTTACCAAGTTATTCGATTACAAGTCTTAATCCTTGTTTTAATGGAAGGGGTTCTCTGGCCGTTGCCTTTTACAACCCGCTAAATACCAGCCATTTAGCTTCTTAAAAAACAGCCAGCCCGGGTGATTTTTGCTAAACAAAAGAGCGTTTTTTGGGTGTGCAAAAGTAGTAAACATAAGCGAATTACCAAAATATTAATATTAACCTTGTTTTATGCTCATTATCAAATAGTTAGGTAAATATACTGTTTTGCCCGCAAAAGTGCAACCGCTACCTGCTTGCCGGCACCTTTTTTTCAGATAAACAGGGTAGTACCCGGGTTGGTGATAAGTTCAAAATCAATGTTTTTGCCCACAATTTTCATGTTATTAAGAATGCTTTCGCCCACCGGCACAAAAAAAATGCTGTCCTGGTTATCGTACATACTATTTATTTGCCGCAGGGTAGTGTGTAGCTCCTGGTATTTTTTGCGCTTAACCGAAGCCAGAAATACCGATTTCTGCACCCGGGTACAACCATTTTTCAACAGGTATTTGGCAATTTGGCCCCGTATTTTATTGTTTTCAATATCATACATAATAAACACATACATAGCATCTACTTTTTGCTGGCGGTAATGGCGCAGCAGTTCATCAACAAAAGCCAGGCGCTCCCTTACCGGCAGCATGGCCAGGTTGGTGGTGGCTGTTACCAAACTGCGGTCTTGTCCAAGCCCCGCCTGGCGTATTTTTTTAATCCGTTGGTACAGGGTTAACGGTTGCTTTTTGGGGGCCATATAACCTTAGTTGAAGTTTATATTTTTTAATGCCCGGGCCAGCATTTGTGTACTGTTATTACCGGCTGTTGAAGCTGGCGAGTTGCTATACAGCACGTGTTCTATCAGCGCTTTGGCCAGTTGGCTTAATTCTTCGTGGTGCCCCCTTTTGGGCGATATGGCCACCGTAAAGCCACTTTTGCCGTAAAAAACATTTATTTCGGCAAAGTGCCGGGCATGGGCAAACACAAACTTCTTGCCATAGTTGATGTCGCGCACCTGGCTTACCGCAAGGCCAAGGCGGCCGGCAAAGTCAACCACAGGCCCGGTAATTTTCTCCAGCACTTGCGGCACAAAAATTATTTTCTTCCGTTTAGGTGTTTTGGGGTTAAGTTTTTGCCGTATCTCGGCATATACATCATCGGGCAAATGCTGCTTGCCGGCCGGGCCAGGCGCGGGGCCCACGGCATTATCCGGGGGCGTTTCCTGGTTAAAAAGGTCATAAGAAGCGTGGTATTCATGCCCTGCCACCGGGGTTGCCCGTAGGTTAAGCCAGGCCTGGTGGTCAACCGCCAGAAAACATACGCGGGTGGCATCGGAGGTTTTAAAGTCGAGGTGTTTGTCCAGGTGATAATGGCGGCTTAGCTCTGCCGTAAAGGCCCGGTAAAAGTTACTGTAAAGGGCCGTATCGGTTATTGGCCGGTGCAGCCGGAACAATAATTTAAGCCCCCTGCCGCCTGGCGAGGTAAACATAAGGGCAACCCGTTCATCCTGGCGCAGTTGCTGGCGCAGTTGTTGGTGCTGTTGGTGGCTAACCGGGGGCAGGTGGTCAAGGTCAACAACAAAATAATGGATGCCGACAAAATTACTGCTGTGCCGGATGTTACCGGTAAAAGACGCCCCGATAAAATAAGGCAAGCGGACTTTCAGGCGATGATAAGCTTTTACGTCAATGTTCCTTATTTTCTTAAGCTGCCCGGTAAGCGCCAGCAATTCTGCTGTTGGCCTGGCAATGAGTTGATGTAGCCCTGCCAAGGTTACCGGGCGTAAAATATCGGCAGCAGATTTGGTAACATCCTGCCCGGTAAAAAGTGGTGCTTGTTTAGTCATGGTGGTAAGATTTAAGTTTTGCCGCCAGTTGCTGAGCCTGCCCTACGATATGCCGGGCACGCGAGCGGGGCTGCCCGTGTAATTCAATAACCTCCTCAAAATAATCGTTAAAACTTTGTATAAGAATGCGTTTGCCGTGGTGGTTAAGATAATATACCTGGTTTTCTACCTCAAAGAACTCAATAAAAACAATTTGCTGCATACAAAGGTGTACTACCACATAATCGGCCCACATCCTGAAGCGTTCGATAAAATCATATACCAAAACCGGTCGGTTGTATTCATCGCGGTGAAAAATGCCGAGATAGGGGTCTACCCCGGCTTTAATCAAGGCTGCCTCTACCTGGCCATAGAGCATTCCATAGGCATAATTAAGCAAGGCATTGAACATATCGAAGGCCGGGTGTTGAGAACGGCCGGCAAAACGGTAGGGCTCTGGCAGGTGCATGCTGATGGTGTTAAAATACCATTTAGCGCAGGCCCCTTCGTAACTGCGTAATTTTTGGGCCACATCGAGCATAGTAGTATAGGTAAGCGCCAGCATTTTTTGCTTACCGGCATTTATTTTGGCTGTTGCTTGCTGTATTTTTTGGTCGGTGGCGCGGTCGGGGCGCCCCAGGGTAAGCAACAAAGCTATTTGGTTATCCATTTTGCGGGCCAGGTTGTCAATTACCCATTTCACCCCGTCCTTACTGCGGGAAAAGCTTACCTGGTTTTTGCGAATAGTTGAAATAGAGCCATACTTATGGCTCCACACCCGGCCCCATACCTGGCCGGTGCGGTGGGCAAATATTATATCAATTTCATTTTCTACTGCCTGTAAAATAGCATCGGTAGTAATACTGGCCGATTTCTGCAACATAATGGCACTAACCCGGGTTACGGGTACCTTCTGCAAGGCATCACCTGCCCTGATCTTAAACAGGCCCTCTTCTACCGAGATTTTTGCCCCACGCTTGTTGATTACCAATTGCATTAATCTTATACGATGGTTATAATGCAAATAAAAAACAGGACCGTGCAGCCTCTCTGCATTAATGAAAATTAATTATTTTTACCTGAAAAAATGGCGGTTAACAAGAACCAGTTAGGGCGCTACCGGATTATTGACGAATGCTTGCAAAACCGGGCCCATACCCCCTCCACTTCAACCAACCCCGAACACAGAGGCTGTTGGCCGATAACCGACCTGCAGGAGAAAATATATGAAAGGCTGGGGCAGGATGTATCCGAACGTTCGGTAAAAGAAGACCTGAAACGGATGAAGGATGATGTTGACCTGGGCTACTATGCCCCGATTGAAAACATTAAAGGCATTGGCTATTTTTATGCCGACCCTGCCTACAAAATAACCGAGCGCCCGTTAAGCCGGGCCGAAACAGCTATCTTGAACGATGTCATAATCCTGCTAAGCCAATTCAGGGGATTTCGTTATTTTGAAGGGGCCGAAGGCCTTATTCACCGAATAGAACAGCAAGTGAACCGGTCGGCTTTCAGAGAAATAACTTTAGATGTGCTGCCTGACTACCAGGGCCTTGAACACCTGGAGCCAATAAGAAAGGCCATTAATGGCAAGAGGGTACTGAAGATAACTTACCGGGCCTTTTATGAAGAAGAAGGCGTTGACCGTCATATACACCCCTATTTGCTCAAAGAGTATAACAACCGTTGGTTTGTTTATGCCTGGACCGATGAATATGCCAGCGAGGGCATTTACGGGCTAGAAAGAATAGCCGCCCTGGCGCCTGCCAGTGAAACCCGAAAATATAAGCCTCCGGACCCGAAGAAAATAACCGCCTATTTTGCCGATATTATTGGGGTAACCAACTACCAGGACCAAGAGGTAGCAGATATTGTGCTGCGGGTAACACGCGAGCGGGCCTATTACTTAGCCACCAAGCCTATCCACAAAAGCCAGAAAATAATCAAAGAAAGCAAAAATTATTTATGGTTTTCTTTTCGCCTCAAACCCAACAACGAGCTAGCCTCCTTTATCCTGGGCCTGGGAAAAGATGCCGTAGTAGAAAAACCCACTACCCTGGCCCGGGATATGCAGGCACAGTTGCGGGCAGCGCTGGCCAATTATGCAGATTGAGTTAGCGTAGGTTTTTTACATTACCGGCCTGCTGGCCAACCGCAGCAGAGGGTGATGCAGGGTTGGGCCAGCCGCGGCTTGTTTGCCGGCAAGAAGAAATACTATTCCCCCTCAAGGCAAACGGCCAGCTCAATATTCGCGGAAACGCACAAACTCAAATTTTACTACCTTTTCTCTATTGTCAAGTTCTTTCACATTGCGGGTAGCCGTAGAAGCCAAACACGTAATGCCGCGTTCCTTAAGCAGGGTAACCAGCCTATAAACAAAGGTAAACTCCCCCTGTACATGCACTGCGTTAGGTTGCCCATCTTCCTGCTGCTTTTGAAAAATCAATACTATTTGCCTAAAATAGTTTGCCGCCAGAACGGCAACCTGCCACGGGCTGGCCTGGGGGTCAACCACAGGAAAGGGCATATCCCTGACTTCGCCATACAGCCGCCGGGCTGTTTCGGTTTGCCGGGCACCCCATTTGGCAAACGGATGGTTGGAGAGGTTGATGAGCATGGTTAATTAACCCCGAGTATTCGTTTAGTTGTGTTAAATATATCGTGAAGCAAACAATTGAATTTTTCAGCCAATATGGGATTTGTGCGGAAACCTGCGTGATTGATGTCGTTTCTTATATCTTTGCTTAACTTCAAAAATACTTTGCGGGTAAGGTCGTTTTTATATCCCAGTGCGAAAACGCTTTCACACCAGTGGGTGTATCTTTTAATCTTTTTTGCCTTGCTGGATTCGCAATTACAATCATTGGGCGTAAGAAATTTTTCAAAATCAATGTCTTCAATTTTTTCTTTTTGCAAAGCCACGGTAATAAGATTTCGATTGCGGTAACTCTTTATTTTATCCATTTCATTAATCCCAATATCCTTCATCACAAATGTGACGATACTCTCCAACAGCAATGTAATGCCCTGCTGAACAAGCCCATAGTTAAGGCAAAACTGCACGGCATGGAAGCCGTTGTAAGGTTTGTTCTGGCCAAATGGCCGGAGTTCGGTTAATAGCTTTTCTTTAAGCGCTTTGAAAGGTTTTATTCCCGTATCAAGTTTTTTTAAATTATTTTTCAGTTCCTGCACTTTGTTGCCCCGGAGAATATCCAGCCCCCGGCAGGTAAGGA
>JALSJF010000052.1 GCA_026989505.1 Cyclobacteriaceae bacterium
CCCTTCAATCACAAAGCCGGTGATGGCAATCAGCAGCAGCAGCCACATAAAGATCATATCATCGGTAGAATAGCCTTTGCGGACAATAGTAGGTGATTTGTCGGCACGGGTGTAATCGAGCTGGGGAGGGTTGGTTTTGCGCCTGACCATCATCATGATCAGCCCCAGGATAAAGAATACCCCGAAGATGTCGAGGAAAAAGGAGAAACCGAGGTAAAACTTACCCTGCAGGATATGAATGCCAAAAAAACGCAGGAAGTCATGATCGAGAGCCACAATAGCCGTACCTATCAACAGTACGATAAAGCCCCAGAAGATCAGCCAGTGGGCAAAGCCGGCATAGCGGTCGCGTTTAAAGATGGTGGCATTGGAGGCCATCAAAGCTGCCGCCTTGCCAAACCGGGCCAAAATATTGTTGAAACGCCCGGCATCGCGCCCCCTGCGGTATTTCTTGTATCTGCGGTAAAACCCGTAGAGAAATACGGCAATAGATGAAAAAGCAATTACATAAAAGGCAATTTGCAGAAAAAACGGGAAATTTCGAAAGATTTCTCTGGTTTCCATGGGTTAGTGGGTTAGGGTTTTATGGTTCATTAAGGTAGGCAAACTAAAAAACCAACCGCCATTCAGGTTCCGCCAGAGGCGGGAGAAGAATCCCCAACTGGTGTAAACCTTGTACTAAGGGCGCCTTCATTTGCACTGGATGACGTAAGCTATGTTTTTTAGTTTGCCGCTTTATCATTTACAGTTTACTGCTTAACGCAGGGATAAAATCAAACAAATCCTGTACTACACCATAATGGGCATAGTCAAATATAGGCGCTTTCGGGTCAGTGTTTACCGCAATAATCAGGTCGGCATCTTTCATGCCCTCAATATGCTCGGGGGCACCACTAATGCCCAGGGCCAGGTACAGCTTGGGCTTAACCTTCAGTCCGGATTTACCCACCTGGCGGGTTTTGGCCAGCCACTTGCTGTCCACAATAGGGCGCGAACAGGAGATGGCACCTCCCAGCTTGGCAGCCAGTTCTTCGGCCATTGGCAGGTTTTCATCACTTTGGATACCACGGCCCACACTTACCAGGATTTCCTGGGCGGTAATGTCCACATCACCACCTTCGGGTTCAATAAGTTGTTTAAACCGAATGCTTAGGTCCCCGATATCGGCACTGGCTGTTTCCACTGCCGGGCTGCCCTCTACCCTGCCGGCATCGGCCGGAAATGAACCCGCAATTACCGATACCACGCAGCCGTCACCACCGGGCGATGAGTCAACATTCATCTTACCGCCATAGAGTGAACTGGTTACGGTGCTGCCATCGTTGGCAATGCCCGAGGCATAGGCAATAAAAGGTAAATTATTGGCTACAGATACCCCACCGGCAATGTCCATGCCCATAGACGTATTGCCCACCAGCACCATCTTCGGCTGGTTGGCGGCCACCAGTGCGCTAACTGCCTTGCAATAGGCCTGCGGGTTATATTCCGCCAGTTGCGGATCATCAACATATATCACTTTACCGGCAGCACCAAGCTGACCGGCCAGGTCATCGGCACCACTGCCCAGTAACACAGCCACCAGTTCACCACCGGTAGCCCCGGCAATCTCTTTGCCTTTGCCCAGCATTTCGAAGGTAATATCCTCGATATTGCCTTTTAAATGTTCTACGATTACAAATATTTGATTGCTCATTTTATTCCTTTTTGGGTTAAGATTTCTATTATTTTACTGGCCTGGTCTTCGGCAGAACCGTCTATCATTTCCGCTCCGGCACCGGTTTCAGGCTTATACATTTTGGCTACGGTTGATCCGGCATCTACGCCCAGGTCCCCGGCTGCCATTTCTTCAATATTGGCATCGCGGCTGGCCCTTCTTACTTTCGCCACCGGCACATAGCGCGGGGTTTCGCGGGCGGCCTGAATACCCAAAGCAAGGGGTGTGGCCGCCTCAAACTCGGCTACCATACCGCCACCATATTCTTTATGCACGGTTACACTGCTGCCCGCTACCTGAACCCCGGTAACCACACTCACATGCGGGATACCAAGGTAATGGGCCAGCAACACGGCCATCTGGCCATCGCGGTCATCTACGGCCTGTACCCCGGTCATCACCAGGTCGTACTCCAGGCCCTGAATAACATTGGCCATGGCTTTGGCCGCTTCATGGGTACTGGTGCCGGCTACCCCGGTCACCTTAATCAGCCGGTCGGCCCCTTTGGCGGCCGCGGCAAACAAGGCCTTGTCTATATCATCGCCATCCAGGGCAATGGCCGTTACATTAGCGCCCTGCTCATCCTTCAGCAACAACGCTTCTTCCAACGCATGATCATCGAATTCGTTCAGCTTCATCTTCAGCCACTCGCGATCAAGGTCGGTACCCGCGGAGTTGATCTCTAACTCCTCAACCAGATCGGGTACTTGCTTTATCGGTACTATAATGTTCATAATTGTGTTTGTTTATAGTTTGTTATTGGTTATTTGTTCATAGTTATTAGTTAAGGCCAGCGTTGCATTGCTTTCGCGCAGCTTCAGCGGAGCAAAGCCGGCAGGGTTAAGGGTTGACCATGATTTCATTGAGGGCCAGTTCCTTCCTGATCTGCACGACATCATTGGAGGCCGGGCGGAAGGGGAAGTCGCGGTATTGCTCGCTGGGCTTGTAACTGCCATAAGGCCGGGTACAGCCTACCTCACCATCGGGGCCCGGGCAGCCATCGGTCATAAACGGCAGGCCTTCATCCAGGTGCTCAATAACTTCATTAATCTTGCTGTCCGAAACGTTTAACCCGGTAAGGTTGCCTTCAGCATCGTAGGTAAGGGCCTCCGGCTGCAGGTCATATTTTTCAATCAGGTGCTTGATGAGCTGGATACGCCTCCACCGTTTGATATCGGCCCGCGCCCAGTCGGCCATGCGGGAATCGGGCTCGGGGTTGAAAGAAAACAGGTAAGGCAATATCTGATGCTCGAACAGGTAGAAGAACATATCCATCATATCCTTATCGCTTTCGCCCAGGCCAACAACCGTATGGATATTTACCTTCCAGGGGCCGAATATTTGTCTTGACAGGTGGATAATATCCCAATAGTTGTCCCAGCTAAGCGAACCGTTGGGCACATCGGTGCGATGCTGGCGAAAGACCTTCTCGGTTACCGCATCCAGGCCTACGCCAATCATATCTACGCCCAGGTCTTTATACTCCTGCAGCCGCGCACGGTTGAGCACCGGAGGGGCACAAAGAACAGATAACGGGGCATCAACTTTGGCAACAATTTTTTTAGTGATCTCAATGGTATCGCGGTGGGCGCTGCCGTGCGTTACCTGCGAGATACAAAGCCGGGTCATGGTGTGGGCATGTTCGGCCATGCGGTCAACCAGTTCATCGGTGTTAACCAATGGCCATTCCACCCGGATAAACGATTTATCCTCATAGGCCCCGGGGCGGGTACGCGCCAACCCGCAGTACCCGCAGTCAGCGAGGCAGCCGTTATCATAATTGAGCAGGATATTGATGCCGCCAAAATCAAAATCGCGGGCGAAGCGGCCCGAACGCATGCGCAACGCCATGGCGCTGGCCGCACTTATGCGCACATAATCGGGGCTGATCTGCTTTTTTTCAACTTCGGTGTTCAGGGTTTCTAAAGGAATCATATTAAGTGGGTAATTTCAGGTTAACTTTCTTTTATTATAGTTTCAGATGTTTCTTGTTTGGGGTAATAGCACGAACCTTTATACGTATAGCGCTCAGCAGCCATAGCCCGCTGGGCGGCCAGCCAGATGCACTGGGTGATGACCTCCGGGCTCAGGCCATATTGCATTGCAGCCAGTTCTTGCTGCTGAAAGGCCTTGTTAACCACCTGGCGGATATTCTCAATATCCATCGAGGACCATTTGAGGTCAGCCTCGATTTTGGTGAAGATTCCGGCCTGTTCAAAAAAGTCTCCGGTTAGCAACACGCTTTTGATAGTCTCCCCTTTAAGGCCGATATAGGTGCGCAGCAGACCGGCCGGGGTCTTTTTCAGGCTCATGCCGGTCATATCGGCTTGCGGGGAACGCTGGAATATCCACTCCTCGGACAAATACCTTTTGTCTTCCAATGCGCGGATGGCGGCCTTTTCGGTAGCCGTGAACCCGTCATCAACAAAACTGGTGGCAAAGGCCTCTGCAAAGCAGTGTTTTACCACCGGTATAACCTCCGCCAGAGTGACCGGCCGGCCGAGTTCACGGGAAACCGTAGTAATCCGTTGTTCAACCGAGGCTATTTTCTTTTTGTCGGCATATTTTTGCACAGGTATTTTGAGCACTTTCAGCATCTGTTCAATATCAAGGGCAACCAGCAGGCTGGTGTGAAACTGGATGGCCCCGGAAGCGCTCACATGCACCCCCAGGCCGGCAATTTTTCTACCGTTTACTTCCAGGTCGTTTTTCGACCTGAATTTTGCCTCAATACCCAGCAACTTCAGGGCCTCAATAACCGGGGCAGAGAACAAATGATAGAGTTCCCGGATATGCTCCCATTTAAACGTGGCAGAGGAGGTAGCAAAACAAATGCCCAACTGCCCGGAGCCCATTAAAATAGCCCCGCCACCGGTCAGGCGCCTGCCATATTCAAAGCCCTGTTGCTTACACACTGCAAGGTCAATTTCGGCCTCTATCGCCTGAAAACGACCGGCCAGCACGGCATAGTTGCGGTAGTTGTATAGCCGCAATGAGGCCGGATACACCGCCCCCTGTTGGTGATATTCCATCAGGTACTCATCGGCAGCGAGGCCATAACTGGCAGAGGTATCGGCTTCTTCTATGTAGCGGTAAGGGGTCAAGGTTGGTTGATAGTTATTTGTAAATGGTTTTGTTAACGGTTAATGCCCGCCTGCGGCAGGCCGGGTCAATCAATGCCACAGGAACAGGAATTTTCATAAAAACTTGGTTGCAGCCCTTTGTTACGGGCATGGGCAATCACGCCTTCGGCCGGATAGGCAATGCCGTTAAGGCCGGCATTTACGGCCGCGATATCGGTTATGCGTTTATACTCCCCTCCGGGCCGGGCACACCCTACCAGAATATTGGTAGTGGGCATAGCTATCCGCGCCCGCTGATAAAATTCCTCTACTTCAGCCGTTGGCGGAGGCGCCACATCTTTCATAGGGGTATTCTGCAGGGGGGTTAAAATTACCAGGATCAAGGCGTGGGTGGGGTACTTTTTAATCATCTCCAGGGCCTTGTACTCCCCCAAAAGGCGGCCATAGTGCAAACCAATGATGATATGCGGCCGGATGCTCAACCCATGACGGGTAA
>JALSJF010000053.1 GCA_026989505.1 Cyclobacteriaceae bacterium
CTAGGTACCACCGGCATGGGTATTAATGGGTTGCTTATGTCGGCCATTATGATGATAAAAAACCTGACCAGCCTGGGTATTCCGGAGAGTGCGGTTAAAGATATAGCGGCAGCGAATGGGGCTGGCGATAATCATCGGGTGGCGGTAGTAGTAAGTGTATTTAAACGGTGGATTTGGTTTACGGCCCTCCTTGGCATAATTATTACCCTTGTTTTGGCACATTATTTAAGTATATGGGTATTTAGTAATACCGAATATACTTTTCCCTTTATGCTGCTGTCGGTGGTGCTTGTCTTCGGGGCCTTAACCGGCAGCACCTATACCTTGCTTAGGGGGCTGCAAAGGCATAAATACCTGGCTCTGGCAAACGTACTGGGAGCCTTGGGTGGCCTTTTGGTGGCCTTGCCTTTTTACTATTTTTATGGGCTGCAGGGCATTGTGCCGGCCATCATTGGCAGTGCCGTTATTACCTGGTTGATATCCCTTTACTTTAAAAGTAAAATTAATATTCCTGATATTCCCCTGGCCTCAAAAGAGGTATTTGCCAGAGGGGTGGACATGGTCCAATTGGGTGTCGTTTTATCGTTTAATGTCTTTCTTATTGTGGCCGTTCAATTTTCCCTGAATGCCTACATTAGTCGCTTTGGCTCCTTGGCAGATATTGGCTTATATAATGCTGGTGGCAGCATTTCAACCGGTTATGTGGGGTTGGTATTTTCTGCTATGGCCACCGATTATTTTCCACGTTTGTCGGCTGCTATTGGGGAGCCGGCCAGATGGCGGCAAATCGTCCTTCACCAGGCGGAATTAGTCTTGCTTATTTTAGGCCCAATCCTCGTTTTTCTGGTGGTTACAGCCCCTTGGGTAATCAGGGTGTTATTAACAGCCGAATTTCTGCCGGCCTTTGCCTATATAAAATGGGCCGTGTTGGGCTTGTTTTTGCAGGGAATAATATGGTCGTTGGGTGTTATAATAGTGGCTAAAGGGGATTTGAAAACAAAACTGATAGTAGAGGTTACGGGTAAGTTGGTAATGCTCTTAATGCATGTTATTGGTTATATGTATGGTGGTTTACAAGGACTGGGCATGGCATTTTTGGCAAGCAATGTTTTTAGTTTGATCCTGATTAGTTTGATTTCACATTATAAATATGACTTCAGGTTTTCTGCTGATTTTATTATCTTATCCCTTATTCTGCTGTTTACGGTACTGGTAGCTTTTACGGGTGTAAGTTTTTTCGAATTAGTGCCGGGCCTCATTATGGGGTTTGTAGCATTTGTTGGCGTATGCAGTTATTCGTATTACCAGTTAAATAAACGGCTTAATTTTTCCAGAGCCTTTGTGGAACTAAAAAATCGATTACGAAAGCCATAAACACCAGTACGCCAGTTACCATTGGTGTAACCACCTACAATTCTGGCAAGTATATACTCGAAACCCTGGAAAGTGTTTTACACCAAAGCTACCCAATCCTGGAACTAATTATCAGTGATGATGCTTCTACGGACAATACGTTGCCAGTAGTTGTAAACTGGTTGGCGCGTGCTGAGGTAAAAAATCGGTTTACGCGGATAGAACTACTAACGGTTAAAGAAAACACCGGAGTTTCGGCCAATTGCAACCGCATTATAAATGCAGCTACTTCGGAGTGGATAAAATTTATAGCCGGGGATGATATCTTGTTGCCGAACTGCATTGCCGACAATAGGGCTTTTGCAGAAAAGAATCCGGAAGCGAAAGTGATTTTTTCGCAGGTTAAACTATATAAGGAAAAGTTTACCGGCAGTGCGTATATCCGTGATATACCCGCGAACTATCCTGATAACCTTATGCACCCGGAGCTAACGGCAAAAGACCAGTTTGAACTGCTCCTGCTTGCCGACCGGATTAATTACACGCCCTCGTACTTTTTCAGCAAGCAAGCTGTTTTGGCCGTTGGCGGCTATGAAGAACACCATACCGGCATAGAAGACTACCCGATGTGGCTGAAACTAACCAAAGCGGGTTACCGGCTGCATTATTTTCATCACCCCACGGTGGGGTATCGTATGCACGCCAACGCCTTAAACAATAATGCCTGGCAGGGCACCGTACGGCCTGATTATAACAAAATACACCAAATGCGCCAGCAAGTAGCCCATCCGTATCTGCCCTGGGAAATTGCTGCCAGGGAAAATTTTGCGTTTTATGTGGCCAGAATAGTTACATTTTTTAATCTGCACCAGCGGACAGGAATGGTAAAAAAAGCCTACCGTTTTATTATCCATTACCTTAACCCGTTCAACTACCTTTATCATATAAAGAAACGCCTGCCGGGGTCCCACCGGGCCAGCCATTTTTATTAGCATGAAGAGTACGCCTGGTTATAAACTTTGCGGCCCTGGCACCATCCCTGACCGTCCGTCAGGTGGGGTGGCGCACCTGGCGATTACTTTGCGTCCTTCACGGTTAATATGCAATTAAGTATTATCGTGCCGGTTTATAAGGTAGAACCTTATGTAGAAAAGTGCCTGCGCAGCCTGATGGCTCAGGATTTGCCTCCGGAGCAGTACGAAGTAATCGTGATTAACGATGGCTCACCGGATAACAGCCGGGAGGTAGTGCTTAGACTGCAGCAAGAGTTTAGTAATATTATCCTGCTAGAACAGGAGAATAAAGGCGTTTCTGTGGCCCGCAACAACGGCTTCGCCCGGGCACAAGGCCGCTATATTTTATGCATAGACCCGGACGACTATATTTTGCCCAATACTTTGGCCCGGGTTAGTAACAAGGCGGAGAAAGACAACCTCGATGTGCTTTACCTTGGCTTTACTATTTTGGGTGAAACCGGCATAGTTGAATACACCACCGACTACGCTGCTTTGGCCGGACAGGTTTATATCGGGGTTGATACCTATTTTAAATCGCGGGGTTCCCGGGTGCGCGACCCGGACCGTTCGGTAGGGATTTTGTATAGCAATAGCTTCCTGAAAAAACACGGTTTGTCCTACCCGGTAGATGTACCTTTTTTGGAGGATGGTCTGTTTCTGGCCAAAGTGCTTTGTCTGGCGCCACGTTGTGCTTTTGATCATCAGCCGTTTTACCAACGCACTACCCGGCCGGGATCGGCTACGCATTCCAGCCTGTATTATTCCGAAATTGCCCGTAAAGGGTTTATTAAAGCGGCTGTTGAAATTCAGAAATTTGCCAGTATGTACCAACTAAACAAGGCGCAGCAATATTTAATTAATCAGGCTACCGCTAAGTTTGTCCTGTTGCCACTGCAATCTTGCATAGCCGATAAAGCCAGGCCGGCATTTAGGGATATGGTTGCAGAATTACGGAAAATTGGTTTACAAAAACTCAATCTAGCCGGCTGTATGCCGGTTTACGCTAATTTGGGAAAGGTGTACAATTTGTCAACCACTTTGTTTTACAATTACTATCCCTTTTATGCCAAAGTAAACAAGTTGCTCTATGAAAATTAGCCGTATAATACCGGTACAACTACGAAAAACCTTATTGCAACTGTATCAACACAGGGTCTGGCATAAGGCAATCCGGGAATTCAAAGAAAAAATTTATAATGATAAACCTATTCATACAAGGCTATTACGCAGACTTGTCTTTGGCTGGGGAAACCAGGGGTTTTCGGCACAGACGGGTTACCTGCAAACTTGCATTCAACATGCCATGGTTTCTTCAACTCAGCCTATTTTGGAGTGTGGTTCCGGTCTAACGACTGTACTCCTCGGTATAGTTGCGGAGAGGTATAAAAAAGATATTGTTTCACTGGAAGATAACCTGCAATGGGCTGAACGAGTACGCCTGGAACTTAGCGCCCTGGATATTAGCCGGGTTCAATTAAACGTGCAGCCACTAGTAAATTATGGAAAATTTTTCTGGTATGCTGTGACGGATATTGGTTTGTCCGGAACGTTTGGCTTAATTATTTGTGATGGCCCTCCGGCACAAACACCAGGCGGCCGGTATGGGCTATTGCCGGTAATGAAAAAGCATCTTGGCAAAGGCTCGGTTATTTTAATGGATGATACGATTAGGGAAGACGAACAGGCTATTATAAAAAAATGGCAAACTCTTCTCTCTTTTGACACAAGATTTGTGGACGGTGAGGACCAGCATGCTGTCCTAACCATTAATGGATAACCTGATGAACAGCTTCAAGTTAGATTTTTGTATAACTAGTGACGGTTAGCATTTTACTGGTCAGCAATGCATTTTACCCCGAAAATTCCCCCCGGTCGTTTCGCACTACCGAACTCGCCAAAGAGTTTTCACGCCAAGGCCACCAGGTAACCGTTATTACACCCTGGGTACCAGAGCATGATGAATTTGCCAAACAGCATAATTTCACCATCAAAGATATGGGCAAAATCAAATGGCCGGCAATAGCGGTAAAAGGCTCGGGGTTGATGCGGCTGTTCAGGCGTGTGGTAAGCCGCCTGGCCAACCTGCTGTTTGCCTATCCTGATATTCAATTTATACCCCTGCTAAACACGACCTTAGGGCAGGAAAAAGGGTATGATTTACTTATTTCCATTGCCGTGCCGCACCCCATTCACTGGGGGGTGGCCGGGGCCTGGCGCCAGCAAAACCCCATTGCCCGGGTTTGGGCAGCCGATTGTGGCGACCCGTATATGGGGCAGGAAAACGACAGCTTCAGGCCGCCATTTTATTTTAAATATGTAGAAAAATGGTGGTGTCGCAAGGCTGATTACATTACTGTGCCCACAATGGGCGCAAAAGAAGCGTATTATCCAGAATTCAGGGATAAGATAAAAGTGATTCCCCAGGGGTTCAGGTTTGAGGACATAAGGGTTAAAGATGAGCAAGGCCACCGGCCTTATCCTGTATTTGCTTATGCGGGCATGTTTATCCCCGGCCACAGGGATCCCAAAGAGTTTTTAACCTGGCTGGTTAGCCTTGAACAGGAATTCAGGTTTCATATCTATACCACCACCCCACAATGGATACAACCCTTTATGAAAGCCGGTAAAGGCAGGGTTGTTTTGCATGCGCCTGTTCCCCGGCAAGAACTGCTTTACGAACTGAGCGGCATGGACTTTATGGTAAACTTTGAGAATGCCGGCAGTAAACAAACCCCCAGTAAATTAATTGATTATGCCATTATAAATAAACCGGTTTTATCGGTAAAGACCGGCAACCTTGATAAAACTGTCGTAAATGAATTCTTACAGGGTAACTATTCCCACAGTCTCAAAATAGATCGCGAACAATACCGCATCGAAAAGGTTGCCCAACAGTTTTTGTCTTT
>JALSJF010000054.1 GCA_026989505.1 Cyclobacteriaceae bacterium
TCCCACAGGGTTTTTACCTGCACAAAATACTTTTTGCCGGCATAACTGGCCTTAACCGTATTTTTAACAGAGCCAAAAGAACCCAACCATTGTGAAACCATCAGGCCGGCCCCTTGCCTGGGGCGGGTATTGGTCAGCGAAATGGTGCCTCCCAGCGCCCCCGAGCCATATAAGGCTGCCCCGGAGCCATACTGTATGCCCACGTTATCGCTTAATGCCAGGGATAATAAGGATAAATCGGACTGCCCCAGCATGGGGTAAGCGATGTTTATTCCATGCCACAACACGGCCGTATGACTGGGGCCGGTGCCGCGAAAGGAGATGGTAGCCAGCATGCCATTGCCGTAAGACTTAATTGCCAGTGAAGTATAGTTGGCTATCATTTCGGCCAGGTTGGGCACAGCCTCCCGGGTGAGCACAAGGCTATCAAAATGGCTTGTTTTGGCGCCAATAGCAAAAGGCGACAGCCGCTTGCTGACAATTTCTACCGCTTGCAACTGTGTGGCCGGAAGGCTGTCTTGCGCCCGGGTAATAACAGGTATAACCAGCAGCAGGAGCCACCACAGCCAAAAGGGTAAGGTTAAATGAAGAGGTCTGTTCAGTACCATAATCAATGCTTTTCAACCCGAAAGCTTGAATTAACAACGGGGTTGCAGATGGCAGGTCTCCTGGCTTAGCTGAGCAATTACGCCTTCCCACCCCCGCCTATGCGGGGACAGTGGCTTAGAATGTAATCACCGTGAATCAGCATCACAGTTGCGGGGACAGCTTCCGGTTTGCACGGAATTCCCTATTATTCCCAATCCTGAAACAGGACTACGGAACCATTTGCACCACTAAAGTACGTGGGATAAAATTAATTATCAAGCCAGGCGCCAGTTTACTGCCGCGCTGGCGATAGCCCTGGGCCAGAAAGAGGGGCTTAGGTACCGGCAAAGAAGCCCAGCAGGCCAACCATGTTTAACAACACCAGCAAAATGGTGACCGGAATAATGTAGCGCAGCATAAAGGCAAACATTTGTGCCGGGCTGACACCGGCTATCAGGGGTTTGCCGAAGATACGGTTACCTTCACCCAGGTTGGCCGTAAGCAGCTTATGATCAATAGCCCAGCCCGCATAAATACTGGTAAGCAAAGAGCCCAGGACAATGAATAAGGTGCCGAAAATAGTATCCACAATATTGAGCCAGCCGGTAACCGGTTTGCCACCAAACCACGGCATGCTGATGGTGTTGAAGAAGCTGCCGTCAAGGGCCGTAAGGGCCGAAGGAATGCCGATAATAAAGGCGGCAATGCCTACCACCCAGGCGGCTTTCTTACGGTTCCACTTTTTTTCATCAATAAAATAAGCGGCCGGCACTTCCAGGATAGAAATAGAAGAAGTCAGGGCCGCAACTGTCAGCAGCAGGAAAAATAAGGCCCCCACAAGCGCCCCCCCGGCCGGCATGGCGCGGAAGATTTCCGGCAGCACCTGGAACACCAGGGTAGAGCCTTCGGCCGGGTCTTTGCCAAAAGCAAAAACAGCCGGAAAGATCATAAAACCGGCCAGTAAGGCAACCATGGCATCCATAAAACCTACCCACAGGCCGCTTTCCACCAGGTTGGATTTTTTGGGCAAGTAAGAGCCATAGGTGATCATAATACCCCAGCCCACACTCATAGAGAAGAAGGCTTGCGATAAGGCCATAAGTACAGTATTGGCATGAATCTTACTGAAGTCGGGCACCAAATAAAACTTAATACCGGCCATGGCACCCGGTAAGGTAACGCTGCGCAGGGCCACCAGCACCAGTAACACAAAAAGTACGGGCATCAATATCTTGGAAGCTTTTTCGATACCCCCGGAAACACCGCCCAGCACAATGCCTACGGTAAGCAGCATAAAGACTGCGAACAAGGGCAGCACCACATAGGGGTTGGTGGCAAAGCTGGCAAAGGTGATGTCCATGCTGGTGATGGTTACATAGATGTAGCCGATGGTCCAGCCGCCAATCACGGCATAAAAGGTAAGCACAAAAAAGCTCACCGATAATGCCATAAACGGGGCAATAAACCAGGGCGGCTTAGCGCCTGTGCGCTTAAAGGCGCCTACGGTACTCCGGCCAGACATCCGTCCCAGGCCCAGTTCGGTAAAGATCATCGGGATGCCAATTAAGATCACGCAGATAACATAGACCAGCACAAAAGCCCCGCCACCGTTTTGCCCCGTTATGTAGGGGAACCGCCAGATGTTGCCCAGGCCCACAGCCGAGCCGGCTGCTGCCATAATAAAACCAAATTTTGAGCCCCACTGGCCCCTGCCCTGATCATTAACTTCCATGCGTATGCTGTTTTCTGCGTTTAAAAAACCCGAAATTATCTAAAATACCTTGATTATGCCAACCGCTGATAAAATATAAATACGGCCCCGGGTTAACCACGGGAACGGGTCGTTATGGCAGGCGAAGAAAGACGTGGTTAATTAGAGGATAAGCCGCGCGGCTTAAAAATAAAAAACCCAAGGTAAAATCACCCTGGGTTTGTCATGCTGAAGTGACCTCGACAGGATTCAAACCTGTAACCTCCTGAGCTGTAATCAGGAGGTTATATTAATAGATAGTTGTTTTCATTCATATTTATTATATTATGACTAATTATACAACTCATTCTTTGTATCTTGTTCATCTCCCTTATAATCTTTTTTAACTCCTTTCTGATATTGATCTATAATATTTCTGTTCAAGCAATCCAAAGATAAATCTCACCTGCGCCAAACTATGACGCAGATATTCACTAATTTTATTATCTACCTACATTATAAGGCTTATATGGCAGCTTCTTTAGCATGGAAGAGATATAGTTTACTACTTGAATTACTTACTCGTAAAACAGACACTTCATTGGAGGAAATTCTTGAGTATATAGAAAATCATGACATTTTAATTTCCAAGAGAACATTGCAAAGAGATATTGAGTCTCTACGCTATAATTTTGGCATTGACATTATCTATAATACTTTTTCAAAAGGTTATAATATAAATACAGATCAACGGTTTCCAATAGATGACTTTCTCCGAATTGCTCAGTTGAAGATTAGGTCTGAACTGCTAAATGATGCAATCATTGATCTGAAGAATAATCGGCAATATTTATCATTTGATGCCAGCGAAGGCTTAAAAGGCCTGCAATATTTAGAGCCCTTACTAGGTGCTATTCGAGATAGAAGAAAAGTATCTTTTTCATATACCAGATTCGATACCATTAAAGCAAAAAAGCATACCGTTAAGCCCTATCATCTGAAAGAATATCTTGGCAGATGGTACTTGCTTGGTATGACCTTCAAAGGGCTTACAACCTTTGCCCTTGACCGGCTGGATAACCTGGATATTACCACTAAAGTTTTTGCGCGCGACAAGAAAATAGACCCAAAGAAACAATTTGATGACCAAATTGGCATTTCCTGGGGAGATGAAGAGCCCGAGATAATCAAGCTTTATTTTACTAAGAGCCAATTAAACTACATTAAAACCTTACCCTGGCATAGTTCACAGCAAATAGTGGAAGAAGATGAAAATGGCGCTACAGTATCTTATTTCCTCTCCATAAACTATGAGTTTGTCCACCAAATTGTTGCACATGGCATAAATGTTAAGGTCTTAGAACCCAAGAATTTAGCAAAAGAAATAGCCCAAATACATAAAAAAGCATTTTCTCAGTATTAGATTTTTACAATATACTTTTAGATCATAAATCCTTCATTACTCTGGCAAACTCCTCCCTGTCCATCCCTAAGTGCCTTAGCACTTGCTTTACAATAAATTCAGGTACCGGACTAATATGCGTTTGGATGGTTATGGGCCTGTCTAACCCTTGTTTCGACCATTTTTCATGACCTCCCCTGCCTTTGCTTCCCTTAATAACTTGTAACCCCTGGCTTTTTAAGAACTTGCGAAATAGCTTTAAGGGAATATTTGATAATCGTTTGACAGCCATGCAAAGCGAATCTTAAGCATACACTGCCGGGATACCCACCTGCTGATGATAGGTTTTTACCGGATACTTATCAAATATCTCAGACACATAATCATTGTCTTTGATTACATCCGTTATGCTGGGCACTATCGCTTTTCTTGGATTTTTAACGGATCCCTTAAGCTGCCATCCCAGTTTAGTTAACACCTTACCCAGGGTTTTCTTTTTAATGGTATAATCAATAAAATCTTCGAAAACTATGCCAAATGATTTCTTCGCTTCCCTTAAATTTTCACCATAGCCGGTTAAATCTAAATGAGGAGAATAGATGAAATGAACATTATTGTCGTCTTTAAAATGAAAAAGCAACAATTTAACATTTGCTGTTATCGACTTATGCTTATATTCTCCCTCAAATTGATAACTGTGTGCCATAATTAATGGTAATTTGTTGAGCAAAAGTAAATAACTAATCGTTAACTTCGTTAAGCTACTTGCTCATTATAACTTTTGCCTGTTTTAATAACGATTGAAATACCCAATTTGTTAGGCAGCCAAGAAAAATAAAAGTCCAAAATAATTTTCCACTACGCCAACCTTTGGCGCATCTGCCACTTTCATTTGTAACATGAAAGAATCTAAACAAGACCTCATCTTTAAAAGGGACCTCCTTAACAGAGCCGAAAAACAACTTAAAAAAGAGTTCGTGGGCATCGATCCGGTTATCGAACAAATAATCAATAGTGTAAAATCCTGGTACTCCTTCCCGTTCTTTCAGGAACGGCCAACGGTTATTAACCTCTGGGGGCTAACCGGTACCGGAAAAAGTTCGGTTGTCCTCCGCCTGGCAGAACTACTTAGGGTAATGGACGAGTTTTACCACTTCGAGCTTAGCCAAAACGAACGGGGCTACCAAACCGGTATCAGGGGCAAACTCGAAGAAATGTATGAAATCCATACCGGCCAACCGATGATTATCGTACTTGATGAATTTCAACATATGCGCACCATCGATGGGCAGGGGCTGGAAACGAATGAGTTTACCCAGGGAATCATTTGGCAATTACTTGATTCCGGCAAATTCCAGTTCTCCGACTTCCCGTCAGACCTCTACACCGTTAATGAGGCGATATACCTATTGCGAAAAGTCTTACAAATTGGTATCAAGGTAAAAAAAGGCATCCTAAATTCAACTAGTAAATGCAACTTTTCGGAGGATAAAAGTTAATCATATTTTTTCAGAAGAAAGAGGGGAAAGCCCCTCCTTCCTTCTGAATGGATATATTGCTATATTACCCTCCGTCCA
>JALSJF010000055.1 GCA_026989505.1 Cyclobacteriaceae bacterium
GTTTGATTATACTGTTATACGTAGTGAGTTCAGACGCCTGGGGTACGCCTACCAACGCCAGCGGTTGTGTACCGTAAAGCTAAGCCGCAAGCTGTTGCCCTTACAGCCTTCGTACAGTCTCGGTAAACTTTGCGACAACCTGAATATCAGCCTCAACCACCGCCACCGGGCCGGGGGCGATGCCGCGGCCACGGTAAAATTGTTTGAGCTGTTGCTGTTGCTGGATGGGCAAAAACTTACCTTCGGTACGTTGGGCAACGGCCATTATAATTTTGATAACCCTAATATTTCGGCCAGGTTGATTGAGGGATTGCCCCAGGAAACCGGGGTTTATTATTTTTACAATCAGGCGGGTAAACTTATCTACATCGGCAAGAGTAAAAATATCCGCAAGCGGGTGATCAGCCATCTGCTCAACGCCAAAACCGGCAAAGCGCTGGCCATGCGCCAGGAAATTGCCGATATCAGCTATGCCCTTACCGGAAGTGAACTGGTGGCCCTGCTGAAGGAATCGGAAGAGATAAAACGGCAAAAACCATTGTATAACAGCGCCCAAAAGCGCACCTACTTTCAATACGGTTTGTTCACCGATCAGCAGATTGACGGTTACATCCGCCTGGAGCTGCGCAGGATCAGGGAGGGGGCGCTGCCGTTAACGGCTTATGCTTCGCGTAAGGAAGGGACGGAGCACTTGTACCACCTTAACGACCAGTATCAACTATGCTTATCGATGACGGGGCTAAACAAAAGCCGGGGAGGCTGCTTTCATTATGCGCTCAGGAAATGCCGCGGGGCATGCTTGGGGCAGGAAGACCCCGGAGCCTATAATCGCAGGGTAATGGAGGCGCTGGAATCGTTTAAATACCGCCAGCAGAATGCCCTTATCATCGACCGCGGCCGTAAGATCAATGAGAAAGCGGTAATTCAGCTAAAAAACGGCAAGTACGTTGGCTTTGGTTATACCGATGTGGCCACCACCTGCGGACCGGAAAAACTTATGCAATGTGTGGACGTTTATGAGCATAACCGCGATGTGCAGCAAATTATCAACTCCTTTTTGAAGAAAGAAAAGGTAGAGCGCGTGATTGTGTATTAATTTTAGTTTTCAACCGCAAAGAACGCTAACCCGGTTTATTCACGAAAATCGTGAATAATGATGTAAATTAACCGCCAAACAGTTGTTTCCAGTTAATTACATCAGCCTTGTGGGCGGAAAATTCACAAGAATTTTCCAGGCTAAGCAAAATTTCGCCAAGTGCGCATTGATAGTTTTTAATTATTATGTTTATGACGACTTTATCCCGAAAAATTCATATGATTTTTCATAAAAAATTCGGGTTATGACCTTTGCGGAAAGAATTTGTAACAAATATTGCCCGGTTACGTCTTGCTAAAACGATGAAGTTCACCCCTTATTTAATTATACTCGTCCTTTTCTCCTCCTGCACCTTCGAGGAAAATGTGAAGTTTGAAAAAATCAAGAATGTGCAACTTGCCCGCGTGGAAGACGGGATGATGATCTTAAGTGCCGAAGCCTGGTTTTATAACCCCAATGATTTAGCCGGTAAACTAAAATCCATTGATATTGGGCTAATGCTAAATAATAAGACTATAGCTAAGATCTCGCATCACGACAATATTAAAATTGGCAAACAGGCTTCATTTTCGGTACCCTTTAGGGCCAGCTTTGCCACCGAGGCCATCCGCGAGAGCTTTGTCAGTAGTATTTTTACCCTGCTCACCGGCAACAAGCTGCAATTGCATTTTGTTGGTGAAATACAGGTAGGCACCTGGGGTTTCACCCAAACCGTACCGGTTGATTACTATGCCGAAGTGAAATTGTAGAGGTAACGCAACTTCTGTTATAACCGTCTTGCCTCTCATCAACTTTCTGTTGATTCGGGCGGCCAATAGTTGTATTCTTACCTGGTAAAACCAACTTTGCGATGATGAAAAAATTAGCCTTACTTTTTGCCGGCCTCATCTTTTTAAGTACGGCCACCCATGCCCAGTCCTTTACCCTCGAAGAAATTTTAAGTGCGGCCATGCCCACTTCGTTAACGGTAGCGGAGGGCCGGGCGGCCTGGGTAGAGAACAATAAAGGGGTACGCAATATCTGGCTGGCCACCGCCCCCGGTTATCAGGCCCGCAGGGTTACGGCCTATACAAAGGATGACGGCCAGGGAATAAGCCGCCTGGTATTTAACCCGCAAGGCACTAAAATATATTTTGTCAGGGGTGGGGCAGCCAACCGCAGGGGCGAGTACCCCAACCCGGCCCTGAATACTAAGGGGTCTGACCGGGCTATCTGGGAGGTTGACCTGGCCACAGGCAAAACCAGGAAAATAGCCAAAGGGGCAGGCCAGGCCCTGTCGCCCGATGGCCATACCCTGATCTACCTGATGTCGGGCAAAGTGTATGCAGTTAACCTGGCTGACGACAAGGCCCGTCCGGTCCGTTTAATCAATACCCGTGGCCGGGCTGCGGGGTTAACCTGGTCGCCCGATGGCAGCAAAATCGCCTTTCAGTCGAACCGGGGCGACCACGCTTTTATCGGCATTTACACGGTGGCCGACAGCACGTTGCTGTATATTGACCCTACCGTAGATCAAGATTCCAATCCGGTCTGGTCGCCCGATGGCACCCGGGTAGCCTTTATCAGGATACCCAATGAAGAGCAGCGCCTGCCCTTTATGCCCAGGCGTAGCGCCCTGCCGTGGTCGATAAGGGTGGCCGATGTGGTTACCGGCAGTACGCAGGAGGTTTGGCGCGCCAAAGAAGGCCCCGGTTCGGCTTTCCGCTATGTGTCGGCCGGCAACCAACTTTTATGGGCGGCAACCAACGCTATTGTTTTTCCATACGAGGGGGATGGCTGGACACATTTGTATGCGGTAAACGTACGCAGTAAAAAGGTGGGCTTGCTAACCCCCGGCAACTTTGAAGTGCAGTTTGTGGCCCTGGCAGCCGATGGTAAATCAGTAGTGTACTCGTCTAACCAAAATGACATCGACCGCCAGCATGTGTGGCGGGTAAGTTTGCCTGGTGGCACCCCGCAAAAGTTAACTTCGGCTACCGGTATTGAATGGTCACCACGAATGGATCGTGAGGGCAATTTGTTTTATCTTGCTGCGGATGCCACGACCCCGGCCCATGTAGAAATGCTTAAACCGGGGGGCGGTAAACCCATCCGTTTGCATCCCGGCAGCATCCCGGCCGGTTTTCCCGACAGTAAGCAACTGGTGGTACCACAGCAGGTTATCTTTACCAGTGCCGATGGCCTGCGCATCCATGGCCAGTTGTTTGTGCCGAAAAACATTAAAAAAGGGGAGAAGCGGCCGGCACTCTTGTTTTTTCACGGTGGCTCCCGCAGGCAGATGCTGCTGGGCTTCCACCACAGGGGGTATTACCATAATGCCTATGCCATGAACCAGTACCTGGCCGGTAAAGGCTATATTGTTTTATCGGTAAACTACCGTAGCGGTATCGGCTATGGTATGGAATTCCGTGAAGCCCTTGATTATGGCGCCCGGGGCGCCAGCGAGTTTAACGATGTACTGGGGGCCGGCCTGTACCTGCAAAACCGGGAGGATGTAGATGCGGCCCGCATTGGCCTCTGGGGCGGCTCTTATGGGGGCTTCTTAACCGCCATGGGCCTGGCCAGGGCCAGCGAGATGTTTGCTGCCGGGGTGGATTTACATGGGGTACACGACTGGAACCTGGTCATCCGTAATTTTGTGCCCACCTACGATGCCGGCAAAAATGCCGCGGCCGCCAAACTGGCCTTCGACTCTTCACCCCTGGCTTATGTGGATACCTGGCGTTCACCGGTATTGCTGATCCATGGCGATGACGACCGTAATGTGCCCTTTAGTGAATCGGTTCATCTGGCCGAAGCGCTGCGCAGGCAGGGCGTTGAATTTGAGCAATTAATTTTCCCCGATGAAGTGCATGGGTTTTTGATGTACAAATCATGGCTGAAGGCCTATAAGGCAACGGCTGATTTTTTTGACCGGAAGTTGAAATAGCTTTTTGCCCCATAGCCTAAACGAAAGCCATGGATTTTTCGGGAGTAAGGCGGACGGGCTGCACCCCGGTTTTCCTGTGTGTAAACTCGCACCATCAGCAAGCCAGGGCAGAACACAGGCCGCCAGGTTGGCCTGCTGCAGGATTTTTCCGGGGATGGCGGTTACGGAAATGCTGTGACCGGGCGGAAATGAATATACCCGCCCAGGCAAACTTATGTCAGGAGTGGCCATTTTACCGGGCCCCGGCCTCGGGTTAGCGCGGTTTATTCACGACTTTCGTGAATAATGACCCGATGTCCCGAGACCTCGGGATCATCGGCCCTGTGGGCGAAAAATTCATATGAATTTTTCGGTTTAGGAAGCCGGATAGCGAATTTATATCTTAAAACACAAAAAAATCATTAAAAAAATAATTGTTTTTAACAAATATTAATTATGTTTGGCCCAAATCAATTTAAATCTTTATGAACAAGTTATCTAAACTAAGCACACTGATTCTAATTGGTTTGGCTACTAATTGTCAGCAGTTTCAGCAAGATGTTATCCCCCCCCGTTGGAGGTAACTGCTGATTACACCACCGGGCGCGACCAGGTGGCGCTTAAGTTTGGCCGCCAGTTGGCCGCCTCACTCTCCCGCCCCGAAGTGCGGGAGTTTATCAAAACCTCGGTAATGGAGCAGTTTGACGGAGACTACAACTTCCTGTTCGGCACCCACAAGGACAAGTCCCTGCAGGTGAACACGCCCGGGGGCCGGGCCGAAATGAGCTTTAAGGAAGTGCTCTTTGGCCCCGGGGCCGCCAACGCCCGCAGCCAGGAGAGCGCCTTTCTTGACTCGCTGGCCGCCCTCTACCCGCTGTTGCAGATAGCCCTGCCCGAACTGGCGGCCACCTCGCCCGCAAGCTGGGATACCGGCAGCGAAATGCCCCTGGTGGCCGTATTGCCTGAAAATGCCGAGGACATAACCACCGTAACGGCTTATGACAGCGAGGGCAACGCCTATGCGATAGCCGTGCAGGAAGAGCCGGACGAACTGGTGCTTGTGGTAAGCGCCAACGAAAGGCTGATAGGCCTTCCCAGAGCGGCCGGTGGCCGGGTGGCCAACTTCGATTGCCCCATGGACCAGGAGCCCTATTACAGTACCCCCACCACCGACTACTATTTTGCCGATGATTATTTCAATACCCTAAACCTGTGCAACATAGGCAACCCGCCTCCTCCACTGCCACCGCCA
>JALSJF010000056.1 GCA_026989505.1 Cyclobacteriaceae bacterium
AATCAAGCCCGGGTAGTTTACTGTTTTTTATGCACTCCTGCAGGTTATGCTTGCTGATGAGAAAAGTGCTGACCCCGCAGTTATCCGGTTCAATAGCAAAAGCCTTATGTACTTTCGGCCTGCGCAAGTCCAGGTCAAGGACGATCACCTTTTTACCGGCCATGGCCAGTAAGGCCCCCAGGTTGGTAGAAATAAAGGTCTTGCCTTCGGAGCCTATAGTAGAGGTAAAGGAATAAACCTTGGCCTTCTTATCGGGCAGCATAAATTCCATATTCGTTCTGATTGACCGCATTGATTCACTCAGGGCAGATTTGGGATGGTCATGGACTATTATTTTGGCATACTTTTCGGCCGTTTTAAACTTTGGCACCGAACCAAGCAGGGTGGCATGGGTGTTTTTTTCTACTTCGGAAATACTGTTGATTTTGTCGTGGGCCATGTAGCTGATTACAATAAAAATAAAACTGAAAACAACAAAACCTGCTACTCCGGCCCCGTAAACAAGCAACTTATTGGGCTTAATGGGGTCATTGGGCATGGTGGCCGGGGACAGGATTTTTATTTTAGTGGTTGACCCGGCAATGGCTATTTCAAACTCGTTTTTACTTTGCATCAACGACAAGTAAATTTCCTCATAGAGCGAATAAAACCGCTTAACTTTATTGTATTCGGTACTTTTTGACGGCAATTTCTTAAGCTGCTGGTTCAGGTAAATTTTTTGATTAGTCAAATAGCGGATATCATCTTTTAGCCTGGTTTTGGCATCCTCCACTTCCCCTAAGAGGTCGGTTTTTATCAGGTCAATTTCCTTTTGCCGGGCGCGGTAGGTATAGGTATTCTGGCGGTACGACAGCCCCAGCTTTTCCCGTTCGTTTATCAACAGGTTAAGCTCATTTACCAACGAATTGATATGGGGCGGCAATTGATAACTGGAGCCGGAAATGGTCACTAATTGGCCACTGTTTATCTCTTCGGCCAGGTCTTTGAGGTAACCCAGCTTTTTTTGCAGTTGTACCTTCTGTGAATCAAGGCCGTTAATTAAGTTAACCGTGCGCCTTACATCTTCATCGAGGCTTACGGTTTTGTTGGTAATGGTTACGTCTTCAAAATATTTCTCAAAATCATCCAGCCGCTTTTCGGTTTCGGCCAGTTGGGTATTCAGGTAATCAATCTTATTGCGGTTGGCCCGGTTTTTTTCTTCCAACGAATACTTGTAATAAAGGGTGTCAATGGCGCTGATCAGGGCGTGGGCCTTGCTCAGGTTGTTGTCCTGAAAAGAGATACGGAAAATATTGGCCTCAAAATTAACCGGTTCTACTTTGAGGTTATTTTCGAGGTATTTAATCAGGTTATCATGGCTGTTAATAATAAAAAAGTATTCTTCGCCCATAGAAGGGTTCCAGCTGGGGCTAAGGGTAACGGTAAAGTTGAAATCTTTGGTTTCGACAGGCTGCCCAAAGGCATACTCCTGGCGGAATTCTTCTTCACTAAGGGTATAGGATAAAATAAACCGGGAGTTGTTAAGAATAGTGAGGTCAATAGGCCGGTTATACAGGGCAATGTTTTTCAGTTGGTACGTTACCTTAAAGGGCGGGTTGGTATATTTTTCATCAACAAGAAATTGCCCGTGGGTAAAATATTGAGGGTTTAAACGTACAGACTCAATTATTTTATTGAAAAACAGCCTGGACCTTATCAGTTCCATTTCGCTCGACAACAAAGCAAAGGAGTTGTTATTGTTTGCCCCGGGAAGGTTGAGGATGTTGGTCTGGTCTTCCTGGTCGAGTTTAATCTCAGAGTAAGATTCATATAAAGGCTTGGTATAACGGATGACTAAGTAAGCAGTACTCATGGTAGCCACCAGAATCAACACTATCCAGGGTAGGCCTTTGCGCAGGACCAGCCCCAGCTTTTGCCAGTCGATGTCACCGGTTGCGGTGGTATTGCTGCCAATGGTTAGTTCCGATTCGGTAGGGTTAAGTTTCATCATTATCGGATAAAGAGTACCAATAGGGTAGTGGTGGTGGTAATCATGCTGAGGATTAAGGCCAGAGTGCTGGCATTTTCGGCCACCAGGCGGTTGATGGGTTCTACATAGATAATGTCACCCGCTTTAACAATCTGGTTCGAGTCAAAATAACCGTTTATGGTGCTGAAATCTATCAAATACACCTCATCCCCTCTGATCAGTTTAATGGATTTGGCATTGCCGGTTTTCTGCATCCCCCCGGCCATGGCCAGCACTTCGGCAATGGTAATGTTTTCGTTCATTAAGGGTAAAATTTGCCCGCCCGGGGCGCCCAACACGGTAACCCGTTTATTGGTGTAGCTAACGATAACGTAGGGGTCAACAAAATATTCACTATAAAGCTCTATCAGCTTCTGGTTGGCCTGGTGGATAGTCAGCCCGCTTAACCGCACATCGCCAACCATGGGTAAATAGACAAAGCCATCCAACCTTACCAGGTATTCAGGGTCTGGGCGGTTGTTACGGGTATTGTTGAGATTTTTGGTTAATTCATATTCGGGATCAATAATCATTTCCCCGTTCTTGGTATAAACCTTTACATGCAGCAAATCATTTGACTGAATGGTGTAATTCGTTTCCAGGGCCCTGGCTTCGGCTGTGAGTTGGGCGGCCACAAAGCTGTCGTCATGGGCAAACATTACATTATTCCGGTAGGCACATGAACCGAAAGCCAAAGGCAATAAGGCCAGAAAAATCTGTAAAGTTGTTTTCAAAAGAGTAAAGTTATTTGCGCAACTAAAATAAAACAAATCAGCTTATTTAGAGGCAAATAACAAGGTTAAACCTCGGAAATTGAAGAAATGTATTTGTTGATAACAATTTTTTCGTCAAAATTTCCCCTGGCGATGGCCCGGCTTGCTTTACCCATTTTAACGATAGTGTCCTTGTCCAGGGTAAGCATTTGCTCCATTTTATTGGCCAGGTCTGCCGCATTTTTGGCTTTGCAGAGAAAGCCGTTGACCTGATCATCAACAATATTGTTGCAGCCGGCCACATCGGTAGCCACCAACGGCTTGCCCGAGCTGGCGGCTTCTAACAACGACCTGGGGGTCCCTTCACGGTAAGAAGGCAGCACCACGCAATCGGAGTTGTTGATATAGGGTTTTACGTCATCGGTAGCGCCCAGGTATTCCACAACATCATGCTCAATCCATTCTTCCACCAGGCTTTTGGCAATACCCCTTGAATGTTTGGTATCTAACTGGCCCAGCAACTGGAACCTGGCCTCAACCCCTTTCGACTTTAACATCTTTATAGCGTCAATGTATTCCAGGATGCCTTTGTCATGGATCAGGCGGCTGATCAGCAGAAAGGTAAAGGGCTTGTCCGTATAACTGCCCTTGGGGACAAACTCATCAATATTAATCCCTGAGCCCGGCAGCACATCGGTTCTAGTGTTTTTAATAATCTTAGACTTCAGGAAAAAATCCTTGTCATCCTCATTTTGAAAGAACACCAGTTTTGGAAACCGGAAAGCCAGTTTGTACATGGCAATGGCAAAGCGCGATACCAGGTTCCTGTTCAGGAAGGCGGTACCGAGGCCACAAACATTGTTTATCACCGGTATTCTTAGGGCCGAAGCCGCAAAGGTGCCATAGATATTGGGCTTGATGGTGTATTGCAGGATAACATCGGGTTGCAACCTTTTATAAATTTTAAATAGTTCAAAGGTGAGGGCCAGGTCTTTTAATGGGTTAGCGCCACGGCTATCCATCTTTACTTCGGCATAACTACAGCCCAGTGCCACAAGTTTAGGGGTATATTCATCCCTGGGGGCAATAGCCACTACTTCATGGCCTTCGGCCAAAAGCGCTTTGACCAATCCCAGCCGGAAATTGTAGATATTCCAGGAAGTATTTAAAACAATTGCTATTTTCATTTTTAAAGCCAAACTAAAAATTATCGCAAGTTACAAAATAATCTAAGTTTTATGCAGTTTATTGCAGATATGTAACCGCAACCCGTAAAAAATCTTTTTAAGGCAGGGAAACCATTACTTTTGCACCTCTTGTTAATAGCGAAACTATGGGCAAAACATTTTCAACCCGGGCGGACAAAGAAACGGCTGTTCTGATTTCGGTAGCGGCTAAGGATGCCCCTGCCCATGAGGTTGAAGACCACCTGGAGGAATTAAAGTTTTTGGTGTTGACGGCCGGGGCCAGAACCATGAAAGTATTTACTCAGCGGTTGCCCAAGCCGGACCTGAGAACCTATGTTGGCAAGGGCAAACTGGCGGAAATAGAGGCGTTCGTTAAAGAGCATGAAATAGATATAGCGGTTTTCGATGACGACTTGTTGCCGTCTCAGGTACGCAACCTGGAGAATACCCTGAAATGTAAAATCCTGGACCGCAGTCTGCTGATCCTGGATATTTTTTCCCTGCGGGCACAAACCGCCCAGGCCCGCACTCAGGTGGAGCTGGCCCAATACGAATATATGTTGCCGCGCCTGACCAATATGTGGACTCACCTGTCGAAACAAAAAGGGGGTATAGGCATGAAAGGGCCGGGCGAAACCGAGCTGGAAACCGACCGCAGGATAGTGCGGGATAAGATTGCCTTGCTAAAGAAAAAACTGGCGAAAATTGCCAAACAATCATTTACCCAGCGTAAGAACCGTAGCCGTATGGTGCGGGTAGCCCTGGTAGGTTATACCAATGTGGGTAAGTCAACAATCATGCGGTTGCTGACCAAGGCCGATGTTTTTGCCGAAAACAAACTTTTTGCCACCGTTGACTCTACAGTGCGTAAAGTGGTTATCGACCAGATCCCGTTTTTGCTGACCGATACCGTAGGCTTTATCAGAAAACTGCCCCACGGGCTGATTGAATCCTTCAAAAGTACCTTAGATGAGATCAGGGAGGCAGATATTTTGTTGCATGTGATTGACATTTCCAGCCATGCCCATGAGGAGCAATACGAAACCGTAATGAAAACCCTGGCCGAAATAGACTGTGCCGAAAAAACAATCGTAAATGTATATAACAAGATTGATTTGGTAAAAGATGAGGAGGGCCTGACGGAGACCCGTGGCTGGCAGCAGATGTCGGCAATCGATCCCATGACCGTGTATATTTCGGCCGGTAAAAAAATGCATATTGCTTTGCTGAAAGACAAACTGATTCCCCTGGTGAAACAACGCCATTATCAGATTTTTCCTAATTATCTAAAGACAGACAGCTATTAGGCTGTGAAGATAATTTCTGCGAG
>JALSJF010000057.1 GCA_026989505.1 Cyclobacteriaceae bacterium
GAGTCGGGTAGCTCATTTACACTCACTGGTCAGGCATTGGTTGCCGGGGAATTTAAATTCCGTGCCAATGCCGATTGGCTATACAACCTCGGTGGCGATATGACCGGTTTGTCGGTTGATGGCGCCAATCTTACTATTGCCGCAGATGGTACCTATGATGTTACGTTGACTACGGCTGATAAGGGAGTAACCTGGACAGCAACAGTACAATAGTATAGCATAAAACAAAAAAAAGTCTGGGTACGAGACCCAGACTTTTTTTTAACTAAATTTAATTAATCCGGCCATTTTCGGCCATAAATCAGACACAAAGTCGCTTTTTACTCCGGGGAATGAAAAAAATCACACTTCTGTTGGCCGTATTTTTGTCTGCCAATTTACTATTGGCGCAAAAACTCGAGATTTTCCCCACTATTGATCCCCCTTTTTTTGCCGCTGATGAGCCCATTACCATCACCTATGACGTAAGCGGTACCTACATGAACGACTGGACCGAGGCTTGGCTATGGCTGTGGCTGCCCGATTATAATGGGGCCAGTATCCCCTCCAATGTTAACCCGGCTGCCAGCAATACGGCTGCTACCAATCCGGCTAAGTTTACCAAATCAACGGTAAACGGCAAGCAGTTATTTAGTATTACCATTACGTTAACCGAGTTTACCAATACGGCTGCGGCCAATATCACCTCGGTGGGGATGCTCATTAAGGGCAACGACTGGCCTGACGGGCAATCGGTTGATTATGTGGCCGACATTACTACTTCCTTTACCCTGCGTTTCGAACAACCCACCAACCGCTACGATTTTTACACGACAAGCCAGGATATTCCCGTGAAGGTAATAACTTCGGCAGCCGCCAATATAAACCTTTATGTTGATGGCCAGTTAATAAAATCGGTGGCCAATGCTACGGTAGTGGATACCGTGCATACGGTGATAAACGATGGCCAGGTGCATAAAATCAAGGCGGTGGCCACTACCGGCACCGAAGCCGATTCGGCCGTTTATGCCTATACCATTACTCCCCTTACGCCACAGGCACCGGTGCCAGCCGGGATGCAGGCAGGCATAAACTACCTGGCCGACAGCACTTCGGCTACCCTGGTATTAATAGCCCCCAATAAGCAAAATGTCTTCGTTATCGGTGATTTTAATGACTGGACACTTGATAACAACTATATCATGAAACAGCAAGCCGACACGTTCTGGCTGACGCTGACCAATCTTATTCCGAAGAAGGAGTATATTTTTCAATACCTGGTTGATGGGCAGATAAGGATAGCCGACCCTTACAGCGAAAAGATAAGTTCACAATTTGATGATGGCCAGATCATTACGGAAAACCGCTACCCGGGACTAAAACCCTATCCGGTGAGGTTTACCTCAGAGGCAGCCACCTACCTGCAAACCGGCAAAGTGCCCTACCCGTGGCAGGTAACCGATTTTCAACGGCCAAAGAACACGGAGTTGGTTGTCTATCAGTTGCTGGTACGTGACTTTACCGATGAACGCACCTATAATGCCGTAACAGCCAAACTTGATTATCTTGACTCGTTGGGGATTAATGCCATTCACTTATTGCCGGTTACCGAATTTGAGGGCAATATCAGTTGGGGCTACAACCCGGCTTTTATGCTGGCCCCCGATAAATATTATGGTACCGAAGATGATTTGAAAAGGTTGATTGATGAAGCCCACAAGCGGGGCATTGCCATTATCCTGGATATTGTCCTCAACCATGCCTTTGGCCGCAGTTCCCTGGTGCGGTTGGATAACGATGATCTCTATGGCCCGCCTACACTTACCAATCCCTGGCTGAACCGGGTGGCTAAGCATGATTATAATGTTGGCTATGATTTTAACCATGAAAGCCAATACACTAAAGACTACGTGGACCGGGTGGTAACGTATTGGCTGCAGGAGTATAATGTTGATGGTTACCGGTTTGATTTATCCAAAGGGTTTACCCAAAAAAACACCCTGGGCAATGTAGCCGCCTGGGGCGCTTACGATGCCAGCCGGATTGCCCTGCTAAAGCGCATGGCCGATGTAATCTGGGCTCAGGACTCCACCGCCTATGTTATCCTGGAGCACTTTGCCGACAACTCAGAAGAAAAAGAACTGGCCAATTACGGCATGATGTTGTGGGGCAATATGAACAGTGATTACCGCTGGCTGGGCAAAGGGGTGAACCGCTCACTGGGCTGGCTCGATTATCGTGCCCGGGGCTGGAACGAGCCGCATGTGTTGGGTTACATGGAAAGCCATGATGAAGAGCGGGTAATGTGGGATATCCGGCAGTCGTCAACTTACCCGTTACGGCATTCCCTTAACCGGGTAAAACTGAACGCAGCCTTTTTCTTTACCGTGCCCGGGCCAAAGCACATGTGGCAGTTTGGCGAATTTGGTTATGATGTAGAGTTAAATGATGACCGGCTGGGGATTAAACCCACCAAATGGGAATACCTGGACGACCCGGAAAGAAAACGTTTGTTCGATGTGTTTGCTTCGTTAATTAAGCTAAAGACCCGCACCGGCATTTTTGATGAAGGTACCTTTACCTGGGATGCCTCGCCTACCTGGAAGTGGATAAATGCCACCAAAGGCGATACCACTATTTGTATCGTGGGCAATTTTAGCCTTGCGTTGCAAACCGGTGACCCGCATTTTACCATGAATACTACCTGGTACGAGTACTTTACCGGAGAGGAACTGGTTGTTAGTGATTTTGCCAATGCCAGCCTCACCCTGATGGGCGGGGAGTTCAGGATATATTCTAATGTAAGGCTCGATAATTATATTGAGGGTGTACCCACAGATGTAATTACCGGCCTTGAAAAAACAAGGAAAAATACCAGGGTCTCCCTGTACCCCAACCCGGTGACCGATGAACTTAGCCTACTCTCCGACAGGGTGATAGAACGTGTGATGGTCTATGATGTGTACGGCAAACCGTTGATAGACCGCTACTTTTACTTGCCGCAAGCCACGGTAGCGCTGGGCAGCTTGCCGGCCGGCCTCTATATTGTGGAAGTGACCGATAGTAAAGGGATAAGTAAAGCGAGGATTATCAAACATTAATTAATATTAAACAATAAGTAATATGAGGTATGTGTTTACATGTTTAACAGTTCCCTCAACAATTCTCAGGCAGGGGGTAAGCTCAATCAGGGTATTGATTCTGGCCTTTGTTTTGTTCCTATGGATTGTTCCTGAGGCGCTGGCGCAAAATGTTACCGTATCGGGTAAGATCACGGATAGTAATGGGGAAGGGATTCCCGGGGCTACGATTGTAGAAAAAGGTACCCAGAATGGGGTGATTACCGATTTTGACGGTAATTATACGATTGCCGTACCTCCCAATGCTGTTTTGGTTATTTCTTTTGTGGGTTTTCAAACCCAGGAAATTGCCGTAGGCAACCAGTCGCAAATAAATATTGTGTTGCAGGAGGATGTGGCCGAGCTGGCCGAAATTGTGGTTGTAGGTTATGGTTCGGTAGAAAAACAGGATGTGACCGGGGTGGTTTCATCGGTAGATGAAAAGGAGTTTAATAAAGGGGTAATCGGTTCACCGGATAAATTACTGGCCGGCAAGGTGGCCGGGATGCAGATAACTTCGGGCGGTGAGCCGGGCTCGTCTTCCTCCATCAGGATCAGGGGCACTTCGATTAACGGGCAGGAACCCCTCTATGTTATTGATGGCGTACCGCTGACTACGAATGGTGGCGTTGTGGGGGGCAGAAACCCGCTGAATTTTATGAACCCTTCGGATGTGGAAAATGTGGTGGTGTTAAAAGATGCCTCGGCTGCGGCCATTTACGGCTCACGGGGCGCCAACGGGGTAATATTGATTACGACCAAATCGGGTAAATCGGGGAAAATGAAAATCTCCTACGATGGGTATTACAATATGTCAATGTTTGTGCAGCAGTTTCCTAACTTGTCACCGGCAGATTTTCGTAAAGCCATTGCCGTTAAAGCACCCCAGGAACTACCAAACCTGGGTACGGCTAATACTAACTGGATTGATGAGGTAACACAGTTGGCCCAGGGTGCCCAGCAAAACATTTCGGTGTCGGGAGGTAAAGCCCGCTCCAACTATTTTGTTTCATTGAATTATCTGGGTACCCAGGGGATTATGCGCAATACCTCTAATCAGAACCTCACCTTGTCGTTGAAGTATAACCAAAAGCTCCTCAATGATGCTTTGTCTTTAAGGATTACTACTAAGAATGGTTTTACCAAAGACCGGTTTTCGCCCAATGTCATCTGGCAGGCCATGCGGTTTGACCCCACCCGGCCGGTGAGGGACCCCAATAGCCCGATGGCAGGGTATTTTCAATGGCCCAGTCAGATTGCAATTGCCAACCCTGTGGCCTCTCAGGACCTGAATGACCAGCAAGGAAGGACCTTCAGGACATTGAGTAATGTGGAAATCGAGTATCAACTGCCCATTAATGGCTTGTCGGTCAAGGCCAATATTGGATATGACCGTAATAATGGTACGTACAATGGCCTGACCAGCGAATTTGATAAAGGCAACTACCAGGTTGGCAGGGGTACCACCGTCAGGGATGAAAATAATTTGAAATACAGTTTCTTACAGGAATACTATGGTAATTATAAAACAGAGTTAGGCGCAATCAATGGTAAGATTGATGCTACCGTGGGGTATTCCTGGCAAAATTTCCGTTCCGAATACTCTTTTATTGCCGGGGATAGCGCCACCCTGGTTAATGGCGAATATGTGGCTACTAAGGATGTGAAAAGTGATACTATTCCGGTTGAAAACAGGCTTATTTCATTTTTTGGCCGGGTAAACTTTGATGTGGCAGGTAAATACTTGCTTACGGTTTCTTTACGGAGGGATGGCTCTACCAGGTTTGGCCCTGCCAATCGTTGGGGATGGTTCCCCTCGGCTGCAGCAGGTTGGCGAATACTGGACGAAAACTTTGCTGAAAGCTGGCGCAATGTCTTTAGCGAACTGAAGTTCAGGGTAGGGTATGGTGTTACCGGTAACCAGGAAATCGGGGATTACCTTTATTCAACATTTTACAGGTTCAGCCAACCGGACGCCCGCTATCAATTTGGTAACGAATTTGTAACGACCCTGCGGCCCAGGGGGGTTGACCCCAATATCAAGTGGGAAGAAACAGTTTCCACCAACTTTGGCCTTGATGCCAGTGTGCTTGAAGGCCGCTTGCAGTTCTCGGTG
>JALSJF010000058.1 GCA_026989505.1 Cyclobacteriaceae bacterium
AGTGATTGGCCAGGAGCACATTACCACTACCCTGCAAAATGCCATCGAAAACAACCACCTGGCCCAGGCCCTGTTGTTTTGCGGGCCCCGCGGGGTGGGAAAAACTACCTGTGCGCGTATTCTGGCCAAAATGGTAAACGAAACCAACCAGGAAAATAACCCGCCTGTCCTTGATACGGAAACTGCCCTGAATATTGTTGAACTGGATGCTGCCTCCAATAATTCGGTTGATGATATCCGTAACCTGATCGACCAGGTACGTTATCCTCCCCAGTATGGCAAGTATAAAATCTACATCATTGATGAGGTACACATGTTATCGGCATCGGCATTTAATGCTTTCCTGAAAACCCTGGAAGAGCCTCCCTCCTATGCCATTTTTATCCTGGCCACTACCGAGAAACATAAGGTAATCCCTACTATCCTGTCGCGTTGCCAGATTTATGATTTTAAAAGAATCGAGATCAGCGACATTACCAACCACCTGAAGTTGATTGCCGACAAGGAAGGTATTACCACCGAAGATGCCGCTTTACACCTGATTGCCCAAAAAGCCGATGGCGCCCTGCGCGATGCCTTGTCTATCTTCGACCTTATTGTCACCTTCTCCGACAATAATTCGGTAACCTATAACGATACCATTAAAAACCTGCACATCCTCGATTATGACTACTACTTTAGTATAACCGAGCACCTGTTAAATGAAAATAGCAGCCAATCGTTGTTATTATTTGACAAGATTTTGCGGGAAGGGTTTGACGGCCACGATTTTATTGTTGGCCTGGCCAGCCATTTCCGTGATTTAATGATGTGCAAAGATAACGAGACGGTGAGCCTACTGGATGTGGCCGAGGCCGTACGCGAGCGATATGCCGAACAGGCCAACAGCGCCCCCATGTCGTTCCTGCTCAACGGTCTCAACCTGCTTTCGAAAGCCGACCTGGAATACAAGAGCCGCAAAAACCAACGTTTGCACGTTGAGCTGGCACTGATGAAAATTGCCCACCTCAATGCAGCCGTAAGCCTGGCCCGGCACGAGACCAGTGCTGAAAAAAAAAAGCCCTAACGCAGCCTGAGGAAAGAACAACGCAACCTGAGGAAAAAAAGCAAGGGTTGGTAAACGAGGAAAAGGCCACCTACACTACCTCTCCGGCCGGTAAAAAGAGTACCATCCAAATCCCCAACCCGGACGACCTGCGCACCAAAATAAAGCAACCTGCACCAGGGCCGGCTAAAGCCATTGAGGAGGTACCAACCACTACATCGGCATCGTTTACCAAAGAAGACCTCGACCAACAATGGCAGGAATATATGGCGGCCAGGAAGGCCAGGGGCAAAGACCAGGAGGTGATGCTGTTAAAAGAACCCTATACGCTGGACGGGGAAAAAGTAACCCTTAAGCTATCCAATGATGTGCTTAAAATTACTTTCGATCGCATGAAAGCTGATTTGCAGGGCTTTCTGCGTAAAGCCCTGCATAATACCCGGATTGTGCTTACTGCCACCGTTGAGGAAATTGCGGCCGAAGATATGCTTTATACCAACAAGGAAAAATTTATGCACCTGGCCAAAAAGTATCCCCCCCTGAAAATGCTACAGGAAAAACTGGGCTTAGACCCCGACTATTAAGCAGGCTTGCTTAGTTGTTCAACTCCTTGATTTCCTCCAGGGTTTTTTCGGTGAGGGGCTTGGTTACAAACTTGATAACAAAATCGTTGTTAATGATTTTATCGATATCGCGCTTGTTATCGGAACTGGAGAGAATGATTACCCGGCACTTGTCTTTAATGGTATTGCTGAATTTTTCATACTCATAAAGAAAGACAAAGCCATCAACAATAGGCATATTAATATCCAGAAAAATAATATCCGGAATGGCCTCCGGATTGTCTTTATTCTCTTCCAGGTAATCCAACGCACTTTTACCTGAACTCTTCACGATGACTTCATCCGAGAACCTGGTAATCTCGATAATCCGCTTACTGATAAAATTATCAGTATCGTTGTCATCAACCAACATCACTATACCAATATTATCCATAGACTAGTAAGGAGTATTTTCCTTGGCAACAAATATAATATTTAAGGTACAACATTTAACAATAATCACCAAACATTACGCTATTTCTCCCCGGTATTGGTTTCCGGCCAATATTCTACAGGCACATCCCCGGGGCGTGTTTTCTTCAGCCACAGCACCCTGCCGGGGGTTAATCGTTCGTTATCATGGGTAATACGGTTCATTTTCATCAACTTGCGTTGTTTCATGCCATAATTCTGGGCAATCATCCACACGGTTTCCCCTTCCTGCACCGTATGATAGAATATCCTGGCCTTGCCCCGTTTAGGCTTCAGGTAATACACCTGCCCAACCTCAATGCGGTAATGGGGCAGCAAGTCATTATAGGCAATCAGTTTATTCGGGTCAAAATCCAGCAAGTCGGCCAATTCGTCAATCGTCATAGCTTCGTTGGCAATAACTGCCGGCAGGCCATTGAGCCTTATCTGGCGATAGGCATCTTCCCCCAATTCTATATCCCGTGCCGGGGGCAGGGAGGTAGTATTGCTTACCTCCGGCCGGTGGGCTACTTTGCCGGGATCGGCCGCTGCCAGCACCACGGCCGCCTCCGATGAAGGCACAATAACCGGATAGGTTTTATCCTCCGGTATTCTGCCGGCCAGTAACCAGGTGTTAAATTCCGCCAGTTCTTCCTTATCCACTTGTAGCTCGCGGGCAATGTCGGCCAGGGTCTTGCCCCCGCCATCCGCATACACCTGCAAAGCAGGTTGTTTCCCTATAGCCCTGGCAATAGCCCCGGCAAAGGCTACCTTATGCGCCAGGTATTTTTTTACGTACCAATAGGTTTTTTTGTCGATGGTCAGTTGTTTTTCCCCGCCTTTAACTTCTCCGAGGGCCTCCATAGCCCCACCGGCCCCCATTTGATAGGCCTGCAGGGCATACAGCCAGTTATTAAAATAAAAGTTATTTTTCTGCAGGTATTTGGCCGCCCCACGGGTAGCCGCCACAATATTCTGCCGTTCATCTACTTTTTTGTCCACCCTAAGGCCAACCTCTTCGGCCGATTCTTTTTTAAACTGCCAGAAACCCACGGCATTGGAAGAAGACACGGCATCGGCAATAAAACCGCTTTCCTGAATGGCGAGGTACTTGAAATCATCGGGCAGGCCTTCCTCTTTAAATATTTGCTCCACAAGGGGCATATACATGGCGGCCCGGTCAACTTTGGCCTGAAAGAACTTGGCACTGGCCGTTAAGGCATCTACATCGCTTTGGATTTCCTTCCTGGCCGCTTCGGTTATCTTCAGTTCAATATCGGCAAACTGCATTTTATGGGGCACCCGGGGCACGGTAAAATCCTGGGCCGGGAGCACTCCGGCAATGGCCAAAAAAATCAAAACACTGCTTATTCTCTTCATTTCTTACGGATTAACATTAAGCCATCACGCACGGGCAGCAGCACATTCTCAACCCGTTCGTCCTGCTGAACAAATGTATTAAACTTTTGCAGGGCGGCCGTATCGGCATCGGCAGAACTCCCTGCAGTCACCACTTTGCCGGACCACAGTACATTGTCGGCCAGGATGTAGCCCCCCGGCTTTAGCTTATCAAGCACAATAGTATAGTAGGTAAGGTAGTTAATCTTATCGGCATCAATAAATACCAGATCCATACCAGCCGGCAATTCAGTTAAAACGGCAGCGGCCTCTCCGATACGCAGGTCAAGGTGCCGGGCAAATTTACTGCGGCCAAAATACCCCCGTATCCTGTCCTCCAGCTCAATATTGTGCTCAATGGTGATCAGCTTGCCTCCAGCCTGCAAGCCCTCGGCCAGGCAGAGGGCCGAATAACCGGTATAAGTGCCTATCTCCACAATGTAGGCCGGCCGCACCATTTTGGCAATCATGGCCAGCAGACGCCCCTGCAAATGGCCCGAAAGCATTCTGGGCAGCATTACCTCGATATTGGTTTCACGGTTTATCTGCCGCAACAGTTCCGGTTCGGCAGCCGTATGCTGTTCGGCATAGGCATTTATTTCAGGGCTAATAAACTCCATTGTTTTTCGGCAAATATACTAAGGTGCTCATGGTTTCCGGGTCCAGTTCCCGGTTAGCCAGGTCCTGCAGTTGGGCGGCAGTTACTTTTTTGATTTCGGCAAAAATCTCATCCAGGGTAGCAATGCGGTTTAAATCGAGCAGGCTTTTGCCCTGGGAGAGCATTACCCCGGCATTGTTCTCTGCCCCCATGGCCAGGTGCCCCATCATTTGCTCCTTGAGGGCGTGCAGTTGCACAGTGCCCAGCGCTTTCTCCCGCACCCGTCTGAGTTCGCGCTGTACCACATTAATACTACGCTTCAGGTTTTTCTTCTCGGTGCCAAAAGAAAACGACAGCAACCCCGTGTTGGAGTAAGCATGGTACTGGGCATCAACGGCATATACATAGCCCAACCGCTCGCGCAGGGCCAGGTTCAGGCGCGAGTTCATCCCCGGGCCACCCAGCAGGTTCATGAGCATGGCCAACGGCACCCGCTGCTGGTGGGTAACAGGAAAAGCAGGCTTGCCCATAGAAAAATGGGCCTGCAGAATTTCTTTCTTTTTTTGCTGATGGTCAGGCAAATAATCCTGCAAAAGCTGCCGGTTGACCCGATTTTCTTGCCGGGGAATAACCTCCAGGTGCTTCTGGGCCAGCTTTTTAACCCGTTTTAAAGGCACATTGCCTACAAACGATACCACAATGCGGTCGAAATTAAGGTTGCTGTTAATAAAATCGGTGAAGTCCTGGCGGCTGAACGCTTTTACATTATCGGTGGTGCCCAGAATATTGTGGGCCATGGGGTTACCTTTAAACACCAGTTCGTCCAGTTCATCCTGTATGGAATCTTCCGGGACATCCTGGTACATGGCCATTTCTTCGAGGATGACCTGGCGCTCTTTATCTAACTGTTTTTGCGGAAAAGTGGCATTGAAGGTGATATCGGCCAGCAGTTCCACCGCCTTTTCAGCAAAGCTGTCAAGCACCGAGGCATAAAAGCAGATTTTTTCTTTGGTGGTATAGGCATTAAGCTCCCCGCCCACCGAATCAAGACTATTGATGATATGGTAAGCTTTTCTGCGGGCGGTGCCTTTAAAGGCCATGTGCTCCCAGAAGTGGGCAATACCATACTGGTGTGGCTGTTCATCCCGGCTGCCGATGTCGAGAATGATGCCACAATGTAAAATTTTGGTGCTGTTAACCTGCTTATGAACTACCCTGATGCCGTTGCCGAGGGTGAAAATGTTTATCTCCTCCATATCTTTCAACCGGCAAAGTTAGCCCTAATTATTTATTCTTGCCCAGGCTGGATTTACAAGATTTTTGCCTTAGCCCGGCCAGGGTAACTTTTTAGCCCGGTTTATTCACGACTTTCGTGAATAATGACGTAAATTAAAGGATAAACAAATGTTTATCCTTTAATTACATCAGGTCCTTAGACTCCGGTTCAGCGGAGGTTAACCCCGATGAATGCAAAAATGTAGTAGCCCCAAATTTGGGTTATGCTTAAATTTTGGTTGATGTTGTATTCTGTGTTTAACATAGTGTATTACAGTATTTTGCCGTTCATCGGCCCTGTGGGCAAAAAATTCTTGTGAATTTTTCGGGTTAGTACCTGAACAGATACATTTTTTAAAACCTCACGAGTATTATTAGTCAATATTTCAGGTTAATTTTGACCTGCAAAATTTACTGTTATGAGATATACCCCGCCCGCAAAAGACCTTTACATTAACAACCGCAAAAATTTTGTCAACCTGCTAAAGCCCGGTTCGCTGGCCGTCTTCAACTCCAACGACCAAATGCCCACCGGGGCTGATGGCCTGATGCCCTTCCGGCAGAATAATGATTTGCTTTATCTCTGTGGTATCGACCAGGAAGAAACCATCCTGGTGCTTTTCCCCGATTTCTACCATAAAAACCAGCGGGAGATCCTCTTTATTAAAGAAACCAGCGAACTCATCGCCATCTGGGAAGGGCATAAATTCACCAAAGAAGAAGCTACCGAACTATCGGGTATTGCAGAAGTTTACTGGTTGTCGGAATTCCCCACGGTGTTTAACACCCTGATGGCCGAAGCCGAGTATGTTTACTTAAACACCAACGAGCACATCCGGGCGGTAGTGGAGGTAGAAACCCGCGATGCCCGCTTTGGCAAATGGTGCCGGGAAAGATACCCCTACCATAAATACGAGCGCTCGGCCCCCTTGCTGTACCAGCTACGGGCAATCAAATCGGAGGAAGAAATAAAAATGATGCAAACTGCCTGCGACATTACCGAAAAGGCTTTCCGCAGGGTATTAAAATTTGTCAGGCCCGGAGTGATGGAGTATGAAATTCAGGCCGAGTTTATGCATGAATTTTTAAACAGCCGCTCGCGGGGTTTTGCCTATGAGCCCATAATTGCCAGTGGTTTTAACGCTTGTGTACTGCATTATATTGAAAACAACGACTCGTGCGATGAAGGGGAGGTGATTTTACTGGATGTTGGGGCCGAATATGGCAATTATAATGCCGACATGACCCGCTGCATCCCGGTAAGCGGCCGTTTCAGCCCAAGGCAAAAAGATGTGTACAATGCCGTGCTCAGGGTAAAACGGGCAGCCGAGGCCATGCTGGTACCCGGCAATGTTATTCCCGAGTACCATGAAGAAGTGGGCAAGATTATGGAAAGCGAACTGCTGGGCCTGGGGCTGCTTGATAAAACCGACATTAAAAACCAGGACCCGAAAAACCCCGCCTATAAAAAGTATTTCATGCACGGCACCTCGCACCACCTCGGGCTGGATGTGCACGATGTTGGCAATATCTACCGTAAGTTTGAGGAGGGTATGGTGTTTACCTGCGAGCCGGGCATTTATATCCGTGAAGAAAACCTCGGTATCCGCTTAGAAGACAACCTGGTTATCCGTAAAGATGGCCTGGATAACCTGATGGCGAATATCCCCATTGAAGTTGAAGAAATAGAAGAAATTATGCATGCTTAAGGTTAACCCCCTTAACCAAAACGACTACCAACAACTTAGTGGCCTGCTGCAGGCGGCCGGGCTTTGCCATACCGATCTGAAAGCGCCCGAAGTAGAACTTTTTGGTGTTTCCGCTGCCGGGGGGTGGGTAGGTTATTTTGGTTATGAAATTTATGGCCATGCTGCCTTGTTCCGCTCGCTGGTTGTAGTGCCGGGGTTCAGGGGCCAGGGTTACGGCACCCTGATCTGGCAAGAGGCTAAAGAACGCCTGCAAAACAAGCAGGCTAAAGAAGTATATCTGTTGACCAATACGGCCGCCCCGTTTTTTGCCCGGCTGGGTTTTGCTGCCGTGCCCAGGGCTTCGGTACCCGTCAGCATAGCCGCCACTACCGAGTTCAAAGAATTTTGCCCGGCTGACAGTGTTTGTATGAAATTAGTATTATAGTTTTATGCTTTATCCAGGTAACAATGACGGCTGAAAATATAAAAAATTCATCTAAAGCCCCCGAACCGGTTGGGGCCTATCCGCATGCCCGCCAGGTGGGGAATCTGCTTTTTCTCTCCGGGGTAGGGCCGCGGCAACGGGGCAGCAGCAAAATACCGGGTGTAGAACTTGGCCCCCAGGGCAATATTATCCGTTACGATATCGAAGCCCAATGCCATGCGGTGTTCAGCAATGTCCGGATGATCCTGGAAGATGCCGGCTCCGGCTGGGATAAACTGGTGGACATCACCGTCTTTCTGACCAATATGAAGGCTGATTTTGCTACGTTTAACCGTATTTATGCCGAATACTTCAAGGATAACCAGCCCTGCCGTACTACGGTAGAGGTAAATGCCCTGCCCACCCCCATTGCCATAGAGTTAAAATGTGTGGCCACGATTTAGCCCCGGGCAAGAAAAATTATTTATCAACCGAAACCGGGAAGTCCTGCCCTTTAGAAAAAGTATAGGGGTACTGCACCTCGCCCTTAAATTTTTGTGAATACTCCGGCACCAGGTTTTCAATATAGCTTTTCAATTCATAGATGGTAACCACCCCGTCTTTGGGGGCGCCATCGGCCTTTCCGGCCAGGGCCTCCAGCAGCACATAGGTGAACACCCCATGCCCCAGTTCGGCATATTCGGTGGCAAACTGCTCGCTGCCGGCTGCCGACAGCACATGAATGCCGGCACTGCGCGACAACTGGGCCATGGCTTTTTCTTCCTTCGCCCCGCGTTGGGCCAGTAGTTCTACCGTGCCCCCCGATTGGCAGGCATCAATCAGTAAAAGTTGTTTTAAAGCCGGTACCTGCATAAGTTTTTGTTGCAGGGAAGTAGCTGAAATGCCATCTTTTTTCAACTTATCGGCACTGTACAGGCGGGTATTTTCGGTAGGTACAAAATAAAATTCATTGTCCACCACTGTGCCATGGCCGGCATAATAGAGGATAAACACATCATTAGATTTTACTTTTTGTGCCAGGATATCCAATACCCCCAGGATATTAGCCCGGGTAGCATCCTGGTTAAGTACCTTGTGCACTTCTACCCGGCTAAACAGGCCCCTTCCGGAATTCTTTATGGCCGCAGCAAAAGCCTGGGCGTCATCGTAGGCATAATTAAGGTCCAGGGCCGGGTTTCGGTACTTATTAATGCCAATGGCCAGCACATAAGCAACCGATTCGTCTTCCTCCGACTTGTAGCTAACCAGCACCTGCGAAGAACGCGACTCGATATTTTCTTTGTTGGCCGCCACTACCTTGATGGCGTTCAGGCCCGGTACCAATTGTACATTAAATTTTTGGTACACCGATTTACCTTTGGCCAGTTTACCATAAAAAGCCTCTTCCTTGCGGGTAACAACTTTACCATTATGCATTAACGCAACCGATTTCAGGCCGCCTCCTTCATTTTTTATCCTGGCCAGCACCTCCATGGCCGGCTTGTTCACCATTTCACCTTGTTTGGGGGAGCTTATCTCCACAGCCGGGGGCGGAAACTGCCGCAGTTTTTGCAACAGCCCCTGCTTCGGACTGGCCGGCCCGATTTCAAAAGTGCGCTTAATCTGCTCCGGATTATAATACTTGTCAAAAAACCGGTCGAGGGTATAACTTTCCAGCCCTTTAACAAAGAAAACCTGTTTCTGGGCATCCCCGGTACCGTTGAAATAGCCCTGCGGGGTAGTCACCAGCCAATCCCGGCTGCCAATACTATAATGGGTCAGCACTTCCCGGCCGGTTTCTATATCCCATATTTTGGTTATCCCGTCAAGGGTTGACGAAACCAGGTACTTTTCACCGGCTGAAAAAGCCACAGAAGTAACAATGCTTTTGTGCCCGGCAAACTTTTTTATTACCTTACCGGTAGCCACATCCCATAAAATAACCTGGCGGTCGGTGCCCCCGCTGGCCATACGGTGGCCAGCCTCACTCAAGGCCACGGAATTTACCGGCCCGGTATGGCCGGCATACTTGCGCACCAGCATACCACTGGCCATATCCCACAAGCGCAGGGAGTTGTCCCAGCCGGCAGAAACCAGTTGCCGGCCATTGCTTAGAAACGCAAAGTCGGCCACAGTGGCCGTATGACCGATAAACTCCCTGAATTCCCGTCCGGTATCAATTTCAATCATGTTGAAGGTGCCGTGGGTCTGCCCCACCAGCAGGTATAAATCATTGGGTGAAAATTTTACCGTATAACCCACGGCTATCACCTTGGGGTCGTTGGCGAGTACGATAGTCTTCAGGTGCTTGCCGCTGGCCAGCTCCCAGATGTTGATCGTACCGTCATCGCTGCTGGTCAGGATTTTTTTACCGTCATGACTGAAATCTACATGATAGATAAAACTGCGGTGCCCGGTAAACGTGCGTAACGCTTTGCCTGTGGCCACGTCCCAGAGTTTAGCGGTGCGGTCGGCACTGCCGGTGAGCAGGTAGCGGCCATCGGCAGAAAGTTTAAACGTAATAACCCCCTTGGTGTGGCCAAAATAACCCTGCACGATTTTACCGGTGGCCAGCTCCCATTTACGGGCGGCATAACCCACCTTGGCCCGGAAAGCATATTTGCCATCGGGTGAAAGTTGCACCTCATTTTTAAGGGCCACCAGCCCCCAGACATAGCGGGTCCAGTAAGCGTTGGGGTCGTAATTCAGGCCGTCATCCGAAGGGATGCTCAGGTAACCGTAAAAAACCGCCACTTTTTCCCCGGTGCGGGCGTCCCAGATGGTTACCAGGTTGCTGTTATCGCCACTGGCCAACCATTTACCGTCAGGGGAAAAAGCCACATCGTTAAACTGGTCAGACCTGCGCTCCGGCACCCGGGCAAGTTGGTTGAGGCCATATTTCGGGCTGGTCTCCGGCAGGTTTCTGGCCAACGTATAAACCGGCTGCTTAGCCTGCATATCCCACATCACGGCCGAGTCCTCGTCCACTACCATCAGCAGGGATTTATCAGGACTAAGTTCCAGGTCATCTAAATGTTCGGCCATTTTTTCTGTCAAAACTTCTGCCCCGCCCGTATTGAAATTACGGATGGACAGCGGACTTGCCCAACTGCCTTTAACAAGCTGGTAGTCCGTTAAAAATACGGCCCGGGTATCGCAACCTCCGCAACTTCCCTGGGGCTCGTTAACCGTATGCGCTAATTCCCCGGTAACCAGGTTGTATAGTTTTACCGTACGGTTGTCTTCTCCGATAGCCAGCAGCTTATCATCCTCGCTGAAGGTTACGTGGGCCCCGTACTGCCCCACCCTGGCCTCAAAGGAATAGACAAGCGAATCGGTTGCCAGGTCGATCACCCGCACCACCCTGGCGGTAGAGCCAATGGCTAACAGGGAATTATCGTGCGACAAGGCAATGGAGACGATATTTTCATCGGGGTAGTGAAAACTTTTCACAATAGTGGCGGAGCGAATATCCCAAAAGTAAACATGGTAGTCGCGGCTGGCGGAGATCAACTGCATGCCGTCACCGGTAAACAGCACCTGGTTTACTTCCGATTGGTGCCCATTGAGGGTTTTTAGTTCCCGGCCGCTGCTGAACTCCCATATTTTAATGGTTTTATCTTCACTCCCTGAAGCCAGGTAATTGCCATCCGGGCTAAAACAAACCGTTTTTACGGCCAGGGAATGGCCGCGCTGCACCACCGTTTCCAGCTTTTCCTGGGCGTTGACCGGCAGGGTAAAAAATGCCATCAGGGGCAAAACAAGGAGATTACTATTCAGGCGCACGGCTTTCCACTTCAATTCACGGATAAAGGTAACCATGAATTTGCCAAAAACAACAAAAGCACCTGCCCCGCAGGGTGAAATCTATGTTTCCGGGGATTTTCCGGTCGTAGGAAGGGCTATTTTTTCAATGTCGCAAAACCACTAGCGCAAACCCTCCCGCAACTTCTTCGGCAAGCCGGCCACCACCAAAGCATAGGAATGGTCGATAAGTTCGTAAAACAAGCTATCACCCACCGAACCATCGGTGGCTACTGAATTCCAGTGTTTTTTGTTCATATGGTAGCCCGGGGTAATCCCCGGATTGGCTTCCCGCAAGGCCAGCGCCCGCTGCGGCTCACATTTCAGGTTAACAGAAACAAACGCATCCACATCAGTGAGGGCAAACATTTTGCCCGATACTTTAAAAACCAGGGTATTGGCATCAAAAGGAAATTCTTCGGTTACCCCCGGCTTGCGCAGGCAATAGTCACGGTATTCTTCAATATTCATTTGATCCTGTTGAAAACCATAACCGTAGCCCCTTTTTGCTTCAACAACAGTTGACCACCGGTGAGTTCATAAACAAAACTGCCGCCTGCCAGCGTCTGCAGGAAACCATCCTCCGGGGCCCTATCATCACAGGCCATGCGGGTAACACTTAGGTTTGCGGCAACAACCAGTTTTTTGCCTTTAGCGGTAAAGTTACCCTTAAAGTTATTACAGCCGGAAAAGCCTTCAAGGGATTCATCCACCCGTAACTGCAGGACCGGCTTCTTGTTGGCATTTACCTCCCGGCCATTAAGGCGGCTGAGCTCCCACGACCGGCATAGGGACAGGCCGGCTTCATCTACCTTTACTTCCAGCAGGCTGCTTTCGCCCTCGTAAAGGAGGTTAACCTGCGGGTCAAGCAAAACTTTCTCCGGTTTGGCCAGGGTAAAAGTAAATTCATTTTTGGCGGCTGAAATATTTACGTGTTTAACCTGCACCCCTTCCGGGTACACCAGCCCCAATGCCAGCGGAAAAGTAAACAGGTCTTCCTGCTGCTGGTTGATGGTGATCCTGACCTCACCTTTAACATAGCGCCAGGTACCCGCCAGTAGCGGCTGCCCCTGGCCAAACAGCCATTGGTCGAAGAAAGGTTGCATATCCCGTTGGGCCACCACCTCAACTATTTTTTGAAAATCGGTTGTGTTGGCATTATTGCCCCGGTAAACTTTATAATAGGTGCGGAGGGCCTGCCAAAAAGTGGTATCGCCCAGTTCCTGGCGCAACATGTGCAGTACCCAGCCGGCTTTCTGGTACGTGTTGTCGTTTAACAGCTCCCATAAGTCGGCTACTTTGGGATAGGTCACCAGGCCGGTATTCACAATAGGCAACTGCTTTTGGTGCCAATAGCCAATCACCTGTCTGCGGTCGGCCTGCATCCTCTCCTGACGGGCTTCTTCGCCATAGCGGGAGCCCGCATATACATGGGTAAGGTAAGTGGCAAAGCCCTCGCTCAGCCAGGCGTGCGGCCAGTCCTTTTCGGTAGCTGCGTTGCCAAACCATTGGTGCACGATTTCATGGGCAATAAGAAACTCCTGCTGGGCCTGGCCATTAACCGACTCCTCATAATAAAAGATATTGCCGGCATTTTCCATGCCCCCGTACATGGTTTTTGCCTGCACATTGGCCAGTTTCTCAAAAGGATACGGGCCAATCAACGAATCGTAGTAGGCCAGCACTTGCGGGGCAATGGCAAAATCATGAAAGCCCGCAGCTTTGTTTTTAGCGTAAACCCAGGTGGTCACCGGAATTTCCCGCAAACTTCCTGCCGGGTCAACCGCAAAATCAGCCGCCCCAAAAACCATTACTTTGGTAGAAATGGGCACTTGTTCGTCCCAGGTAGTGGTTACGTAACCATTGCTTAGGGCTTCCCGGCCAACAAACCGGCCGCTGGCCACTACCTTATAGTGCCCCGGGGCCGTAACAACCCAGGTAACGGTGGCCTTATCGGCCGGGTGGTCAACGCAAGGGAGCCAGTGGCGGGCCCGGTCGGGGTAATTATCGCCAAAGAATACCCGGTCGCCAAATTTGTTGTTGCCGATAATCAGGCCGTTGGCCGGTACGCCCCGGTAGTAAATAACGATTTCCTGCGGCCCGGCACCTGTTTCGCTAAATTCCAGATATAGGCGATTGTTATTATGCTTAAAAGGCAGGGCTTCCCCGTGCAGGGTAACGCGTTCCACCACCATGCCTTCGCCTTCATTGTTCCGGCCCACCAAATCCAGCGTGAGTTCCTTGCCTCCGCGCAACAGAAATTCAACGGTTGCTTCCCCGGCTATTACCTTGCTGGTGTCGTTTACCTTTATCTTGAATGTGTAGTGCAAAATATCCTGGTTGGGGTTTACCGGATAAGACTGGGCAAATAACCTGCCCCAGGTTATAAGTAAGAGGAAAACAGTAAGTTGGTAGTTCATAACAGGTGCTTAATCAATAAGTAGATAACGGCCAGCAAAAATACAACCAGCGAAAATTTATTCACAAAATGCATGGCCCGGAGGCTGAAACCGGGTTGGTCAACCCTGCCTTGCTTACGAAAGAAATACCCGAAAAGTTCTTGTAGCTTCAGGTAGTCTTTAACGTTGGTTTTATTCTCTTTTGTCTTCATTGTCTTATCCGGTTAGGTCCTCCGGCTCCACCCAATCGCCATTTTCTTTAATCAGGTTAATAAGCTCATCAACGGCCACGTGAAAAGATAAACCTTTTTTAACCACCTCCTGGCCTTTGTAGAGGGTAATTTTTCCCGGCCCGGAGCCCACGTAGCCGTAGTCAGCATCGGCCATCTCCCCGGGGCCATTAACAATGCAGCCCATAATGCCGATTTTTACCCCTTTCAGATGGTCGGTGCGCTGCCGGATCATAGCCGTAGTTTCCTGTAAATCAAACAAGGTGCGGCCACAGGAAGGGCAGGAAATATACTCGGTTTTGGTCATCCGTGTGCGGGCTGCCTGCAAGGTGCCGAAAGCCGTCTGGTTAGCCGCTGGCAAGTCAGGGTAGGTCAGCATCACCCCATCGCCCAGGCCGTCCACCAGCAGGCCGCCAACATCGGTAGCCGCATAAAGCTGCATGGCCTCCCGGGCAAGGCCGGTGTAGTTGCGCCCGATAACTACCGGGTTGGCAATCCCCTTTGTCATCAGGTTGTTGATGAACCCCCGCAGGGTGGGCATGGCATGCGCGTGGTTGGTCTGCAATAGCAACACCGTAGTGGGTGACAGTGCTGCCGGCAGGGGATCGGTTTCGATGGTAAGTTGCAGGAAATTGACCTGGTTTAGCTGCTGATAATTTTTGACCGTAAACAAAGGTAACTGCATAGCCGTGGGCGACATTGTTTGCCAAAACCCATAGTCATAGAGTTGCCACAGGTTACCGGGCAGGTTGGCTGGCGGCTGGCGATCACCGAGGTAAATACTATCAGCCGCCAGGTCGGTGGCCACCCATTTATCCTGCGCTGGTAAGTAATAATGGCCGATGGCTTTCAGCGTGTGGTTATCCACTTCGGCAACCCCCGATAAATCAGCTATCACCACCGGCACCTGCTGCCCCCCGGCAATCCCTGCCGGAGCGGTTTGCCTGCGGACATAATGAAAGGGGTCGTACGCCATAGCCGCAACCACAACCGGGCCGGGTTCGGTTGTCCGGCCGGCATAGCGTTCTACCAGGGCCCGGGCTACCGGCACTTCAAATTCAGGGTCTTCGGTTAACGACACCCGGACGGTATCGCCCAGGCCGTCCTCCAGCAAAGTGCCTATGCCCACGGCAGATTTAATCCGCCCATCCTCACCTTCACCGGCCTCGGTCACCCCGAGGTGCAAAGGGTAAGGCTTCAGCCCTTCCTCTGCCAGCTTATGCACCAATAAGCGGTAGGCCTCTACCATTACCAGGGTATTGCTGGCCTTCATCGAAAGCACTACCTGGTCAAAATTTTCCGCCTCGCAAATGCGCAGAAACTCCAGGGCCGACTCTACCATGCCCAGCGGGGTATCGCCATAGCGGCCCATAATCCTGTCTGATAACGACCCGTGGTTAGTGCCGATACGCAGGGCCGTGCCATACGCTTTACAGATATTAATCAAGGGTAAAAAGCGGTCGCGCAGGCGCTCAACTTCTGCTGCATACTCTGCCTCGGTGTACTCCGGCAACTGAAACTTTTTACGGTCGATATAATTGCCGGGATTGATGCGCACCTTTTCCACCAGGCGGGCTGCGGTTTCCGCGGCATTGGGGGTAAAGTGGATGTCGGCCACCAGCGGGGTGTTATAGCCCTGTTGACGCAATGCTTTTTTAATGTTGGCCAGGTTCTCCGCTTCGCGAATACCCGGGGCAGTAAGGCGCACATACGCACAGCCGGCCTCAATCATACGGATGGCCTGGGCTACCGCCCCCCGGGTGTCCAGGGTATCTACGGTCGTCATCGACTGGATGCGGATGGGGTTGTTGCCCCCGAGGGGCACATCGCCAATGTTTACGGTCACCGTTTTTCTGCGCCTGTACGAGGTTAGGCTGTGACAATAGTGTTGCGACATCATAGCACAAAAGTACCGCCATCCGGGCGGGTAACAAACCCGGGGCAGGAAATCCTAACCGATATAATCCTGTTTCACTACCAGGCTGAAGTAATCGTTTTCTAACGGCAGGTAGCCCTGGTCGTAGCAGAAGTAATAGGTTTTGCCCGTTTTGGTGGTGTAGGTATTGGTATGGTAGTTGAAATTAAAGCCGGCATTTTGCAGCTTGCTTTTAGCCACATTGGCCTTGCCGGCCGGATTAAACGACAGCAGGATATCGCGGTTACGTTTCAGGGTGGCATTTACTTGGCGCATCATATTATTGGTATGACGGTTCTTGGCATTGTTAAAAGCACTGCGGCACTCATCGGAGCAGAATTTTTTGTCGGCCCGGCCAATTATGGCCTTACCGCACTCAGGGCATAGTTTTTCTTCCATCATCAGTCGATTGTAATCGTTTACAAACGGTTTCATACAAGTATAATCGAATACAACCATTTATCATACGATTAGTTGAAAAAAGTCATCCGTACTTTGGGGCAAATCAATTTTCAATTTTAAACTTTTACAATTATGAAAAATTTAAAGAACCGCGTGCAGTTAATTGGTAACATTGGTAAAGAGCCGCAAATCAAAACGTTTGACAGTGGCAAAACCATGGCTTCTTTTTCGCTGGCCACTTCTGAAACCTACCTGGACCAGAACGGCAAAAAAGTACAGGACACCCAGTGGCACCAACTGGTAGCCTGGGGCAAAACCGCCAGCTATGTAGAGAGTTATCTGGAAAAAGGCAACCGCATTGCCGTTGAAGGTAAGCTAACTCACCGCTCGTACGTTGACAAAGACGGCAATACCCGTTACATAACCGAGGTGCTGGTCAATGAAATTCTGTTACTTACCAGCAAACCTGTGGCCGCATAGCTAAAAATTGCTGTTGCAAAAAAGCCCGGAAGCCTGAAATCCGGGCTTTTTTTATCTTTAATTCATAGATACAGCCTTTATTTTTTAAGAATTTTATTATTTTTCCAAAACCAACTAATCCTATCTTATGATTTGCAAGCATTTACCCCTTCTTGTACTCGGTACATTATTCGTTATTTTAAATTCAAATTCGTATGCCCAGGAAAGCATCAAAGAACTTCCCTCGGGTTATTATATGACCGTAGCGGCTTACCTGGCCACAGGTGAGGGGTATGCCCAACGCTATACCAACAAGCTGAAAGCCGAAGGGTATGCCGCTGACTACGGCTTTACCTACGCCAAGAACATGTACTTTGTCTATATCAAACGGTACGATGATTTTAACAGGGCGGTGCGTGAAATTAACCCTACCCGCAGCAGCACCCCTTTTGTTGATGCCTGGGTATATGCCTATAAAGCCAAAAACCTGCCACCCGCCAAACCCAGTGAACCCGCAGCCCCGGCCGGTACCCCACCCCCTGCGGCCACTCCGCAGGCACCGCCCCCGGCCGCTGAACCGCAGCCGGTAGTTGAAGATTCAACCGTGGTGACAACACCGGCCGCACCCGTTGCCGAAGAAGAAGTTGTTGAACCCCCTAAAAAGATTGTGCCCGATGGCTCACGCCTGGTAAACTTTATGGCCCTGAATGCCCGCACCCACAAACCAATAGATGCTATTGAAGCCATCCTTTACGACCCCTACAACGAAAGGGTCATTGCCACCATTAAATCGGGCGAGACAACCAGGGTAAGGCCACCCTGGAATAAGGATAAAGTAATGATGGTCAAAACCAACACGTTTGGCTGGAAGGCCGATGCAGCCGACTTTAGTTTCTCCCATCCGGTAACCGACTCTACCGATTACTTTCTGGAGCTGGCCAACGACACCCTGATGCTTACTTTTGAAATGCAGCGGTTGCGCAGGGGCGATGTACAAACCCTGTACCATGTATTTTTTATCTCCGATGCTGCTATCATGAAACCTGTATCCCGCGCTGAGTTGAATGATGTGGTGAAGATGATGAAGGAATTCCCGGAATACCGTATCCGCCTGCACGGCCACACCAATGGGAGTGCCCCGGGTTCCTATACCCGTCTGGCCGAAGGCGACACGGTATTTTTTAAGATGAGCCGTAGCCATGAAGCAGTAAATGGCAGCGCTAAACAGTTATCTTACGACCGGGCCAACGCGGTTAAACAATACCTGGTGTCGCAGGGCATTGCGGCCGACCGGATAGAAGTTAAAGGCTGGGGCGGCAAAAAAATGTTGTACGATGAAAACTCTGCCGGGGCCCAGCGCAACATCCGGGTAGAAGTGGAAGTATTAAAAGAAGATTAACCATGACAATACGGCTTATGCTTTCGGTGTTGGTTTTTTTACTGCCTGTGGCAACCATGGGCCAGGGAAAAAACACCGGTGACCAAACAGCCATTGAAGATGTAATAAAGGAACTTTTTGCTGCCTACCGGGCGGGTGACAGCAGCCGGGTAGCAGCCGTATTTACCCGGGATGCTATGATCCGCAGCTTATATACCAAAGCCGAAGGGGAAAATGTTATTACCGAGGCCAAACCAATTGATGTGTTACTCGACTACATTGGAGGCGGCCTGGCGGAAGAGCATGACGAAAGGATTTGGGATATACAGGTTAATGCCGATGACCAACTGGCCACCGTTTGGGCCCGCTACGTTTTTTATCTTGGCGGTAAACTCACCCATTGCGGCACCGAAACTTTTCTATTACGTAAGCAAAATAATAAGTGGCAGATTTTTTTCCTGGCCGATACCCGCCAGACAAGCGGCTGCAAAGTGCCTGCCGAAGTTAAAAAATAAAGCAAGTAACCCTAAAATTAAACCCCATGAGAACCAGCAAAGTTTTTTTGCTTACCGTCCTGTTGTTGTCTGTTAAACTGGCGCTGGCCGTAGAAGCCATAGAAGGTAAGTACGTTTACACCATCAACCTTACCCGGGTAGTAGATGACAAAGTTTTTCTTGAATTAACCGTACCGGCTATTGACGAAAAAGAAATCACCTTCCATCTGCCCAAAATGGTGCCCGGCACCTATGCCATAGAAGATTACGGCCGCTTTGTGTCAGACTTGCAGGCCCTGGATAAAAAAGGCCGCCCGCTACCCGTGGAAAAAACCGGTACCAACTCCTGGAAAATCAGCAAAGCCAAAAAGCTGGCAAAAATCACCTATTGGGTTGAAGACAGCTACGATACCGAATTGCCCGGCCCGGAAATATTCCAGCCAGCCGGCACCAATATCGAGGCAAGTAAAAACTTCATCCTCAATGCCAGCGGCTATTTTGGTTTTCTGAATAACGCTACCCACCTAAGCTACGAAATAAAGGTGATTAAACCAGCCGGGTTTTACGGCAGTACCGGGCTCATTCCCCGAAGCACCAACAAGCCGGCTGCCACAACAATAACCTCCGGAGGCCAGGCATCAGGCCCGGAAACAGCCGTAGATATTTTCACCACCGCCAGCTACGATGAACTGGTGGATTCGCCCATCATGTACAGCCGCCCGGATACGACCTTTATTAATGTAGCCGGCACCCGGGTACTGGTATCGGTATATTCGCCTAATTCCTTAATCACTTCGGCCGCAATTGCCAACACCATAGATGAAGTTCTGATGGCCCAGAAAGACTACCTCGGTGGGCAATTGCCGGTAGATAAGTATGCCTTTATTTTTTATTTTACCGATGAACCGGTGATGTCGTACGGGGCCCTGGAGCACTCCTACTCCTCGTTCTATTATATGCCCGAGTACCCCATTGATGAGATGACCCAGCAACTGCGCGATTTTGCCGCCCACGAGTTCTTTCACATTGTTACCCCGCTCAGTATCCATTCCGAGGAAATTGTACCGTTTGACTTTATCAACCCCAAAATGTCGCGCCACCTGTGGCTCTACGAGGGCATGACCGAATACTTTGCCGGCAACGCCCAGGTTAAAGGCAAGCTGATCAGCATTGACCAGTACATTAACATGCTACGTGAAAAAATGATGGTAGCGGCCCAGTTTAACGATACCCTGCCAATGACCGAATTAAGCCTCGGGGCCCTGGATACCTATGCCGATCAATATTACAACGTCTATCAAAAAGGCGCCCTGGTGTGCATGGCCCTCGACCTTACCTTGCTCGACCTATCTGACGGGCAATACGGGGTGCAACAACTAATGGCCGACCTGGCCAAAGAATACGGTAAAGACAAATCGTTTAAAGACGAAGCGCTGTTTGATAAGATCACCGAACTTACTTTCCCCGAAGTACGCGACTTCTTCCGCCATTATGTAGAAGGGCCTGAACCGTTGCCCATGGCGGAGATTCTGCGTAAGGCAGGGCTAGACTACGAAGATGAAGGTAAATTCTTTGATTACTCCCTGGGCCTGACCAATGCCAACATTGGTGTGGATATGCAGCAGAACGTCCTCTACATTCAAAACGAAGAAGAACTGGATGCATTCGGCAAACTTTTGGGCTTAAAAAACGGTGACATCATCAAGGCCATGAATGGCCGGCCGTTCCCCGACCTGGGGCCACAGGTACAGGAATTTGTTATGGATATTTTATCGGGCATGGAAGAGGGTAAGGAATTTACCATTACTGTGCTGCGCGAAGATGAGCAGGGGGAGGCCAAAGAAATTACCCTGGCCGCCAACACCATAAAGGTAGAACGTATTGCCCCCTATACCATCCGGCCCATGGCGCAGCCCAGCGGCAAGCAAATGCGGGTGATGGCTGCCTGGCTCGGCTTGTAACCCTTATTCCTGACGGTACTTTTCGCGGGTAACTACTTTTTGCATCTCGCGCGCAATAATCAAACCGGCTATCTGGCCGGCCACATTGGCCTCCGAGGCCATTGCCTGCTTCACCTTTTCTTCGCTCACATCAATACGGTAGAGGGCGTTGAGCAAGCCTTCAAAGTCATGGTCAAGCAGGTGTTGCACTACCCCGGCCAGGGCCTGGTGGAAATCTTCACGGGTTTTTATGGCCGCGGGCGGAATGGCCGCAGCAAAATCTTTATTGACCAGCACCAGGGCTTGTGACAGGTGGTCGGCCATAGGGATCAGCCGTTTTTCTCAGCAGCCGCCTCTGCCGTCTCCTCAGGCGCCAGCAACTCCGGGGCCCAGCGGTAAACAATACCGTACCAGTTAACGATCTTCTTGATATCGGAAACGTAAACCCGCTCACGGTCATAATCGGGCAGGATGTGGGCTAAAAAACTTTTCAACTCATCCGGGTCGGAATTTTTATCCACCCCGGGGTCATCATCAAATTCTTTCTTTATTCTGACAAACACCTGCTCCAGGGGGATGGCATCTTCTTCCCCGGTGGTAAATACCGAGATCTCCGCCAGCACCGAAACCTTATGGTTAAGCCCGGTGACCAGTTTGGCTTTCCTCTCGTCCAGCGATTCGAGGATAACCCCGGTTTTGGTGGGTTTAACTACGGTAAACAATCCGCCTTTACCCGATACTGCTGCTATATCTTTAAATTCCATAGGCCTTTATTTGTGACAAAAATAAGGGGTAGAAAACAAAACGGGCTTTTCCTCTACAAAATATACTGGCTTAAATCTTTATCTTTTACCATGCCGGCCAGTTTATCGGCCACCATTTCTTTGGTAACCGAAATTTTGGCGTTGGGGCCAATTACTTCCGGCACATCAAACAGGAAGTCGTTAAGCAGCTTGCTCATCACCGTACTCAACCTGCGGGCGCCAATATTTTCAATCTCCTCATTAATCTGGAAGGCCGTAGCGGCAATTTCCCGCAGGGCTTCATCGGTAAAGCTAAGTTCTACCTCCTCCGATTCAAAGAGGGCACGGTACTGTTTGGTCAGGGCCGTGCGTGGTTCTTTGAGGATATGATAGAAATCATCTTCGGTAAGGGTTTCCAGCTCTACCCGGATGGGGAAGCGGCCCTGCAGTTCGGGGATCAGGTCGGAAGGTTTGGCCACATGAAAAGCCCCGGCCGCAATAAACAGCACGTGGTCAGTTTTTACCATGCCAAACTTGGTGTTCACGGCCGAACCTTCGACAATGGGCAGTAAATCGCGCTGCACCCCCTCACGGCTGACATCGGGGCCTCCGCCCTTTTTGCCGGCCCCGGCAATTTTGTCTATTTCATCAATAAAGATAATCCCCGAGTTTTCGGCCTTGGCCAGGGCTTCTTCCTTCACTTCATCCATGTCGATTAACCGGGCCGATTCTTCCTCCAGTAATATTTTGCGGGCTTCGGCAATGGTTACCTTGCGCTTTTTGGCCTTTTTCGGCATCATATTGCCAATCATTTCCTGCAGGTTGATCATCGAGGCCTCATCCATCATGCCTCCGCCAAACATGCCGATACCGGCATTGGCCGGCTGCTGGATGGTAATATCTATCTTCCGGTTATCCAGCTCGCCATTCCTGATTTTTTCCCGGAAGCGTTCACGTGTTTTTTCGTTCAGTTCCCTGTCGGTCCTAGGCTCCTGTTCCGGGCTGGTGGTGCTAATAATAGCCGGTGGCGATTTCATGGGCGGAATAAGTGCATCGAGGATGATCTCTTCTACAATTTGCTCGGCTTTTTCTTTAACCTCTTCCTGCTTTTTACTCTTCACAATCAGTACCGCCTGCGACACCAGGTCGCGCACCATGCTTTCCACATCACGGCCCACATAGCCTACCTCGGTAAACTTAGAGGCCTCCACCTTCACAAAAGGGGCATCGGCAATTTTGGCCAACCTGCGGGCAATTTCGGTTTTTCCTACCCCGGTGGCGCCAATCATCAGAATATTGTTGGGCATAATCTCAGCCTGCATGTCTGTTTTAACATTCATCCTGCGCCAACGGTTACGCAAGGCAATGGCCACATTTTTCTTGGCCTCGGCCTGACCGATGATATAGCGGTCAAGTTCTTTAACAATTTGTTGCGGGGTTAAATATGTAGTATTCATTGGTTTAATTTTTAGTTGTTATCTGGCCAAGATTGGCCGCCAGGGTAAAGGTATGGGTATTACCGGCCACGTGGTACCCCCCCAGGGCATACACCAGAGCAAAGGCCTTTACCGCAATGCTGGTGCCGATAGAAAAGCCGCTGAAACCACCGGTGCCGTCCAGCCGTAGGTCCTTCCTGCGTAAATGGTTATAGCCGGTCAGCAGGGAAACGTGTTCACTCAAAATCACCTCGGCCCCCAAAACAACATGCCGGAAGAAATTGTCCAGGCCGGTGTTGAGGGAGTTTATCACCTCATCCTCGCGCATCAGGTTCCATTGGTTGAGTTGTTGCAAGGTAACCGAAAAACGGATGGGCATGTGCAAGGGTTTAAAGGAGGTGCCTAACTGCACTTCAAAAGGCAGGGTGGTATTGCCCGTAGGCGAGAATTCGCGGGTTACAAAGCCAAAATTTTTGATGACCATGCCTACGGTGAAATCTTTTTCCGGATGCACAAATACCCCGCCCAGGTCAAACAGAATGGCATTGCCGTTGTACCCGTTAATGCTGGTGTTGGCAAATTTAAGCGCTGCCCCGAGGCGGAAATTATTGGCCTGCCGGGCATGGGTGAGGCTCACGGTAAAATCATTGGGAGTAAAAACAGTGGTTGGCATGCCGGTATGGTCGTAGCCCTGAATAGGCCCGTAGGACAGGTATTGCAAAGCGGCACCGAAGGTACCGGCATTGCCTACGGTAAAATTGTAGTTGGCGTTGCTCAACCCGGCCCCGCCCGGTAGCAGGGCATAGCTTAAGGAAAGGTACCCGTTGGCCGCTGCCGACAACAAAGCGGGGTTGTAAAGAAAAAAGCTGTTGGCCCCCTGGAAAAACGAGGCATTTACCCCGCCCAGGGCGGCAATTTTGGCAAAAGAGGGTTGTTGCAGGGAGGTAAACGCGTTCGCCTCCTGCCCCAATGCCCGCGGCCCTGCCCACAGCATGAGCAAGACAACCATCCCCGCAGCGGGGAAGTAGCTATTTACAGTCTTCGGGAAGGACAAATTCAATGGGGTTTTTAACTTTTTCGTCAAGCAAAGCTTCGTGCAGCACGTCTTCAACGGTTTCTACATATTTAATGGTTAATCCCTTTAAATATTGCTTATCAATCTCATCAATATCGCGTTTATTTTTGTGGCAAAGGATAATCTCTTTAATCCCTGCCCTGCGGGCGGCCAGTACTTTTTCCCGGATGCCCCCCACCGGCAGCACCTTGCCGCGCAGGGTGATCTCCCCGGTCATGGCGAGGTGGTTCTTCACTTTGCGTTGGGTGAATATCGAGGCCAGGGAAGTAAACATGGTAATCCCGGCCGAAGGCCCGTCTTTGGGCACGGCCCCGGCCGGCACGTGGATGTGCAGGTCGTAGTGGTCGAATACCCTGTGGTCGATGCCGAGTTTGCCGGCATTGGAACGCAGGTACGATAAGGCGGCCATAGCCGATTCCTTCATTACATCGCCCAGTTGCCCGGAGATGGTCAGCTTGCCCTTACCGCGGCTCACACTCGATTCCACAAATAAAATCTCGCCCCCCACCTGGGTCCAGGCCAGGCCGGTTACCACCCCGGCCATTTTATTGTCCTGGTACAGTTCTTTATCAAAAATCTCTACCCCCAGGGCGGCCACCACCTCTTTCGGGGTAATCACCTTGTTATAGGGTTCATCCATAGCTACGGCTTTGGCTACCTGGCGGATAACACTGCCCAGTTTGCGTTCCAGCCCCCGCACCCCCGATTCACGGGTATAGCCTTCAATAACTTTAACAATGCCGGCCTTATGAAAACGCACATCGCTTTTAGCCAGGCCATGCTCTTTGATTTGCTTGGGGATTAAATGCTTACGGGCAATTTCTATTTTTTCTTCCAGGGTATAGCCATTTATTTCGATGATCTCCATGCGGTCGCGCAAGGCCGGCTGAATGGTATCAAGGGAATTGGCCGTAGCAATAAACAGCACCTTGGAAAGGTCGTACTCAAGCTCTAAGTAATTATCATTGAAGGTGCTGTTTTGCTCCGGGTCAAGCACTTCCAGCAGGGCCGATGACGGGTCCCCGCGAAAATCGGCATTTACTTTATCTATTTCATCCAAGATAAACACCGGATTGGAAGCCCGGGCTTTTTTAATATGCTGAATGATCTTGCCGGGCATTGCCCCCACATAGGTTTTCCGGTGCCCCCTGATCTCGGCCTCGTCATGCACCCCGCCCAATGACATTCTGACATACTTACGCTTGAGGGCACGGGCGATAGAGCGCCCGAGGGAGGTTTTGCCCACCCCGGGCGGGCCGTAAAGGCATAAAATAGGCCCTTTCATATCTTTTTTGAGCTTTAGCACCGCGAGGTACTCAATAATCCGGTTTTTTACCTTTTCCAGCCCGTAGTGGTCTTTGTCTAATATCCTGCGGGCCCGGTTCAGGTCAAAATTATCGGGGGTAACCTCATTCCAGGGCAGGTCGAGCAGCAATTCCACATAATTCATTGCTACCGGAAACTCAGCCGCTGCGGGGTTCATCCGGGTGATTTTGTCGAGTTCTTTCTGAAAATGGCGGGCTGTTGCCTCGGGCCATTTCTTCCTGGCCGCTTTGGCGCGCAGCTCCTCTATCTCCTGGTCCGGGCCATTATAGCCGAGCTCATCCTGCAGCACTTTCATCTGTGTCCGCAGATAGTAGTCGCGCTGCTGCTGGTCGATATCGGAAGTGACTTTTTTATGGATTTCCTGTTTTAACTCCAGCACCTCTATTTCCTGCAACATAAACGACAACAGCATATCGGCCCGCTTTTTGCCATCGTTTACTTCTAACAGGCGCTGTTTGTCAACTACATCTACATTCAGGTTTGACGACAGGAAATGGGTTAGGAAGGTGGGGTTGGTAATGTTGTCTAAGGCCACCTGCGCCTCCTGTGGTATTTCCGGGTTAAGCGAAAGTATCCTGCTGGCGGCCTCCTTCAGGGTTTGTACCATGGCAGCGGCTTCGGGGTTGTTCTTCCGCAGGAGGTTTTTGTCCTGTAAATAGTTTACCCTGGCGGTAATCTGCGGTTCCTCGCTAACAAACTCTTCTACCCGGTAGCGCTGCTTGCCCTGAATGATAATGGTGGTATTGCCATCGGGCAGCACCAGCATTTTCAATATCCGCGCCAACGCGCCCACCTTGTACAAATCGTTGATATGCGGCTCTTCGGCATTGTTTTTCTGCGCCAGCACCCCTATCAGGCGGTCACCGGCATAGGCTTTTTTTACCAGTTTAATGGACTTTTGCCGGCTGACGGTAATGGGGATAACCACCCCCGGAAACAGCACCGTGTTCTTTATCGGCAAAATGGGCACTTCCACCGGGGCATTCTTTTCGGGCTCATGCTCATCGTCCATCGATACCAACTCTATCAGGTCGCCACTATCATCCTGGTTAAGTTCGGCAAGTTCAAATTCATCTAAAATAGGTCTGTTTCTTCTCGTCATGCTCTATCAATGTCAAAATGGCACGTTTATTACCCAAAAAGCAATATTTTTACCGTGTTGCCTAATACTTCAATACTTATGCCAAATAATTTTTTATCACTATTTTACCTATTCTTGCCAATATCGTCCGACATTTAGGGTTGGTTATACTATAGCTTGAAAATAAGGATTTACATAGCGTCAATTATTTGTTTCCCTGCCTTGTGGTTACCCCTGGCGGCACAGGCGCAAACGTCTTTCGACCTCCATCAGGATACGGCCGTAACCGCCTTTTCGTATGGCAATTCCCCTTTGTTTGATTTCAGGAACGTTAACAAAATACCCTACTACTATAACCCCAAGGCCATACGAAAGATACGACATTATGAGCAAAAACAAGACTGGGAGAAGCTCTATCCGCTGCTGCGGGAGTACGTAGCTGATTTTGGTATTGAAAATTTTTATAAATCCACCTACTGGCTGTGGCGCCTGGCCAAGCTCACCGAATTGTTTGGTGACCCCAACGAGGCCTTGCTGCTGTATAAACTGGCGTTAAAGCATTACCGGGAAAACTTAGATGTAAACAAAATCGAGCTCTATTACGATTCGCTTACCGAAAATACCAAAAACTATTATGTGCCCATAGACTATTATTATGAACTGGTTAACTACCGGCAACTGGTTGATACCCTGCGCCCGCCCCGGGGCCTGTTGCTCAACATGGGCCGCAAGATCAACTCGCCCTTTGCCGATTATGCCCCCACACTCAACAGCACCGATGACCTGCTGATCTTCACCACCACCCGCGACCTGTCGGGCAATGCCCTGGAACCCCAGCATATTGAAAACCTCTATTACAGTGTGAAAGACGATGGCGTGTGGCTGAAGGCCAAACCGGTTGCCGCCATCAATACCGACCTGAACGAAGGCTCGGCCGTGCTGAGCAAAGACGGTAAAACCCTGTATTTTTCGCGCTGTTATGCTTTCGACAGCTTTGGCAATTGCGACCTCTACAGGGCCAGCCTGCAGGAAGACAGCACCTGGGGCAATTTTGTTAACCTGGGGCCGAATATCAACAGCAATGCCTGGGACTCGCAACCTTCGTTGTCCCCTACCAACGACACCCTGTTTTTTGCCTCCGACCGTATTGGCGGATTTGGGCTGTCGGATATTTATTTCAGTGTAAAAAACAGCAAGGGCGAGTGGGGCAAAGCCCTGAATGCCGGGCCCATCATCAATACCCGCCAGAATGATGTCAGCCCTTTCTTTCACCCCCGCGAAAAAGTACTCTACTTCAGCTCCAATGGCCAGTTACTCAATTTTGGCGAATACGATATTTATAAAACGCGCCAACAGGCCGGCAACTGGGCAGAGCCCAAAAATATCGGCCCGCTGGTAAACGGCCCCGGCAGCGAGTTTTATTTTACCATCGACAGCAAATCGGAACAGCTTTATTATGCCCGCGCGGCCGAAAACAACCGCAATAACCTCGACCTATACTCTTTTCCCCTGCCCATGGAGGCCCAGCCCCGGGCCACTACCCGCCTCAGTGGCCGGGTAAATAACGACTCCACCGGCCTGCCCATGCAGGGAATTATTTCCATCATTGACCTGGACAACGGCATTGAAGTAGCCCCGCAGTTCCTCCGCCCCGATGGCACCTTTGAGTTTGAACTGATCAACAATAATAATTACCTGATCATTGTGCAGGGGGAATCATTCTTCAGGGTAGCCGAAGTGTTCAAGCTTGAGGACGATAGCGAGATTGCCACCAACGTACAGCCCTTGTCCACCAGGATCAAGTTTGAGTCTATTGTATTTGGCAATGGCCAGGCCACGCTAACCCCGGAAATGTACGATGACCTGGATAAGATAGTTGATTTTCTGTTAGACAACCCTGATTTTAAACTGCGCATCAACGGCCATACCGACAGTGACGGCCGGGAGGACTTCAACCTTGCCCTATCGCAGCAACGTGCCGATGCCATCCTGGAATATATGGTCTTCTTCGGTAATATTGACCCCGCCCGGATTACCGCCAAAGGCTATGGCAGTTCCCGGCCCATCCTTACCGACCACTCCGAGCGGGCCAAAAAACTCAACCGCAGGGTGGAGTTTGAACTTTACCGGGAGTAGCCTTCCCATGCGGCCGGGCCGGCCCACTTGCCGGGCAAATTTACCTTTCCGGCACAGCCATCAGGGGTGGCTGGCACGGGCGGCAACACCATTTCCTGAAATCCCTCCCCCATTATTTGCAAT
>JALSJF010000059.1 GCA_026989505.1 Cyclobacteriaceae bacterium
CTTTTTCTCGGCTTGCTTCTTTTTGGCCTCAAGCCGCTTCTTTACCGAAGCCCGGGTGGGCCGGGTGGGTTTACGGGCCTTAGGCTTATGGAAGGCCCGGGTCAGCAGGTCATCCAAACGTTGTAATGCGGACTCTTTGTTTTGTTGTTGGGAGCGGCTTTCGCGGGCGGTAAGCAGCAGTTCCCCTTCGTTGTTAAGGTAACCGGACAGTTTTGCCGCTATGATGGCTTTCTGTTCATCGCTAAGCACAGTTGAGTTATATACTGGCCAGCGCAGGGTTACGCGGGTGTTTACCTTATTCACATGTTGGCCGCCCGGGCCGCCACTGCGCGAGGTGGTAAATTTGATTTCGGGCAGTATGTCGGCCAGTTGGGGTTTCATCTTTGCTGTGGTTGCTTACGCTAAATTAGCAAGTTCCGGGCCAGCTTCATACCCCATCGGCAATGTATATTTGCCGGTATGGAAGAAAAATTAGCCGTCTTACGCCAGCATCTTTTGCTTAAAGTCGCCATCAACCAAACCGAAATTGATAAATTTCTGGGCTTTACCGAGAGGAGACAATATAAAAAAGGAGATTTCTTTCTGCGCCAGGGGCGGGTTGCCCGCCACATAGCTTTTCTGCTCAGCGGGGTGATGAGCACCTATTCGTTGGATGCCCAGGGGGAGAAACATGTCATCCAGATCTCCATTGCCGGGCACTGGACTTCCGATTTGTATAGTTTCCTCGCCAAAGAACCCACCACCTATAATGTTGAAGTCATGAAAGATGCCGATGTATTGCTGCTGACCAAAGAGAACTTTGACCGTGCCTGTACTGAAATACCGGTTTTTGAGCGGTTTTTTCGCTTATTGGTGCAAAATGCGTTTATCCACTTGCAACGCAGGATAGCGAATATCTATAGCGAAACAGCCGAAGAAAGGTACCTTAAATTGATCAAAGAGAAACCTGAAATAGCCAACAGCGTACCCCAGCACTATTTGGCCTCCTTTCTGGGCATTAAGCCGCAGTCGCTGAGCCGTATCAGAAGTAATCTTGCCAAAAAACGTTCGTAAACAGCCGGTATTTTTAAGCGTTGGGCGTAACCCTGCCTTTATTAACATAGGTGAATGCAGAGGAACCCCCGGTAAACGTACTTTGCATAGTACATTATTTAGCAATAAACATTTTTACTATGGAAACAATTAAAAAAAATGTGGCGGCCTTAAATGAAATGATCTTACAAGGCGAGATCTTGGCGGCCTTCGACAAGTTTTATGCCGACAATGTGGTGATGCAGGAAAACATGAACGAGCCGGTACAAGGTAAGGCGGCCAACCGCCTGAATGAAGAGGCTTTCGTTAACGGTATCACCGAATTCAGGGGTGCCCGGGTGAAGGAGGTTATTTATAACGATGACCTGGCGGTTGTTCAGTGGCATTTTGATTTCGACCACCGTGACTGGGGTACGCGGAACTATGACCAGCTATCAGTACAACGCTGGCAAAACGGTAAAATAGTTTACGAAAAATTTTATTACAGCAAATAAATTTACCAACCCTTAAAACAATAACAAGATGAAGAAGTTAAGTAGTATGCTAATGGCCCTGGTAGCGGCCGGTGCTGTGCAGGCACAAACCACCTGGGTAGTTGACCCGGTGCACTCGAAAGTGAATTTTTCAGTAGCCCACCTCGTAATTTCGGATGTGGATGGCACGTTCAAGGTCTTTGAAGGCAGTATGCAAGCCGCTAAGGAAGATTTTACCGATGCCCGTATCAGCTTCACCATTGATGCCACCAGCATTAATACCGATAATGATAAGCGGGATGGCCACTTGAAATCAGGAGATTTCTTTTACGTGGAAAAATATCCTGAAATCAGTTTCGTCAGCACCTCATTCCGCCAAACATCGGCCAACAACTATGAACTCAAAGGCAACCTTACCATGCGGGGCGTAACCCAACCGGTAACCCTGGCGGTAAAATATGGCGGCCAGGTGGTGGGGCCCTATGGCAATACCCGGGTTGGCTTTAGGGTGAGCGGAACGTTAAACCGCATGGACTATGGCATAGCCTGGAACAGTAAAACCGAACATGGGAGCTTAGTAGTAGGTGAAGATGTTGAAATCAATATTAAGCTTGAGTTAATTAAACAGTAAGGCCTGCCGGTTTTACAGCAAAAGGGTACCCGATAACAACCGGGTATCCTTTTTTTATACCCCTGCCGGAAAAATACGCTATCCGGGCAAGTTTTCTCCTTATTTTGGGGCTTTGTAACTGTATCTGCCATTATCATTATGACCCGGGAAGAAGCCAGGGAAATACTCACTTCAATGACCAAAGGCGACAGCCTGCTGCGCCATGCCCGCAGTGTGGAATTGGTGATGGAGGCCTATGCTGCCAGGTACAACGAAACCCCTGAAGAGTGGGCCGTGGCCGGCTTGTTGCACGATGCCGACTACGAAGCCTGGCCGGAAGAACACCCCCAACGCATCGTCAGGCTGCTGCGTGAAAAAGGCGAAGAGAAAATCGCCCACGCCATCTCGGCCCACTATACCAAATGGAACGTGCCCTACGAAACCACCCTTGACAAAGCCCTGCTGGCCTGTGATGAGCTGACCGGCTTTATCATTGCCTGCTGCCATGTGCGGCCGGAAGGCATAGCGACCCTGACCCCTAAATCGGTAAAAAAGAAACTGAAAAGTGCCGGCTTTGCCGCCAAAGTTGACCGCAACGAGATTAAGGCCGGCATAGAGCTGCTTGGCGTTGACCCAACCGAACATATACAATTTATTATTGATGTGTTGCGGGAACATAAAGAAGAATTGGGGATTTAAGGCTACCTCCTAAACCGTTCGCGCCATTCCTGCGCTTGTTGCTCGCGCCTGATCCGTTGCCTTACTTCAGGGTCGCGTAACAACGGATGCTCCTCCCCTTGCGATGTGAGATGATACTCGCCACAATCAGGGCACAAATAGTAGCTGACAGCCGCTTTGGGGAAACGGATATGCGAACGGATGAGGGCTTCCTGCGCCTCTTCTTCCCGATAGTAGCCATTTTTACCGGTAATACATTTCATCAACAATAAATTTAAGTTTATTTATCCGTTAGCCCGAAGAATTTATCAGAATTTTTACCCGCAGGGCTGATGTCCCCGGATCCCATGTTAACCCCTGATTGACTAATAGGGGTAAGATGCCAGTTGATGAAAAGTAGTGGCCATCGTGTTTATCGGATAGACCTTGGTTTGACCGGGCCTGACACTCACCGCAACAGGATGCTTCAGACGCTGGCCATTAACGGAGTACAACAACATTTCTAATTCATGGTTTCCTGCGGTAAGGGGAACACGGGTATAGTAAATTGAATGCGGCAGGGTTTGCCAGTTGCGGGTATCGGCACTCTCGGTCAGCGAACCGATTATGCTCAGGGCAGTGCCCAGGCCCTCGTTCTCCTTTCCGGCCTGGGCGGCCGCAGCCTGTTTAAGGGCTACCCGCAACAACGATTTGGTCAATTCCAACACCCTACGCTCCTCCAGCACTTTAAAGGAAATCGCATTGATATCCTCGGCTTTTTGAAACCTATATACCCTACCCTGTGTGGCCAACTCAGCCCTGACAAACATCTCCGGCCGCTCCACATAGCGTGGGAACACCACTTTTATCCAGGTAAGGCCGTTTAAATCATGTTCCTCGTCAAGATAAAACGGGAACGACAAGCCATACTCCCGGTTAACAAAGGTAACCCGGCCATCATGGCCATAAACAATAGTAAAGTTAAGTCCACTTTCTACCTTAACCGGCCCCAGGCCGTTATTCCATAGCATTACCAGCCAGCCCTGCCCGGGCAATGGCCGGGTATAATTAAGCTGAAACTGTTCAATATACCTGTCCCTTTCAGCATACAAGCCCGACAAATCAGCCGTGCGCACGAGGTCTTGCTGCAGTTGGGCCGGGGCAGGCAGGTTAAACAAACGGCTGAAATCATCCTCGTAAATTTCTAAGGCGTTGCGATAGGCAATAAAGGCATTATTATACTCCCCGCTGGCATCGTAAATAAGGCCCATCAGCAAATGAATAAAGGCATCGCGCTTATACTTATTGCCTGACTGGTATTTTTGACTAAGGGCCTGCAAGCGCAGGTTCATCCTGCGGGCTTCAACCAGGGCGTTCTCGTAATCGTACATTTGCAGGTAATTGAGGGCCTTGTAGTAGTTAATCATCAGCACCTCATGGTCTTCGCCCCGGTAGGTGGTTAGGTTAGGGTTTAACAACAGGGCCGAGCCTTCCTCGAGGACATTTTTACGAAAATCTTCCACAAACAAATCGGCCTGCTCAAAATGGGCGTTGCTTTCTTTAAACTTGCCCTGCATGGCCAGCACCAGGCCGGCATTCACCTCATATAAAAACCTGAGCCTGCCGGTTTGCATCCTCGGGGCCTGCCTGGTCAGCATTTCTTCGGCTTTGGCAAGGTTGCCATCGCTTACTAAGTGGTTAAAGTCGTAGAACCGCTGGTAAAAGGTAGGCATTGAACACCCGGCCACGATGACCGGGATCAGCAAAATCATCCCAAGCCTTTTCATAAGGGTATCAACATGCCCGGGGAAATTAGTTTTTGATATACTTCTTTATTTCCTTATCCCCTATCCACACTTTCTCTGTCGATTCAAGATTGACCAGTTCCAGGTTAATCTTATAGTTGACCACTTTTTCTTTACGGTATTGGTCAACAGTGGAGTTAATGGTGCCCAACAGCATAAAGTCGGCCCCTAACTCCCGCGCCAGCCGTTTTTGGGTAGCCAGCGAAGCATTTACTTGTTGCTGGGCCCGCTCTTCGCGTAGTTTTTCGCGGAAGAAATCATTTTCCACCACCCGTACCCTGCCGGAATTAACAAATTCGCGCTCAATATCCTTGATAAACGTTTCGGCTTCAATATGTTCATGGCTACGGTTAATCACCACCCCCACAATAACTACAGGGGGGCGTTCCTGCCGGCCGGTAAAACGTTCGAGCCAGGGTTTGCTCAACGCATCGTGCATCATTTGCTCGGCTACCTGCCGGGAGTCAACATCGTTCCAGCGGCCGCTGAGGTCAATCTGCTCGGCCGGGTCAACCCGGGTAACTTTTCGGGTGGCACATGAAGCTACCAACAGCACCATAAAGACCAAACCGGTTATTTGTTTCAACGTTGTCATCAGCATGGGGTTTATTTGAAAACTAACTTTCCTTTTGGCTTGTCCATCCGCTTAACATACAGTTCTGTTTTTGTCAGGCGGATGATTTTCAGATGGCTGTTGTTCAGCCGGTTGGTGGCATCGCGGGCATCATGCACCAGCAACAGTTTTTTGCCGTCCAGCACCCACTTACCCGACATGTATTCGTAATCGTTATTTTTGTAGCGGAATTTGTGGTCGATGGAAAAGGACATTTCGTTGCCTTCTTCCATGCGGAAACCGTCCATTTTCTTCAGTTTGGTCAGTTTTTTCTTTTTGACGTCCATCAGTGTCCACTTACGGGCCGTAAGCAGGCTCTCGGTCTGCCTTTTGTTGCGCTCCTGGGCCAGGGCGGGCAGGCTGAGCAGCAGGCTAAACAGGAGGATTATCCCGGTAGCCGGAAATTGCAGGGGGTTAACTGGTTTTGTTTTCATCGTGTTTTGGTTTAACATGAACAACATTCGTTACCAACAATTCCCGGAAAGGGCACTCAGTTTCGGGTGACCGATTCGATAAAGCCGGCAATAGCCTGCCTGCTTACCGCTCCGGTTGTTGACAACTTTCTGATAAATTTACTACCAATAATCGCGCCATTTGCATATTTTTTCGTTAAAAAATATTGGTCAGCCGTAGTAATACCAAAGCCAATGAGGGTGGGTGAGCTTAATTTCATTTCTTTAATACGTTGAAAATAAGCTATTTGATTATTGCTGAAATGGCCTTCCTCCCGGCCAGTAATACTATTATCGGCTACCAGATAAAGAAAACCGCTGCTAAGTTGGTCGGCCAGGCGGATACGTTTTTCCCCGGTCCGCGGGGTGATTAAAAAGGATATAGCCATTTCATACCGGTGAAACAGTTCTTGATATTCTGCGGCATAGCTATCCATGGGCAGATCCGGGATAATCAGGCCACTAACCCCTGCCTGCCGGCAGGCTTGCAAAAAATTCTCTGCCCCTACGGTAAGCAGTTGGTTCAGGTAGCCCATCAGCACCACCGTGAGCCCTGTGGTGCGGGTAATTTCTGCCACTTGTTTAAACATGATATCCAGGTTCATGCCATGACGCAACGCTACCTCACTGCTGTGCTGGATGGCCACCCCATCTGCCAGGGGATCGGAGAACGGCATACCTATCTCTATCAGTTTTACCCCGGCCGCCTCAAGGTGCCGGGCAACCGTCACGGTGCTGTCGAGCTGCGGATAGCCGGCTGTGTAAAAAATAGTAAGCAGCCCCTCAGGGTTTGCGGCAAAAACTTGTCTGATATTCATTTATGCTTGTTTTTGTGGTATTGTAAATAAGTTTGCAGGTCTTTATCCCCCCGGCCGGATAGATTGATAACCACAATATCCTCTGGCTTAAACCGCGTATATTCCAGCACGGCCAGGGCATGGGCCGACTCCAGGGCGGGCAGGATGCCTTCGTGTGTACTTAGGACCATGCCGGCTGCCAGGGCCTCTTCATCGGTAATGCTATAAACCTGCGACCGGCCTGTCTTTATCAGGTGGGCATGCAGCGGCCCGATACCGGGGTAGTCGAGGCCTGCGGAAATAGAGTACGGTTCGGTAATCTGGCCATAGTCATCCTGCATTAACAAGGTTTTGCTGCCATGGATAATGCCCATCCTGCCCAACTGGCTGGTGGCGGCCGATTTGCCACTAGCTATACCCTGGCCACCGGCTTCTACGGCAATCAGTTGCACCTCGCTATCGTCAATAAAATGGTAATAAGCCCCGGCTGCATTGCTGCCGCCACCGATGCAGGCAATCACATAATCGGGCTTAGCCTGGCCAAAATTATTTTCTAATTGGGTGGAAATCTCTTCGCTGATAACCGCCTGCAGGCGGGTAACCAGGTCGGGGTATGGGTGCGGGCCTACCACAGAGCCGATTAAATAGTATGAGCCGGGATTGTTTATCCAATAGCGGATGGCCTCATTGGTGGCGTCTTTTAGGGTCTTGCTGCCGCTGGTAGCCGGTAGTACTTCAGCGCCCAGCATCTGCATCCGTTCTACGTTGGGCGCCTGGCGGGCCATATCAATTTCGCCCATAAATACTTTGCAGTCCATGCTCATCAGGGCCGCTGCTGTGGCCGTGGCCACCCCATGCTGGCCGGCACCGGTTTCGGCAATGATTTGTTGTTTGCCGAGGGCCCGGGCAAGCAATATCTGGCCAATGGCGTTATTTATTTTGTGGGCACCCGTATGGTTCAAGTCTTCGCGCTTGAGGAATATTCTGGCCCCATAGCGGGCCGATAACCAGGGTGATTCGTACAACGGTGACGGCCTGCCGACATAGTTGCGCAAGAGTTTACGGTATTCCTCCCGGAACGTATCGCTGTGCAGGATGGCCAGGTAGTTGTCCTGTAATTCGGCCACATTGGGGTAAAGCATTTCGGGAATAAAGGCACCGCCAAATTCACCGTAAAAGCCATTTTTATCCGGATTTTTCATTGCTTAGTAAGTTCATCATTTCATTAATTTTTGCCAGGTCTTTAACGCCCGGGCTTATTTCAAAGCCACTGTTAACATCTATACCGGCCAGTTGCGGGTGGGCTATCTTCTTTATTCCGGCAATATCCGCTAAACGGATACCGCCACTAAGAAGAAAAGGGGTATTGAGCCGGTAACCGGCCAGCAACTGCCAGTTAAACTTCCTGCCGGAGCCACCATAGCCAGCCGTCCGGGTATCGAACAAAAAATAGCTGACAACCTCCGCATAGGGCTGTAACGCATTGAAATCAAAGGCTTCATCGATGCCAAAAGCCTTAATTACCGGGATAGAACTACTTGCCTGCCGGCAGAAATCAACGGGTTCATCGCCATGCAACTGCACCATGTCCAGGTTATGGGTGGTTATTTTTTCTCCCAGAACATCGAGGGAGGGGTTAACAAAAACCCCCACCCTGTGGGTAACGGTAGCCGATGACAGGCCGGCAATCTGGTTGCTGACATACCGTTCAGAGGAGGGGTAAAAGTTAAAACCAATCATATCAACCCCCATTTGCGCCAGGGTATTAAACTGGTCGGCACGGGTAATACCACATACTTTTACTTTCATGGTTGCAGTTGTTTAAGGCGATCAATAAACAATTTGCAGGCAAGCCCCGGGTCCGTGGCCTTCATCAGGCTCTCCCCCACCAAAAACCCCTGATAGCCGGCAGTTTTTAAAGCCTGCAGATTGGTGCCGGGGCCGAGGCCACTTTCGGTAACCCTGACAACACCGCCCAACTGGCCGGCCAGGTTTAGGGAGGTGGCAATATCAACGGTAAAGGTTTCCAGGTTGCGGTTATTCACCCCGATAAGCTGCTCTTCACCGGTAAGTTTAGTTAGTTCTTCGGCATGGTGCACCTCCACCAATACCTCCAGGCCCAGGTCAGTAGCAAGGTGCTGAAAATCCCTGATTTCGGCCGGGGATAGGATGGCGGCAATCAGCAAAATAGCATCGGCCCCCAGGGCTTTGGCCTCGTAGATCTGGTAGGGGTCAATAATAAATTCCTTGCGCAATACAGGCAGGGCCACGGCTTCCCTCGCGGCCGGTAAATCGTTGTCGGCAGCCCCAAAAAAATGCCTGTCGGTGAGTACCGATATGGCTGCCGCCCCGGCTTCCCGGTAGCTACGGACAATCTTTCCCGTGTCGGCATTTTCTTTGATACTACCTTTTGAGGGTGAGGCCCGTTTGAATTCAGCTATTACCCCGGAACCGGCAAGCAGGGCTTTCTGTAAAGAAAACGTCACGCGGTGGTAGGCGGCCTGCTGCTTTAATTTGCCCAGGGGCACCCGTTTTTTGCAGTCGCTTACCTCACGCCTCTTATGGAATACGATTTGTGTTAAAATATCATGCATAGATGGCCAGCAGGTTTAGTTAGTCCCTGGATTTTAGTGTTTATCATCATTACTATCCGGTAATGGCACTTAATAGTTGCCGCGCTTTGCCCGATTGCAGGGCCTCCCGGGCTTCGGCTACACAATCTACCAGCGGGGTGGCCGGCTGCAGACACCGGATAGCCAGGCCGGCATTGGCCAATACCACATCTTCCTGTGCCCGGCTGCCTTCCCCGCTGACTACAGCAACAAAAATCCTGGCGGCCTCCGCTACGGTTTTGCCACCATACAAGTCTTCAGGGGCATAAACCGGCAAGCCGAAGTCGGCCGGGGCCAGCAGGGTTTCCTCCTGGTTGCCAATCACTTTTACCTCCCCGGTTAACGCTACCTCATCATACCCATCCAGGGCATGCACTATCCGAAAGCTGCGGTCAACCTGCTGGAGGAAATGTTGGTATAAACGGGCCACTTGCAGATCGTAAACCCCCACCAGTTGATGGCTGGGTGATGCCGGGTTAACCAGCGGCCCGAGAAGGTTGAAAAAAGTTTTGACTTTCAGGCTCCTGCGGGCGGGCCCCACAGCCTTCATGGCCGGGTGAAAAAGCGGAGCATGCAAAAAGCATATATTGTGCTGCTCCACCTGTCGTTGCAGGGTATCCTGGTTGTTGCTGAAGGTATAGCCCAACTGCTCCAGAACATTGGAAGAACCGGAGACGGAAGACACACCATAATTGCCATGTTTTACCACTTTATAACCGGCCGCAGCCACGATTAGTGCCGTAAGTGTGGAAATATTAAACGTATCCCGGCCATCCCCTCCGGTGCCACATAGGTCTATGGCTGTTATGTCGCCAAAATCAAGTGGCACCGCCAGCTCCAGCAGGGTATCACGAAAACCGGCCAGTTCATCCACCGATACCGGTCGCATTAGGTAGGTGGTTAAAAATGCCGTTATCTCCACATCCGAAAAATCACCATTGGCCATGCGCAGCATAATTTCCTGTGCCTGCACTTTGGTCAAGGGTTGCTGATTGATAAGTTGGTTTAATATTTCTTTCATTATTAATTATAGCAAGTATCCGTAATCAATTTAAATTGAGGAAGTTATAAATAATTTTTTCGCCAAAATCCGAGAGGTAAGATTCTGGATGGAACTGCACGCCTTTTACCGGATAGACCTTATGGGTAAGGCCCATGATCTGGCCTTGTTTATCCTGGCAATTTACTTCCAGCACCTCGGGCAGGGATGCCTGCTCCACCACCCAGGAGTGGTAGCGGGCAGCGGTAAAAATATCGGTCATCCCCCCGTACAAGGGTTCATTGAGCTTGGTGATGCGCATAGTATCGCTGATTCCGTGGTAAACCTGGTCGAGGTTAACCAGCTTGCCGCCAAAGGCTTCGGCTATGGCCTGGTGCCCGAGGCATACCCCCAACATGGGCTTATCTGCGGCCGTATTCTTGATAACTTCGAGTAACCGGCCGGCCTCGGAGGGAATTCCCGGCCCCGGAGAAAGGATGATATGGGTAAATGCCGTAAGGTCATCCAGGGCGGGGTCATCATTGCGCAGGATAGCCGGGGACGTGCCGGTAATTTTCTTTACCAGATAGACCAGATTATAGGTAAAGGAGTCGTAATTGTCTAGTATAAGTACTTTTTTCTTCATCATTTAAATAGTTGCGGCCATTTTAATCGCTTCTTCAATGGCCCTGAGTTTATTTTTCACTTCTTGTAGTTCGCTCTCTGTTGTTGAAGAAACCACAATGCCTGCCCCTGCCTGGTAGTGGATTACCTGGTTTTTGGATAACACACTGCGGATGGTAATGGCCATATTCATATCGCCATTGAAATTGACGTAGCCGATGGCCCCGCCATAAAAGCCCCGCTCCTGCGGCTCGTAAGCATTAATCAATTCAATAGCCTTATATTTAGGTGCCCCCGACAGAGTGCCGGCCGGAAAGGTATCGGCAAAAACCTGAAAGGAGCTTACCTCCGTAGGCTTGCTGGCCACCACTTTGGATACCAGATGAATAACATGGCTGAAATACTGGATCACCTTGTTATCCGATACACGCACCTCCTCACAATGCCGGGAGAGGTCATTGCGGGCCAGGTCAACCAGCATATTGTGTTCGGCATTTTCTTTGGGGTCGTTAGCCAGTTTACGGGCGGTAATGTTGTCGGCTTCGTTATCGCCAGAGCGCCTCATGGTGCCGGCAATGGGATGAATCTCTACCCGGCTGCCCCGCACTACAATCTGGGCCTCCGGTGATGAGCCCATGATCTTAAAATCGCCATAATCAAAGTAAAACAAGTACGGTGAGGGGTTAATGGCCCGCAAAGCCCGGTACACATTAATATCATCCCCGGTAAACTCCTGATAATACTTACGGGAAAGCACCAGTTGGAAAACATCGCCCCGCTGGCAGTGGGCCCTGGCTTTGGCTACCATTTGCTTATAGTCCGTATCCTGCATATTGGCGGTTAACCTGCCCGGGGCAAAGGCATAAATAGAGCGGGTGGGTTTATTGACCAACGAAATAATCTCATGCAACTTCGACTCCTGACCCTCGGTGAGGTTTTCAATAATGGTCAGGCGGCTGCTGTAGTGGTCGAAAACGATGAGGTAGGCAAAAAAATGAAATTGCAAATCAGGAATCAGGTTTTCAGTTTTCTCTTCGGCAAACCGGTAGCTATCATAATATTTTACCGCTTCAAAGTTTACATAGCCGAACAAGCCGTTCAGTTGACGTACTTCCTGGTTGTTGGTGGTAAAATTAAACTGCTGCATAAAATGGTTAAGCTTATCGGTAAGCTTGTTGGAGCCCAGGTCAAGGGGTTGCCCGGGGCCCGGGCCGGTATAAAACAGGCCCTCTTTAACCTTCACCGAGGCTATGGGGGCAAAGCCGATAAAAGAAAAACTATTCTCCTTGCTCTGGTAGTCGGAACTTTCAAGCAACAGGGTTACCGGGTACTTTTCGCGTACGGCCAGCAGTACATTTACCGGGGTGGTAAAGTCGGCCAGTTGATGATGGATATTGGTATTAATTGTTATCATATCGGGACAAAAAAAACCGGCTTGCTGAGAAGAACAGCAAGCCGGTTTATCGTTTAAATTATATACAGGGCTACCCTCTTTCTTCTCTATGGGAAAAAGCTAAGGGCCACCACCAATTTGTTTTCTTGATTAGTTTCATGCGGGCAAATGTAGTACAGTTTTTTATTTTTCCTATAGCCATTTAAAATAAATCATTTCATTTCGGGCAAACGGTTAAACACCAGTTTATAAACATCAGTTTAAAGGTGCCGCGGGCCTGCATCCGGGGTGTTGCGGGCAATAGCCATCTTGACTACCTCGCCTTTGACCCTCTTCACGGCTACCATAGCTGCCTTACTTGAACATTAGCCCCTCCCCTTATTCGGGCCAAAAGACCGGCCAGGAAAGGGAAAGTCATGCTGGCACCACAAAACAACCGAAAGAAGCTGCGCAGGCTAAGCCTTGCCATGATACAGAAGATTTTATGTTTTGTGCTTAATTTAAGCAATAATAGACCAGGGTTGACTTGAATATTCACCGTTGCCTTATAGGGCTTACAGGCGGTAAGATAGCGTGATTAATGTGGGCAAAGTGTTTTCTTAAGCCATAAAAATTCTGCCTGGTTTTCTGGACAAGCAGGAATATCTTTTGTAATTTTAATCCGTATAGCAAAATAAGGCAGACCCTGTTTTACATTTATAGTAAACTTAAAATCTCAGCATTATGGCTTATATTCCTTTGCAATCGAAAATATCCCTGATTAATAAATATATCCAGCTTAATATTTTACGCAATAAGGGCGAGGCTATGCACGTGGATATGCCGGAGAATGAAATATTCAATGCCATTATTGAAGACCTGAAGGCCTATAATGAAACCCCGGAAGACACTTCCAGCATTACCATTGCAGCCGTTATTGATGCCCTGAAAGCCTACAAAGGACAGCAGGATGAAATCAATTTTCATATGAATGCGTTGCGCCACTCGCTGGAGAAGGTACAGGAGCACACAGATGAGCAGGTGAGCCTGGATACGATTATTAAAAATCTGGAGTCACTATAGCCCTGGCTGCGCCTGGCTACCGTTTGTACCCCTCTTTTTTACCTTGCTGAGCCCGCACTCCTTTTTGGCATACCGGGCCCGCATGGAGAGGTGTCTTGTGGCTGAGAAGAGCTGAGCTTTTTCGGGTTAAAGATTCCCCCATTAGGAAGTGTCTTGGAGCGGGAGGCACGGCCGAACCCGGCTTGGCGGCCATGCTCTGCCGCCCGCGTGTCGCAGAAGCTTTAGCGGAAGCACAAGCGGCTACGCGAAGGCGATGCCGGCAGCATCCCCCGTTGGGAACAGTTGTGCCTTAGAGGAGGCTCCCTGCCGGATACCGGCACCGAACCTGAAGGTAACCGGACGCAGCCGTAATTACCGCCTGCGCCTCTGCCCTGCCCTGCGGTACGATTGCCGGGACTTAGGGTATTTGCCGCCCCCGCGCCTCGGGCTGTACGTGCCAGGCCGGTTTTTGCTGCCTTCCTCCTCAATGTTTACCCGGATGCTGCGGCCCTCGATTTCAATACCGATAAAGCTTTCGCTGAGCTTTTTATCATGGCGGGCATCAACTTCAACAAAGGCACAGTTCTTCTGCATGCTGATATCGCCAAAGTATTTGCGGTTAATTCCGGATACATCGGCCATAAAGTGGATAAGGTCGGCTTTGGTAACCCCGTCAATCATACCGATATTAATAAAATAACGGTTAAAGCCGGCCTTTCTCGTGGCTGGTTTACTGCCGGCCGTTTCGTTCAAATCTTCCTCCTCGCCATTTTGCAAAGTGATATGGTCCAGTTGGGTGGTAATCAAGCGCTTAAGAATATCTTCTTTGTTCAAATGGGCAAACTGGCCATGTAATGAAGCCAGGATACCATCGGCCTGGGCATCAATTTTAGTGTTGATAATCAGGCTGGCCCAGTTATTTATACGGCTTTGGCGCAGTTCCTCATAACTGGGTACATCGATGCGTTCAAAGGTTACCTTTATTTTGCGTTCCAGTTCACTTATCCTGCGGCCCTCGCGCGGGTTGATAAAGGCCAGCGAGATTCCCTTTTTTCCCGCCCGGCCGGTACGGCCACTGCGGTGGGTATAGCTCTCCAACTGATCGGGCAGGCTGTGGTGGAACACGTGGGTTAAATCGTTGACGTCAATACCGCGGGCGGCTACATCGGTGGCAATAAGCAATTGCATAGACCGGGTTTTGAAGCGCCTCATCACGGCATCACGTTGCGCCTGCGATAAATCACCGTGCAGGGCTTCTACCCCATAGCCCAGGCTGCCCAGCTCATCGGCAATCTGTTGGGTTTCGCGCTTGGTGCGGCAAAACATAATCCCCCGCATATCGGGCTGGATATCAAGAAAACGCCTGAGGGCCGGAATCTTGTTGGCCGTTTTGGTAACCACGTATTTGTGGGCAATGTCTTTATTGCTTTTTTCATTGGTATTAATGGCCACCTCTAGGGGCGAGTCCATGTACTTGTTCACAATCCTGCGTATATCGGCCGGCATGGTGGCCGAGAACAGCCAGGTGGCGCGGTTCTCCCGGGTAAAAGACAGGATTTTGTCGATATCTTCCTTAAAGCCCATATTCAACATCTCATCGGCTTCATCGAGTACTACATAGCGTACGTTTTCCAGGTTAACTGCTTTGCGTTTAATCAAATCGAGCAACCGCCCGGGCGTAGCGACCACAATCTGGGTGGGCTTTTTCAGGGCCTTTATCTGATTGGTGATGGCGGCCCCGCCATAGACTACCTCAACATTAAGTGACTTGTTGCCGGCCGAAAAATCCACCAACTGCTTGGCCGTTTGCTGGCCCAGTTCACGGGTGGGTGCCATAATCAGTGCCTGGGTGGTTTTGTTCCCGGCATCTATCAGCTCTACCAAAGGCAGGCCGAAAGCCGCTGTTTTGCCGGTTCCGGTCTGCGCCAGCCCGATAAAATCTACCGGGTCTTTGCTTAATAACATGGGAATGGCTTTCTCCTGTACGGGGGTTGGGGTATCAAACCCAAGTTGCTCAAGGACCCCGACAACCGATGCCGACAGCCCTAACTTACTAAAATTATTCAAAGGGATTTTCTTAAATGAGCTGCAAAGATAGGCAGATTAATCGCAAAAGCCGCTACAAACCAATTATTTATATTGCCGGGAACTCTACCACGAATTTACTTCCCCGGGTGGGTTGCGACTGAAAGCTGATCCGTCCGCCAATTCGGTGGAGGGTTTCTTTGAGGATATACAGCCCCAGGCCGGAACCGGTTGATTGCTCCGTGGCCCGGAAAAACATATCAAAAATTTTATCCTGGTATTCCCAGGCAATGCCAATGCCATTGTCTTCTACAATCAGGGTGCAATCGCCATCCTCCAGGGTGGCCGAAAGACGCACAAACGACTTCTCCTTACCGGGGTCGAAGTATTTAATGGCATTGTTCAGCAGGTTATTAATAACTACTTTTAGCCGGTTGGGATCGGTGTTAACTACTATTTCAGGGTCTATATCATGGGTTATCTGCAAGCCGGTACCCGTTGTTTCCAAATCAAAATTAACGATAAGCTTATCAATAAAAGCAGCCAGATTAAACTGTACCCTGGCCAATCCCAGGCGCGAGTTGCGGGCATAGTCGGTAACATCTTTAATAAAACCCTCCATATCATGAATCCGCCTGGTCATCATCTCCAGGTAGCTGGGCAACTCATCCGTGCTGTCGGTAATCCTAATCACTTCTATCAGGCCAAGCAGGGTACTTAGCGGGGCGCGTAAATCGTGCGAGGCACTGTACACAAAGCTATCAAGCTCCTTGTTGGCCTTTTCCAGGGCAGAGTTTTTTTGTTGTAATTCTTCTGTTAATGCTTCTAATTCTTCTTTCTTTTTCAACAGAGACCATTCCGATTCGTTATTTCTTTTAATGATGAACAGCACTACCAAAACAGCCGATGCAATGCCAAGGATAAAATTGGCTGTAAAATTAATTTGTACCAGTTTGCCATCGTCCGGCAACTGTTCAAAAAGGTGCAGGTCAAAATAATAAGCCAGCATGGCCAGCACTATGCTCACGACAACAAAGGTTATGCCTAAATTCAGATTACTGTGATAAAAAAGTACCAGACCGGTAACGGCTGTTACAATAAAAAACAGAAACACGCCCCTTTCCGGGTTGCCCACATCGGCAATAACAAACACCAATAAATTCGCAAAAATCAATAATACCGAGGAGGCTATGGCGTATTTTCCCCTCCTGTTGAGGTAAATTACGAGAGTACCAACAAAGAAGGCAGCGACATACCAGGGGATAAACGAAAAAATAGCGTTCAGGGGGTCAACAATTAGGTAAAACAAACAAATACCAATGATCAGCAGCCCTAACTGACCCCGTAAAATAGCCTGTTTATACAGTACCCGGTCTTCTATCCATGCCGGGCCAATTAAAAAGTTGGCAAGCCAAGATCTTTTCTTCATATAAACTCAAATAAAAACAAAATTTATTTATCATCCGACCCTCTGTAAATCGTTATTAAACAGGGTAGGATTTTAAGGATATAAACCTTCATTTTGCAAGGGTATGGCAGGGTTTTTACAGCGGATAGCCGAAATAACCAACGACCGCAGCAGTGGCTCTAGTAAACTGCTGGAAGACATTATGCAAGAGTTGCTGACCGCAAAATTCACCCGGAAAGAGTTTCGTCTGGCCCTGCAAAAGCTCAAAGAAACAGACCCCGCCATGCGTATTGTGCACCATTTTCTCGAAGGACTGGCCGCCTCCGGGGATGACTGGCGGGCGTTTATCCGGGCTTACCGCGACAAGTATGCCCATCTGCCGGCAATAATTGCCAGGCAACTAGCCGGGCTGCTGCCGGCACCAAAAGCAACCCTGTTAACCCATAGCCATAGTCAAACGGTTATCGGGGTGCTCAGCATATTGCAAAGAAAAGGTAGTTGTCCGGCTATTGTTCAAACCGAATCTACCCCGGGGGGCGAGGGCCGGCTACAGGCCGCTGCCCTGGCTGAAGCCGGCCTGATCGTTAACCTGGTGGCCGATAAACAGGTGGGCACCGCTCTACCGGACGTAGATGCCGTGGTGCTGGGGGTGGACCAATACGACCTGGCAGGCTTTGTTAACAAGGTGGGCTCACGAAGCCTGGTTACCCTGGCGGCAACACGCGAGCTGCCGGTTTATCTACTGGCCGACCAACGCAAACAGGTTAACCAGATTGACCAGAACGCTGTTGGCGGGCTGTTTGAATATACCTCTTTTGGCCCCGGCACCACCCTGATAACCGGCTGGTAGGCACATCGGCCACTAACCTGTGTACCCAATGTGGCTGGTGTATTGAAGCCTGCCATATATTTCTCGCCACGAACAATCCGGATAAAAGAGTTGGGTGAACATGACCACCCCGGCATTACCCCCGGCAATGTCTCGGAGCACCTCGCTGAGGCCAAACTATAATTCTCTTACCTGAAAATTCGCCCCGCCACCCGGAGAACAAATGACCGGCCCCTTTTGCCGGTCATTTGTTTGACAGGATAAATAGGTTGCTCACATAGGTTATTTACCATTTATCCAATACCCCAGGTTTATTTTGATTTTATGATTAGTTTAGACATTACGCTAATGTAAAACCAAATACCTATGAACCTGCGCTTAACATCCCTGGTAGTTCTCAGTCTGATCATCAGTATTAATGGTTACAGCCAACGTAAGAAGAAGAAGAAACCCAGCCCCCGGGTTGCCACTATGCACTACGATGACAGCCTGTTTAATGCCATGACCTGGCGGAGTATCGGCCCCTACCGCGGTGGACGCTCAACCACCAGTACGGGTGTGAAAGGCCAGCCTTATACTTTTTACTTCGGCTCCGTGGGGGGCGGGGTGTGGAAAACCACCGATGCCGGTATTAACTGGCAAAATATCTCCGATAACTACTTTAATGCCACCAGCATTGGCGCCATCAGTGTGGCTGAATCCGACCCCAACGTGATTTATGTGGGCACCGGTGAGGCCTGTGTACGCGGGGTAATGACCTCCCATGGCGATGGCGTTTATAAATCCACCGATGCCGGTAAAACCTGGCACCATACCGGTCTGGCAAAGACCATGCACATTTCAGCCATCCGCATCCACCCCGCCAACCCCGATATAGTTTATGTAGCCGCCCAGGGCAGCGCCTACGCCCCCACCCCCGACCGCGGGGTATATAAATCCACCGATGGTGGGGAAACCTGGGAAAAAGTGCATTTTGTGGATAATAACAGCAGTGTGAGTGATTTGTCAATGGATATGAACAACCCGCGCATACTCTATGCCGCCTACTGGGATACCCAGCGCACCCCGTGGTTTATCCGCAGTGGCGGACCGGGCAGTGGCATCTACAAAACCACCGATGCCGGCAAAACCTGGCAAAAACTAAGCAAAGGCCTGCCCGAAGGCACCCTGGGCAAAATCGGGGTGGCCGTATCGCGGGCTAACCCCGAACGTGTTTATGCCCTTATTGAGGCCGAAAAAGGCGGCCTGTACCGCTCTGATGACGGTGGCGGTTCGTGGCAGTTGGTCAACAGCAGCCGTATCATCCAAACGCGCTCCTGGTACTATATGCACGTATTTGCCGATCCCGGCAACGAGGATGTGGTTTATGTACTCAACGCCCCGTTCAACAAATCGATAGACGGGGGCAAAACCTTTACCCAGGTGCCGGTGCCACACGGGGATAACCACGACCTGTGGATTAACCCGGACAACCCGCTGATGATGATCAACGCCAACGATGGTGGGGCCAATGTAAGCCTGAACGGTGGCAAAAGCTGGTCGAGCCAGCGTAACCAGCCTACCGCGCAATTTTACCGGGTAAATGCCGACAACCGTTTCCCCTACTGGCTGTATGCCGGCCAGCAAGACAACACCACCCTGGCCACACCTGCAGCCGCCAATGGCCTGGCTATCGACTGGCAAGACTGGATTGCCGGGGTAGGCGGTGGCGAGGCCGCCCATGTGGCCTTCAACCCCGATGACCCTACTTATATTTATTCCACCACCATCACCGGCATGATTGACGAATATAACCTGCATACCGGCAAACAAAAGGCGGTGAAGCCCTATCCGGTATTTGACCTGGGTGAGCCCTCTGATGAGATGAAGTTCCGCTATAACTGGAACCCCCCGGTGCTGGTATCGCAACACGACCCCAAGGTGATTTACTATGGCAGCAATGTCATCCATAAATCTGTTAACCGGGCCAATAAGTGGGAGGTGATTTCACCCGACCTTACCCGCAATGACACCACCCACCTGGGGCTGATGGGTGGCCCTATTACCAATGAAGCAGCCGGGGGCGAAATTTACCATACCCTGATGGCCCTGGCCGAATCGCCCCATGATGCCGGGGTCATCTGGGCCGGGGCCGATGACGGCCGGGTACACCATACCACCGATGGCGGGGCCCACTGGCAGGAGGTGTCCCCCGGCCCGGAAGGGATTATCAATTCCATCGAGGTTTCCCCGCATAATCCGGGCACGGTATATCTTACCCTGATGCGTTATAAGTTCAACGATTTTGCCCCCTACATTTATAAAACCACCAATAACGGGCAGTCCTGGCAGCGCCTGAACCAAGGCATTCCCACAGGCGCCTATGCCCGGGTAGTACGCGAAGACCCGGCCCGGGAAGGCCTGCTCTATGCCGGTACCGAAAGGGGCATCTACCTGAGCTTTGATGCCGGGGCCAGTTGGCAGAAAATGAACCTCAACCTGCCCATGGTACCCATTACCGACCTTAAAGTACACCATAACGACCTGCTGGCCGCCACCCACGGCCGCGGCTTCTGGATACTGGATGACCTGACCCCGCTGCACCAACTTAATGCCACGGTAGCCCAAAGTAAAGTATATCTTTACCGGCCACGCCCGGCCTATACTACGCAAAGCATCGGCACGGCCAAAATACCTCATGCCGGCACCAACCCTACCCCCGGGGCCGCCATTAAGTACTACCTGCAGCGAGTGGCGGCAGACGACTCAACCGAACTGGTGATTACCATCAAAAACCAGCAAGGCCATGTCTTACGTAGCTATGCCTCCGGGAAAAAACAGGAAAACCATAAAGCCGCTAAACAAAGTGGCATGAACGCCCTGTTTTGGGACCTGAAGACCGAACCGATCAAGGCCTCTGACGGGGTAATGCCGGCCGGGCCCAATAAAGAGTTGCCCGGCTATACGGTTGGGCCGGGTACCTATATTGTGGAACTATCCTATGGCGAAACCACCCTGCAACAGCCGGTGCAGGTAAGGGCCGACCCACGCGATGAAGTACCGGAAGCAGCCTATGATGAAAAATTAACCCTGGTTAAGCAACTCTATAAGGAAGTAGATAACCTCTACCGTGGCCTGGATGATTTACAGGAAGTGCGTGAGCAAATTGAACGGATGACCGGCCGTATGCCGGACGACCGGGAGGTGAACGATCTGGGGGAAGAGATTATCGAGAAGATAAATTCGGTTGAAGACCAGCTTATCTCCCCCAAACAGGAAACCTTCCAGGACATTATCAACTACCGCAACAAGCTCGACCGGCAACTCTACAACCTGCTGCAAACCATTGACGGCAACATTCCCCCGGTTACTGCCGGGGAGCGGGAACTGGCCCATGAACTGCTTGGCCGGTGGCAGCAGGCAGCACAGGAAGTGAAAAGCATCATCAACGAAGATATTGGCAGCTTTAACGACCTGCTGCGGCAGAAAGGGGTACAGTATATTGCGCCCGGAAAAAAAGATAAAAAGGTGAAAAAAGCCAGTTGACTGATGACTTGCTGCTAAACTTTCGGGGAAATACTTGCAATAAATCAAGAAAATAAGCAAATGCCGCTGCAGCAGGGGGTATAACACCTTTGGGTTTTAGTATATTGCAGGCGTATTAAATTACCAAAATACCATGCGTACCCTACTTACCTTCCTTTGCTTAAGCAGTAGTTTCTTCGTTGCCCGGGCCACGGAACCCCCGGCCTTGCAGGCCCTTATTGCCGAAGATATGCCCTACCTGCTCGAATTCTATAAAGACCGGCACGAAAACCCGGAGATCTCGCTAATGGAAAAAGAAACGGCCGCCACCCTGGCAGCCGAGCTACGTAAAATAGGCTTTGAGGTAACCGAGGACTTTGGCGGTTATGGCATTGTGGGTATCTTAAAAAACGGCCCGGGCCCTACCATCCTTTACCGCACCGATATGGATGCCCTGCCGATGTATGAAAAAACCGGCCTGCCGTATAAAAGCAAACTTACCACCCAATACAACGGGCAGGAAGTAGGCACCATGCACTCCTGCGGCCACGATATGCACATGACCTCCTGGCTGGGTGCCGCCCGGGCAATGGTGAAGATGAAAGACCAGTGGCACGGCACCCTGATGCTTATCGGGCAGCCGGCCGAAGAGATAGGCAAAGGCGCCCGCCTGATGTTGCAGGCTGGCCTCTACCAAAAATTTGGTGTACCCGACTACGGCATGGGCATGCACTGCAGCCCCACCATTGAAACCGGCAAGGTAGGCTTTGGCAAAGGCTACACCATGGCCACCACCGAAAGTGTGGATATCCTGGTAAAGGGGGTTGGTGCCCACGGGGCCTCACCGCACATGTCGATAGACCCGGTGGTTACCGCCAGCATGATGGTCATGGAACTGCAAACGATTGTCAGCCGTAACCTTAAGCCCACCGAATCGGCCGTGATTACCGTAGGCGCTATTGAAGGCGGTATCAAACACAACATCATCCCCGACCATGTTACCCTGAAGCTCACCCTGCGCACTTTTAATGAAGAGGTTCGGCAAATGGTGCACAGACGCATCGAGGAGATTGCCTACGGAGTGGCGAAAGCCAGCGGAGTGCCGGACGACCTGCTGCCGGAGATTACCTTCCCCGATGAGTTTACCCCGGCCAATTATAATAACGAAGCCCTGGTGGACATCATGACGGCCGCTGCCAGCCAGGTAATCGGCAAAGACAACGTGGTGTATGCCGAACCGCTCATGGTGGGGGAAGACTTTTCCATGTACGGTCAGACGGCAGAAAAAGTACCTACCGTATTGTATTGGTTGGGCACTGCCCCGGCCGAAAGGCTGGCCTCCGGCAATGTACCCGGCCTGCATTCGCCCTACTATTTTCCGGCACCGGAAACGTCAATAAAAACTGCGGTAGCGGTAAATACCAGCGTTCTGCTCGATTTATTCACCAAAAAATAACCGCTACCAGTCCTGCATTAAAAACTTACCACCGCCTTAGTAGCGCCTTTACGCAACCGGAACATACGCTTGTGGCCATGATAGGTTATGCTGACGATGTTGTTTTGGGTAGGGAATAGCTCCATCAGATAATCGGCCTTAACATTTATTGCCGACCAGCTATCCGGGGCTTGCAGGTGAAAAGTAAACCACACCGAAATATCGTTAATCTCGCAGGACAAATAGTCGTAAGCCATCGTCTTGCCATTAATTACCAACTGCAGGTGTTCCCGGAAATAACGGGCCACCTCCTCATGATAACGGCTGCAATCGCCATTTTGTAAGTCAATTCTCCGGGCCGATTGGTTAAAAACGGCATCTTCCAGGTCATCGGTAAAAACCTTGATGCTCAGTTCGGCCCCGGCACCTGGCGCCTGTTTTATCTCCAGCACCGACACATATACAGCATGGTTACCGGCTGTTGACGGGGCCGCTAACCAGGGCAGGATAATAAACAGGATAAAGGCCATGCGTTAAGCTATACAGACAAAATTACACAGAAAAAGCCATTTTTACCGGCCGGATAGCCAAAGAGCATCGCTCAGACGGGCCACCACTAATCAAATCAGGCCTTGCATTACCGGCCAATATTCGTTTACTTGCCGGCCTTAATGCTACGCTATGAAGACAAGATTGCCTGCCCTCGCCCTGCTGTTGGCCGCTGCCCTGACGGCTGCCGCGCAAATAACGCCCAAACAAGTCAAACAACTCGATAGCTATATTACATCCTCGCTGAAAGCCTGGCACCCTCCGGGTCTGGCCGTTACCGTGGTACAAGACGGCAAAATTGTCTTTACCAAAGCCTATGGTGTCCGTAACCTGGACGACCCCCGGCCGGTAGATGAACATACCCTGTTTGTTTGTGCTTCTACCACCAAAGCCTTTACAGCCGCAGCTCTGGCCATGCTGGTAGATGAAGGCAAGGTAAACTGGGATGACCACGTCATCGATTACCTGCCGGAATTTCAGCTCTCCGATCCCTACATCACCCGCGAGATCACCATCCGTGATTTGCTTACCCACCGTACCGGCATCGGCAATACCGACTACCTGTGGAGCTGGATGCAAATCAGTGGTGACAGCGCCCTGTATAAGATGCGCGAAGTGGAGCCCTCCTACTCACTGCGGGCCGGCTTTATTTACCAGAACCTGATGTACCTGGCCGCAGGCCGGGTAATTGAAAGGGCCTCGGGCCTGCCCTGGGGCGAATTCCTGCAGACAAGGCTATATGCCCCCCTGGCCATGCTGGAAACCTATCCGTTCTATGCATCGGTTAAAGACAAGCAAAATATTGCCCGGGCACACGTAGACTACGAAGGCAGGACTATCGGCATTGCCCAGGCCGTAGCCGATGCGATTGGCCCGGCCGGCTCTATGTGGTCGAGCATCAGCGATATGGGTAAATGGATCAGGTTTCTATTAAATAAGGGGGTGGTTAACGGGGATACCCTTATCCGGCCCGCCAGCTTTAACGAGCTGTTCACCCCCCAGCAAATTATTCCGCCTGGGGAATTTTATCCCACCATGGCGCTGACCAGGCCACACTGGACTACCTACGGCCTGGGATGGTTTCAGCATGATTACCGCGGCCGGATGGTGCAGTTTCATACCGGTAGCCTGCCGGGCATGGTGGCCCTGGCCGGGCTCCTGCCGGAAGAGAACGTAGGCGTATATGTAATGGGCAACCTCGATCATGCAGAGTTGCGGCATGCCATTATGTACACCGTTTTCGACCTGGCCATTGACGGTAAGATCACCCGCGACTGGAGTAGTGATTTTAAAACCCTCTATGATGAATTACATGCAGGTGCGGTGCAGGAAGAGCCCCCAAGAGTGAACGGCACCACCCCTGCCTTAACCCCGGCTATGATTGTTGGCAACTACCAAAACCCACAATTCGGCACCATCACCATCAGCGAGGGCGATAAAGGCCTGCAGTTTACGCTGAACAACTTTGTAACCGGCAGCCTGGAGCACTGGCATTACGATACCTACCGGGTCATCTTTGCCACCAAATGGTATGGCAAGGCTATGCTCACCTTTCACCTGAACGAAACGGGCAAAACCGGGTACTTAGAAACATTGGGTAATAAGTTTATTTTTGTCAACACCAATAAGAATTAAACATGAAGCGCATCAACAAATTTAAAGTAGGCTGTGTACAGGCCGGAGCCGTATTTTTTGATCTTGAAAAAACCATAGACAAAGCCGCTGGCTTTATCAGGGAAGCAGCCGGGCAAGGTGTTAAGTTGCTGGTTTTTCCCGAAACTTTTATCCCGGGCTACCCCAGTGGCCTGGGCTTTGGTACCGTGGTTGGCAGCCGTACCGAAGCCGGCCGTGACCAATATAAGCGTTACTGGCAGAACAGCGTGCAGGTACCCAGCCGGCATACCGAACGCCTCGGCCAAATGGCCAAAGAGGCCAACCTCTTTCTGGTTATGGGTATTACCGAACGCGATGACACCAACAAAACCCTGTACTGCACCCTGCTTTACTTTTCCCCTACGGGCGAACTTATCGGCAAACACCGTAAAATAAAGCCTACGGCTGCCGAACGGCTGGTTTGGGGTGAAGGTGACGGCACAACGCTAACTACCTTTGATACGCCCCTCGGCAAAATTGGCGGCCTGATTTGCTGGGAAAATTATATGCCCCATGCCCGCATGGCCATGTTCAGCAAAGGGGTTGAACTTTACCTCGCCCCCACAGCCGATGCCCGGGACACCTGGCAGTCAACCATGGAGCATGTGGCCTGTGAAGGCCGCTGCTATGTTATTGGCTGCAATCAGTATTTCACCCAGGACGATTACCCTGACGACCTGCGCCAAACCATCCCCACAGACCGTGGCCATACCCTGTCGCGGGGCGGCAGCACCATCATCTCGCCCCTCGGTAAGGTACTGGCCGGCCCCTTGTATGATGAAGAAGGGCTGCTTACCGCGGAAATCGATCTGGACGAAATAATCCGCAGCAAAATGGATTTTGATGTTAACGGCCACTATACCCGCCACGACATCTTTACTTTTGCCGTGGAAGGCCAGCCGGAAATCCGCCAGGTTGATTTTGATGTTTAAGCCGGGGGCTACTTCCTGTATTTGGCAAACCAGGCCAGGATGTGGTCTGTTTTGGCAATCATCTGGCTGGGGCGGTTAACAATGTTATGGGAAGCCCCCGGAATTTCCACCAAAGCCGTAGGTATTTGCCGCACTTTCAGGGCATGGTAAAGCTGCTTGGCCTCCGATGGCGGGGTGCGTAAATCATTCATACCCACCATCACCAGCGTGGGGGTGGTAACATTACCCACCAGCGAGATTGGTGAATATTTTAAATAATGTTCCGGCTCTTCCCACGGCTTGCCTTTAAAGCGGTAATCATAATAGTAGAAATAATTGTCGGCCACCAGGGTTTTGCTGTACCAACTCATTACCGGTTTTACTACCGCTGCGGCATTAAAGCGGCCGGTCTTGCCAATTATCCAGGCTGTCATAATCCCCCCGGCACTGCCCCCGGTAACGTAGAGGCTGTCGGCCGCAATAATACCTTTGGCAATCAGGGCATCTACCCCATCCATTACATCCTGATAGTCATCCCCGGGGTAATTATGGTAGAGCAAGTTGCCAAATTCTTCGCCATAACTGGTACTGCCCCGCGGATTGGGGTAGAATACCACGTAACCGGCAGCCGCCAGTAATTGTATTTCCGGGCTAAAGCGGTCGCCATAATTGGCTATCGGGCCGCCATGGTTTTCTACAATAACCGGATATTGCTTTCCGGGGTCATAATCTGGCGGGGTTACGTACCAGCCCTGGAGCTGGCGCTGGTCAACCGTTGACGTCCACCACAGTTCATGGGTTTCACCCAGTTGGCGGTAGGGCAATAAATCAGCATTCAGGCGTGTCAGCCTTATCCTTGTCCCTTTGTCGATTAATTCAAGGTCGGCAGGGTGATACGGGGTTGTTTGTGTATAAACCAACGTGCCGTTTTGGCTTACGGTGTAAGAACCGCCACTGTACGGCCGGCCAATTACCGTACCGCCAACATTGTCTGTTATCTTTTTGAAATCACCCCTAAGGGTAACGTAGCCTATTTTGCTGTTGCCCTGGTCATCATACATAAAATACAGGCCCTGGCCCTTGGCATCCCAGGTCAGGTTGTAGGGGCTCCGGTCGAGGTTGAGCGGGATTTCCTGTTTGTTGCGGCCATCGGCATCCATCAGGTACAGGTGGTTGACCTGGTAGGTTTGCACCTTGTCATTATAACCGAGGTAGGCCAGTTTATCGCCTTTGGGGGATACTGCCAAGCCAAAATCAGGACCGTTCCTGTTGGTAAGGGTGGTGATTTTCCCGGTAGCAAGGGTTACACTGTATATTTCCGAATTGCGTGTTTCATACGCCCAGTTTTGGTTACGGTTGGCAGCAAAAAACAATTGCCGCCCATCTTTCGACCACTCCGGGGCCCGGTTGTGCTGGAATTCACCGGTGGTGACCTGCCGGGCGGTACCGCCAATGGCCGGCACCACAAAAATCTGGGCATAGCCCGGCTCGGTATAGCCGGTCCCATCGGCTTCATGCTTCAGGCGGGTAGTTACCCGGGGAGGTTCGGCCCATTGGGCGCCTTTGGGTTTCTTTGGCGCTTTAACCAAATAGGGTTGCGGCTCCGGCACCAGCATCACAAAGGCAATTTGCTTGCCATCAGGCGACCAGCGCAACCCCCGGGGCGGGCGCTCCAGGGAGGTAATGCGGGCCATCCGACCCGATGATACCCAGAATACATGTATTTCCGCCCCCACATCCGTAGCGGTAACAAAGGCAATACGGCTGCCATCCGGTGACCACCGGGCGCTGCCCTCATTTTTATCGAATACCGTGAGCTTGCGGTGCCCACTGCCATCTCTGTTCATCAGCCACAGCCGTGACTGCCTGCGGTCATGCATGATATCCATGCCATGACGGTTATAAACCACCAGGCTGCCATCGGGCGAAATCTGCGGATTGGCGGCCCATTCAAGTTCAAATACATCCAGGTTGGTAAAGTAGGGTTTTTCCTGGGCAACAGCGGCAAAAGAAAAGGTTAATACTCCGATAAACGACAAAAGGTAATGCATAGGGATAGTAGTTTAAATTGATAGTCAATGCTACAAACAAAATGCCTTTTTCGTCAACAGAATATGATAAACCATCCCCAGGCAAGGCTTAACGGTTTGCAGGCAGGTGAATTTACAATTCTTCCTGCTAACTTAGCACCATGATCGCAGCCATTGTTCCAGCAGCCGGTTTTTCTACCCGTATGGGCAGGCAAAACAAATTATTGCTGCCCTATGGTGCATCTACTATTCTGGGCACCGTGCTGCACAACCTGCAGCAAAGCAAGGCAGGTGAACTATTGCTGGTTACCGGCAAGGCCCCCGGGATACCCGGCACCATTGCCAACCGTGAGCGGTTACAGGTACTTGTTAACCCCCGGGCCGAGGCAGGACTTGCCGGCTCTATTCAGTTGGGGATACGGCATGCCAGCCCCCAGGCTGAGGCTTACCTTATCTGCCTGGCGGATATGCCTTTGTTACAATCGGAAGATTATAATTTATTGATTAATAATTATTTATCCATAAAAAACAAATCAATACTTATACCCGTAAGGAAAGGGATGAGGGGTAATCCCGTCCTGTTTTCGCGTCATTTTAAGGAGGAACTACTGGCTGCGCCTGCCGGTGATGGCTGCAAACCGGTAGTAAAAGCCAATAGCGTTTCCGTAGTGCAGGTGCCTGTTACCAGCGAACATTTTTTTGTTGATATTGACACCCCGGATGACTACCGTCTGTACCGGGGGAAACAGACAGGTTAAAAAACTTCCATTAACCCGAAAAATTCATAAGAATTTTTCGCCCGCAGGGCTGATGAACTGCAAAATAGTGTAAAACAACATGTTATATACAAAATACAGGATGAGCCAAAGATTAAGCATGACCCAAATTTGAGGGTA
>JALSJF010000060.1 GCA_026989505.1 Cyclobacteriaceae bacterium
TAACCTGATGACCAAAAAACCGGCAGATAATACCACGGTGGGGTTATATCCCATTGCCGATACCCTGGACATATTTAGCGGACCCCCCTATTACTTTACCAAAACCAACAAGGCCGGGGCCTATACCTTCCGCAACCTCAAAGAGGGTGAATACAAACTCTATGCCTTCAAAGATGATAACAAAGACCTGGTTTGTCAATCAGACCGGGAAGCCTATGCCTACCTTACCCACAGCATCAACCTCGATACCGCGCTGATAGCCGATACGCTGGAACTCTACAACCTGAATATCGATACCCTGAAAATAATCCGTACACGCGTATCAGGGAGGTATTTTCTGCTTTCGGCAAACAAGTATATTACCCGAGCTAAGCTACAGGCCGCTAACGACAGCACCCTGGTTTATAAATTTGATGATGGCCACCAGGGCCTGAAGATTTACCAAACTTTTGCCATTCAAGACAGCCTGCCGGTATATGCCACCATTTACGATTCCCTCGGTATGTCCGCCCAGGATACTTTTTACCTCAAATTTCCGGAAACAACCCGTAAACCCGATAAATTTAAACTTAACATGAGCCAACCAAAAGCTTCCAAAACACGAAAAAAACTATCCGGTACCCTAAAGTTTACCAAGCCCTTAAAGCAATTTATTATGGACAGCCTGGCCATTAAAAGAGATAGCCTTGAATACTATCCGGTAGCCGACAACATCACCTATACGTACGACACCCTGGAAAACCTCTTTACTTATACCATTGACCTGCCGCAACCACTCTTAGATTCGTTGACCAGGAAGCCTATAGATAAAGCACAGGCGCGGGCCGCTTTATCCGGAGGGTTTAGCCGGGGTACGGCCCGCAACAGCGCGGCACCTGCGGCCACCGGCAAGAAAAATTATGTGCTCTTTCTACCCGCAGGAGCACTAATAAGTGTTGAAAATGATACGGCAAACGCCCTGAACAAACAAATAACCTTTACCGATGCCTCGCAGACCGGTTTGTTAACCGGTAAAATAACCACGCATTACAAATCTTATGTTATACAACTGCTGGATGGCGAATTCAACGTGGTGGATGAACAAAAAAATATTACCCGTTATGCCTTCCGGGAAATCGCCCCGGGTGAATATTACCTGCGTATCCTGGTTGATGAAAATGAAAACGGGAAATGGGAGCCCGGGGATATCCGCCAAAATATCCCTCCGGAAAAAGTAATTGTGTACCACGATGAAGAAGGGAATAGTAAAACAGCCATCCGCGCTAACTGGGAAGTGAATGTGGACCTTTCCTTCTAATCTAAGCAGCTTGTTGGCATGCCGAATAGCTGTGCATAGCCTTGTGGATAAACATTTAGTTATTCACAAGGGTAGTCCAGGCAAACACACATAACCACCGAATAGCAATAACATGAAATATTATAGACAAAAGAAAAAATTATCCGCCTGCTATACACCGGCACAATCAACTTTATTTTTCCACAGGCAGTTTATCCACAAAATAATATAATAAAAGATAAGCCTTTGAAATACAGCATAATAAATGTGAACAACCCTGTGCGGTAAAGCATATAACCAAAGACTTTATAAACAAACGTAAATAGCAAATTCAACGAAGTTAATTATCCACATATCCACAGCGTTAGTAGTTTATAATAGTTTTTAATTAATAACTTATTATAATAATATAGTGGTTGCATTATGTTCATAACCCTGAAAAACATTTTTATATTCGTTGTTATCAGTTTATCAACAACGATAGGCTATAGCCAGCAGCAATCAGTTCAGTTGGCCAATGAATATTATCGTCTTGGTGAAGTGGACAAAGCCCTGGCCCTTTATGCCGACCTGGCGAAACATAATCGCAATATTGCAGCTATCCATCAAAACTATTTAACCGTTTTACTGGAGCTTGAAGATTATAAAACGGCCACCAAATATCTTGATAAGGTTATTAAATGGTTTCCGAAAAATGTCAACTATCAGGTTGATAAAGGCCTGGTGCTTTTACGGGAAGGCAAAGAGAAACAAGCCAACGAGTACATTAACCGGCTTATTGAACAAATAAGTGTTGACCGCTACCAAACCAGGCGGGCCGTACAACACATGTTGCGTAACCAACTCACCGGCTATGCAATCCGGGCCCTCGAAACAGCCCGGGTGAAGGCCAAGGACCCTATGCTGTTTGCCATTGACCTCGCGAATATTTACCGTCTGCAGAACGATAAGCAAAAAATGGTCCTGGAGTATATGAACTTCGCCATCCAGAACCCACGAAACCTGCAATACATTAAAAATACTTTTCAGGTGTTGCTCACAGAACCCGAAGACCTGGAAAGCCTGGAAATGATGCTATATGATTTGGTGCAGCAAAATCCCGATAACGATGTTTATGCCGAAATACTGATTTGGGTGAACTTACAGCAAAAGAATTTTTACGGGGCATTTATTCAGGCGCGGGCAGTGGATAAACGCTTGCAACTCGGGGGAAGCAAGGTGCTTAATGTAGGCGTAATTGCCTTGAACAATAAAGACTATACCAACGCTATTGCTATTTTTGATTATCTCGCCTCCACCTATCCGCAATCGAATACGGCTATTCAGGCCCGGCTCTACCGCATTAAAGCGCGTGAGAACTTAGTGAAAACAACCTACCCGGTTGATTTGGCCGAAGTGCGAACCCTGGTTACGGAATATGACCGCTTTGTAGCTTCCTTTCCGCAAAGCAATTTTGCCAACCAGGCCCGGCTCAACCAGGCCCGGCTCTTTGCATATTATTTAAACGAGAAAGACTCCGCTATTCAAATCATTGAGCAATTGATTAAACAACCGCGGGTAAGGTTAGACCTGGTAGCACAGGCTAAACTCGACCTGGCCGATATTTATTTGCTGGCGGGTAAACCCTGGGAATCGGCCCTGCTCTATGCCCAGGTGGACAAAACCATGAAAGAAACCCCGTTGGGCTATGAAGCCAAATTACGTAATGCCCGGCTGGCCTATTACCGTGGTGATTTTCAACTGGCCCAGGAATACCTGGATATCCTCAAGTTGGCAACCAGCCGGGAGATTGCCAACGATGCCCTCGACCTGAGTATATTTATTCAAAGCAATACTGCCCTGGATACCAGTACAACCGCCTTAAAAAAATACGCTGGTATCGAACTCTTGCTCTATCAGCACCGGGCTGCCGAGGCCCTAACCGCCATCGACAGCATGTTGGTTGCCTTTGCCGGTCATGAGCTTACCGATGACCTTCTGTATTTAAAGGCCGGGATTGAAAAACGTGCCGGTAATTTTGCCGCTGCGGCTACCTTATTGCAGCAAATTGTGGATAAGTATGCCGAAGGCCTGTTGGGGGCAAAAGCTTATTATGAACTGGGCAGGCTCTATGAAGAAAATATCGGGGATAAAGAAAAAGCGCTGGAGTTATATAATGATTTTCTCAGAAAATACCCGGGCAGCATCTACACCACGGATGTGCGCAAGCGTTTCCGCGTATTGCGGGGCGACCCTAATTATGTAGAAAGTATAAATCCCGGTTAATTTTAGTCAGGCCGGAAAAACAATGGGTTAAAACAAAAAAAATCCCTGTTTTTCAATGGGTTACATTATCTTGGCTTAGGGTATATAAGGTTTACTTACTATCTTTACCCTTAGGGGCAACCGTATGCAAAAAATTAGCAAATATCTCATGGCATCAATGCTGGTCTTTGTGCCGGGGTTGATGTCCATAGCCCAGGGGAGTAGGGCAGGTTTTGACGGTAGCTGGACGGGCACGGCCAATTGGGGCATGCAGAATTATACCCTGACCATTGCTATTCAGCAACAGGGGAATGACTTGAAGGCCACCGTTTATACCCAAACGTTAAATAAAAAAAATTGGGCTAACTATGAACTCACCGGCACCGTACTTAACGGTAAGGCCGTGCTCATGGCTACCCACTATATCGACAAGAAAGGCCTTTGGTGTTTGCCCGGGATGTCCCTGGCCTATGACGAAGGTACCGGGGAGAAGCTTACGGGGAAATGGAAGGCCAATACCGCTACCAAAAACGGCTGCCTGCTGGCGGGTATAGGTAAAATAAAACTGCAAAAATCCTCTACCAATAAAACCCCTGCGCCAAGGCCGTTGGTGGTACAGGCAAGTGAAGCGCGCAGCCCCGTTACCATTGCCACAGACGACCGCCAGGGAAAAGCCTTGCGGGCAGAACTGCAAAGGCGTAAATATTATGCTTTGATTATTGCCGTGCAGGATTACCGCGACCCGGCTATTGTTGACCTCGACCAGCCGGTGGCCGATGCCCGCGCTTTACGGGACGAGTTGGTAAAAGACTATGCCTTTAAGCCGCAAAACATCACCTTCCTGCAAAACCCCGACCGCACGACAATAATTGAAACTTTCGACAGGCTGACTACCACCGTAGAACCCACCGACAACCTTATCGTGTTTTATGCCGGCCACGGCATCTGGGATGACCGCATAGAGCAAGGATATTGGTTGCCCAGTGATGCCCGCAAAAACTCCAAAGCCGCCTGGCTTTCCAATGGCACTATCCGTGATTATATCCGGGCCATTGACTCAAAACATACCCTGCTGATAACCGATGCCTGTTTTGGAGGGGGTATCCTGAAGACACGGGAAGCCTTTACCGCCTCCAGGGCCATGCTGGAGATGTATAAACTACCCAGCCGCAAAGCCATGACCAGCGGGGCCCTGAAAACCGTACCTGATAAAAGTGTGTTTATTGAATATCTGATTAAAGCCCTGCAACGTAATGACCAGCCGTTAATTTCGGCCGACCAACTGTTTGCTTCGTTTAAATATAATGTGATTAATAATAGTCCGAATGGTCAGGTACCCCAGTATGGGGTTATTTCGCAGGCCGATGATGAAGGAGGCGATTTTATCTTTCTGCGCAAACACTAACGTCAACCTAAGATGCGAAAATGTGGCCAACCCTTTTTCCTGGCCCGAAAAATTTATACGGATTTTTCGCCCTGTGGTATTGCCAATGAAAAGAAGGGGATAGTACACAGTGCTATTATGTCGCTTTTGTATTTTAGAGTTATAAATTTGACAACGATCTATGAGCAAACTATCCAACGCGCCTTTACAGGAAGTTATTTTTGAAGTACGCTGGCCGTTGCAGCCCGATGAATCAGGCCGGCAGCTTATGGACCGCGAATACGAGATGGCGCTGGGTAAGTTTCAGGCTGCCCTCAAAACAGATTTTCCCTACAGAACAGAATAGTTTCCTGCCGAACTTCCACATCAAATGCTCAACTATCAGGTTGTCCATCAATTTTGGGTTTGAGAATAGGTTTGATTCACGGGGAAAACTGGTTGCTTTTCAGTTTAACCAGTCGTTCGAACTCAACAAAACAGGGCGGGTAAACGTTAATTTTTCAAGTGGTAAAAACCGTAAACAAGAAGATATTTTTATTTTTCAAACGACAGTTGTTCTAAATAAAAAGATGAATAAAAAAGAGGTAATGACTTGGCTTGAGGAAGCCCATAGTTATACCTCGTTACTGTTTAACCCGGATTATTCACGAATTTCGTGAATAATCCGGGTTAAGCCGTTAAGCTCGAGTTTTGCCGGAACGGGTAATTGTCTCGGGTTACAGCTACCGCCCCTCCATTTCCCGGGCCGCGGCCTCTACCTTTTCTTTAAGCTCCTGTTTATAGTTGGCCAGGTTATGGGCGACCCGCTCATCAAAGGCCCCGATTATCCCGGCCGCCAGGAGCCCGGCATTTTTGGCCCCGTCCAGTGCCATCGTAGCTACCGGAATCCCAGCCGGCATTTGCAGGATTGACAACACAGAATCCCAGCCGTCAATTGAATTACGCGATTTCACCGGCACCCCGATTACCGGCAAGGTGGTTAACGAGGCCACCATCCCCGGCAGATGGGCCGCCCCACCGGCCCCGGCAATAATTACTTTTATGCCCCGGCTACGGGCCTGTTCGGCAAATTCCACCATCCGGTGCGGGGTGCGGTGGGCCGAAACAATGGTTATTTCATACATTACGCCCAGTTCTGTCAGGCTATCGGCCGCAGCCTGCATAACCGGTAAATCGGACTTGCTGCCCATGATAATGCTAACGTGTACCTCGCTCATGCTTTTACTTTTAAGGTTTCTTTAACAAATTTTGCTTTTGCCAGCAGTTTTTTCTTGCGCTTGCCGGTAATGGTTATGTGGCCCATTTTGCGGTAGGGTTTGGTTATCGCCTTACCGTAAAGGTGCACATAAACCCCTTTTAATGCCAGCACCTCTTCCAGCCCTTCATAGCGGGCTGGGCCGGTATAGCCCTCTTCGCCCAGCAAATTAACCATGGTAGCCGGGGTTTTTAAAGCTGTATTGCCCAACGGCAGGCCTAAAATAGCCCGCAAATGCTGGTTAAACTGCGAAGTAGTGCACGATTCAATGGTATGGTGGCCGCTGTTATGGGTGCGCGGGGCTATTTCGTTGACCAGCACGCGGCCATCTTTGGTTACAAACATTTCAATAGCCAGCAGGCCGATAAAGTCAAGCTTTTTAACGATGTCAATGGCAATCAGCTTGGCTTTATTGTCAATTTCCGGGTCAATGATGGCGGGGGTGTGCAGGTATTCCACCAGATTGTGCTCCGGGTGGAACTCCAGTTCTACCGTAGGAAAAGCCCTTATCTCCCCGAATTTATTCCGTGCCACAATCACCGAAATCTCTTTGCTGAAATCAACCAGCTCCTCTACCAGGCCCGGGGCATCAAAAGCTTTGTCTAAATCCTTCGGGGTACGGATTATCTGTACCCCACGGCCGTCATACCCTGCTGTGGCCAGTTTGTTGACAAACGGCAGGGGCCTGGCCGCTTGTTTTACTTCTTCTTTGTTGGCTGTCACCGTAAAAGCGGCCGTAGGAATATCATGTTGTTGGTAAAAAGTCTTTTGCTCAACTTTGTTTTTAATCAGGGCAATGATTTCCGGTTGCGGGTAAACGGTAATACCGGCCGCCACCAATTGTTGCAGGGCCTCGGTATTTACATTCTCAATTTCTATTGTCACCAGTTGGCATTGCCGGCCAAAGGCCAGCACCGTGTCATAATCGGTAAGGCTGCCACAAGTGAAACTGTGCGCCAGATGTTTGCAAGGGGCGTTTTCATCGGGGTCCAGCACCGCTACGTGCAGGTTATAATTAATTGCTTCCTGAATAAGCATGCGGCCCAACTGCCCGCCACCGATAACACCTAATTTAAAATCCTGATAAAAAAGTGCCATAAGTAAAATTTACGGTAAAGATACGTTGCCTGCGGTTATTTTTTGCTTACCCACACAAAAGGCCGTACTTGCTCATACTGTCCCGCCAGTTCCGGCAGGTGATACACAAACCTGCGCCACGTAAAGTCATAATCTATAATCACTTCGGGCTGGTAGCGGTCAATTGACTCCTTGATAAAAACCAGGTTGTCGTAATACGTGAGGTTGTCAACCACCGGCCTGGCCAGGGCCCAATTATAAAAAGGGGTCGCCAAAGTACCGTATTGATATAACTGCGGCTTATCGCCCAACACCATTATTCTTTTGTCTTTTATCAGGGCAACAAGCTCCGGGGCCACCTTTGTTTTGCTGGCGATCTTGTTCGCCCAGCCGGCAACAACAAACGCACTGTCATAACTTATCAGCAAACAGAGGGCCACAAACAGAAACGAAACAACCAGATCGGTGAGCGGGCGCTTAAGCAGGTAAAACAAATGGGTGGCAAAAAAAGCGGCCACCGGCACCAGCAAGGTTAGCCCGGTTGCCACATCGGCAACTGTAAAAGTTAAGATAAACAGCGACAAAACACCGGTAACAAAAAACAATTGTACCAGCCGGTATTGATAATTATTCAACCTCCGTTGTTTGGGCATAGTGAGCAAACCCAAAAGCCAGCCAAGCAGCAACGGCAAAAACAACCCGAAATGTTGCCATAGCTGACCGCCAGCCGGCAGCGCCACCGCCAGTGAAGGAATGAGAAAATTGCGGATATAATAGCCGATGCTGTCGAGTACCAGCCAGTGGTATGTCAGGGAAACCAAAAGCGGTAATACGGCCGTGATCATCAGGATAAAATACCTGCGCCTCAGGGTATTGGTAAACAGCAGCAGGATAAGCCACACAATGGGTAAAAAGAAAATATAAGGCAGGAAGAACAAAGCGGCCACCCCGATAAGCAGGCCGATACCCATAATTTGCTCATCGCGTTTGGCCCGGAACTCTACATGCGCCAAAAGGCGGCCAAAGGCCAGCAGGATAAATGTCATGCCCAGTTGGGCCGGGGAAAATACGCTCAGGCTGTAATGTACCGAAGAAAAAATCAGGTAAACAAAAGCCGGCAAATAGGTGTTTTGCGCATACACCTTGTTGTTGATGGTCAGGTTGTTGAAAATGACAGCCTGGATGACCATCAGCAAAGTACCTGAAATGTGCAAAGCCAGCACCGATTTGCCAAACAACAGCACCACCAGCCGGTAAGCAAAAGAAGCCAGTGGCGCCAGCGAATCGAAAATATGCAGGTACAGGCGCCCCGATTGCATGGCTTCGCCCACCGTCAGCCAATGGTGCATAGCAAAATAGGCGCTGTTGTTAATGAAAAACGGCAGTTTTATCAGCAGCGCCAGAACGAAGATGACGATCAGGCGGTAGGGGTCGTTTATTTTAAAAAATCGGAACAATTTGCTGCAGCTTAATTAACACAAACATCGTAAAACTTGTTGAATACCGGTAGATATAAAACAAGCAGTTGTTTTAACCGTTACAATTGTGTATTTATGAGTAAATTTAATCCGCCAAAAACCACATCCCATGGAAACAAAAAGACAACATAAATTCTCGCGGCTTATCTTGCGCGATCTGGCCGATATTTTTCAACATGATTTTCGCGACAGCTTCACCCCGGCCTTTGTTACCCTTACCGGGGTAGAGATTTCCCCCGATTTAAGCGTTGCCTCGGTTTATGTAAGTGTACTGCCCAGCCAGGAAAAACAGCGGGTTATCGAGGCGATCGAACAAAAGAAAAGCCATATCCGGGGCGCATTGGGCAAGCGCATTGGCAAGCAGGTACGCATAGTGCCGGAACTGCGGTTTTTCCTTGACGAAACCCAGGAACAGGCCGAGCAAATAGAGGAATTGTTCAAGGGGTTGGATATCCCCCCGGCTGAGGAAGGGACAAGCAGAGAATAACCCTTGAACTTCCCCCTGCTCATAGCGCGCAAGTATTTCTGGTCGAAAGAAAAGAAAAACTTCATCAATATTATCTCCATCATCTCTATGCTGGTGGTGGGCATGGCCACCATGGCGTTGGTGGTGATTTTGTCGGTTTTTAATGGCCTGGAAGGCTTGCTGCGTGATTTATACGGCTCTTTTGATCCGGATATAAAAATAGTAGCAGCCAACGGCAAGTCGTTTGCGCTTACCGACAGCCTGCTGGCCAGGGTAGAAAAGCAAAACGGGGTAGTAGCCGTGGTGCAGGTAATTGAAGATAATGCCTACCTCAAATACGACAATGCCGAAATGGTAGGTGTAATCAAGGGGGTCAGCGATAATTACCTGCAGGTAAACAAACTTACCAATAAAATTACCGAAGGCGAGCTGAAGCTCTGGAACGGTAGCATTCCCATGGCGGTGGTGGGCCAGGGGGTGCAATACAGCCTGGCCATTTCTGCTGCCAGTGATTTTTTAACCTTGCAGGTTTATTATCCCAAAAACCTGCGCTCCCGCAGCCTCAACCCCAACAGCGCCCTTACCCGCAAAGGCCTGCAGGTAGCCGGGGTGTTTGCCATTGAGCGTAACTTTGACGAAAAATATATCCTGGTACCCATTGAATTTGCCCGTGAACTACTCAACTACGGCAATAAGGTTACTTCGCTGGAAGTAACCGTGCAGCCCGGCCAGGCAACAGCCGTGATTGCCGCCCTGAAAAAAGCCCTGGGCCCCGGTTATAAGGTGCTTAGTGCCGATGAACAGCATGCTGTGATGCTGCGCACCGTAAAAATTGAGAAGCTGTTTGTGTTTATCACCTTTGCCTTTATTATCGGGGTGAGCTCGATAAACATCTTTTTTGCCTTGTCGATGCTGGCGATTGACAAGAAACGCGACCTCAGCATGTTCTTCGCCATGGGGGCCACGGCCGGCCAGGTACGGGCTGTTTTTCTGGCCGAAGGGGCCATCATTTCTTTTTCGGGGGCCTTTTTTGGCCTGGTGCTGGGCTATGTGTTATGCTGGTTGCAGCAAACGGTAGGCCTGGTGGGCATGGGCCTGCAAACCTCGGTAGTGGACTACTACCCCGTGGAAATGGCCTGGCAGGATTTTGCCGCCACCAGCCTTACCATTATCATCATCACCCTGCTGGCCTCCTTCCGGCCGGCCGTAATGGCGGTAAAGTATGGCGAACCGGCCAGGGGGCTGTTATCGTAAACTGCCGACAGGGGCAACCGTGTTTCTTCAGGAAGTTTCGGGATACTGGTGGAACTGTTTTTTGTTGTTTTCTACTGTGTTAACCCGAAAAATTCATATGAATTTTTCGCCCGCAGGGCCGATGAACTGCAAAATACTGTAATACAATATGTTAAACACAAAATACAACATAAACCCAAATTTAAGCATAACCCAAATTTGGGGCTATTGCATTTTGCATTCATCGGGGTTAACCCTGATGTAATTAACGGACAAACAATCGTTTGGCGGTTAATTTACATCATTATTCATGATTTTCATGAATAATCCGGGTTAACCCTCTTTTTGAAACCAAGCATTGCTTGCACAGGCTTTTATAAGATGCAGGCCCTTCTTTCAGGATAAATATTAGTTGAATTTATTCTGTTAGCCAATTTTTCTTGTATATTTGCAGTCCGAAATTTCGGGAGAGAATTTTTGATCAACATCTAAGCGATAAAATCATGAGTGATTTAATCAAACTGGTAGAAGAAGAAGCCAACGCGGCAAGGGCCAAAATGCCTGACTTTAAGGCAGGCGACACCATTGCCGTTTACTATAAAATCAAGGAGGGCAATAAAGAGCGTATCCAGCAGTTTCAGGGCACTGTACTACAGCGCAGGAACCCCAATACCAATGGCGAAACATTTACCGTGCGTAAGGTTTCCAACGGTATAGGCATTGAGCGTATCTTCCCTTTGTTGTCGCCCAATATTGATAAAGTAGAGGTGATCCGCAAAGGAAAAGTAAGAAGGGCCCGCCTGTTTTATTTGCGCGGCCGCCAGGGAAAAGCTGCCCGTATCAGGGAAAAGAAATAATTTTTATATATTTACATTCTTTTTCATAACATAAACATAATTTTCAAAAAACCAACGCTGTTTACCGGGGTTGGTTTTTTGTTGACCGTCAGGCAGAAAGGCCGGGGCAAATCCGGGCCGCGGCAGGAGTTGGGCCAATGCCTTGATTCATGGCGGTTTTCTCTTATCTTTGTCACCCACAAACAGCCTCAACCGATATGGCTTGGTTTACCAGAAAAGACAAGGGGATTCAAACCCCTACCGAAGCAAAGAAAGAAGCCCCCGATGGCTTATGGTATAAAACGCCCTCCGGCAAGATTATCCATACCCGGGAGCTGAAAAACAACCGCTATGTGAGCCCCGAAGACGGCTATCATGTGCGTATTGGCTCGAAAGAGTATTTCGAAATCCTCTTTGATAACAACGAGTTCACCGAACTGGATGCCAACCTCAGTTCGGCCGACCCCTATGGGTTTGTGGACAGCAAGCCTTATACCGAACGCATTGCCGCCTCGCAAAAGAAAACCGGCCTCACCGATGCCGTGCGTACGGCTACCGGCAAAATGAATGGCCTCGACCTGACCGTTTCCTGTATGGATTTCGCCTTCATTGGCGGTTCTATGGGCTCGGTGGTAGGCGAAAAAATTGCCCGCGCTATCGATTACTGCCTGAAACATAAAACACCGTTTCTGATGATCTCAAAATCAGGCGGGGCGCGGATGATGGAATCGAGCCTGTCGCTGATGCAGATGGCCAAAACCTCAGCCAAACTGGCCCTGCTGTCGGAGGCCAAAATACCGTACATCTCCCTGCTTACCGACCCCACCACCGGGGGCGTAACCGCCTCATACGCCATGCTGGGCGATTTTAATATTGCCGAACCGGGGGCCTTAATCGGGTTTGCCGGGCCCCGGGTGATCCGCGAAACGATTGGCAAAGACCTGCCCAAGGGGTTTCAAAGTGCCGAATTTGTGCTCGACCACGGGTTCCTCGATTTTATTGTTGACCGCAGGGACCTGAAGGCCCGCCTCACTACCTTGCTGAATATGCTCAGAAAAAAATAGCCGGGCGCCCGGCATAACCGGCCAAAAGCGTATTTTTACCCTATGCGGCTGCTGAACCATCCGGTACTATGTAATTATTACCTTACCTATAAGTGTAATGCCAAATGTGGCTTTTGCGATATCTGGCAACAACCTTCCCCCTATGTAACCCTGGAAAATGTTGCCGCCAACCTGCGCGACCTGAAAAAACTGGGGGTTAAGGTGATTGACTTTACCGGGGGTGAGCCCTTGCTGCACCGGCAGTTGCCGGAAATACTGGCCCTGGCCAGGGAGCAGGGGTTTATTACTACCGTAACCACCAACGGCCTCCTGTACCCCAGGCGCGCAGCCGCGCTGGCCGGCTTAGTTGATATGTTGCACTTCTCGCTCGATGCCTATGACCGGGAACAGCACGACACCCTACGGGGGGTAAAATGCTATGATGCCGTATTGCAATCCATTGATGTGGCCCTGGAGCTGGGCGAAAGGCCTGATATTTTATTTACCGCCTTTACCCATAACCTCGACCAGATAGCCCCGGTATATGAAAATATCACCTTGCCCAACAACCTGGTGCTTATCCTTAACCCGGCCTTTGATTACCATGAGGTGGATACCGGCCAGGCATTTGCCCCGGAACAACTGGCGGCTTTGCGCACCTGGGCGAAAAAGCCCCGGGTATATTTAAACGAAGCCTTTATTACGTTGCTGGCCGATGGGGGCAACCATACGGCCCGGCCGGTGTGCAAGGCCGGCTCATCAACCGTGGTTATTTCACCCGACAACCAGCTTATTACCCCCTGCTATCATGTGCAAAAAGAAGCTTTTCCCATAGATAATAACCTGGCCGAAGTGTACCGCCACCCCCAAACCCGGCAAGCCCTGGCGAAGGAAGGCCGTCTCCCTGAATGTGAAGGCTGTACCATCAACTGCTATATGCAGCCCTCTTTTGCTGTAGAGATCAACCGGTATTTCTGGCAGGCGCTGCCCAGTACCCTTAAGTACAACCGCATGAAAGGCACCTGGAAGCAGTTGTTTTAACCCGTTAAACGATAATAAATACCCCTGGTTTTCTTCGGGCCGGTTTTGCTATCCCGGGTTCGGGGCAAACCTGCACAGTGGGCAAACCACCACGCCACGTACTTTGCCGACTACCTGTTGCGGAAGCCGGCACAATTGGCCCTCCCATACCCGGGAATAAAAAACGTTCATAAAGGTATTTCATTCGGCAAATCCTTGGGGTTATTCAGGCTTTAATGAATATATTTGTAGCGCTTTAAAACAATGCCCTTTCACGCATGAGTGTAGTCGTAATTTCCTCCATCATAGCATTTACCGCTATTATCCTTTTATTGGTTTTTGTCCTTCTTTATGCGCAATCGAAACTGGTCCAGTCCGGGGATGTAAAGATTGTTATCAACGGTGACACCGAGAACCCGGTAGTTACCCCGGCAGGAGGAACATTACTAAACACCTTGTCGGCCCAGAAAATTTTTCTGCCTTCAGCCTGTGGCGGGGGGGGTACCTGTGCCATGTGTAAATGTACGGTAGAGTCGGGTGGCGGCAGTGTGTTGCCTACCGAGGTTGGCCACCTGAGCCGCGAGGAGCAGAAGTCGCACGTGCGGCTGGCCTGCCAGGTGAAAGTGAAGGAGGATATGGAAATAAAGATACCGGAAGAAATCTTCGGGATTAAGAAATGGGAGTGTGAGGTCATCTCCAATTATAATGTGGCCACCTTTATTAAAGCCTTTACCGTAAAACTGCCGGAAGGTGAAAACCTCGATTTCCAGGCCGGAGGCTATATCCAGATTGATGTGCCGCCTATTGAAGTAGATTACAAAGACATCAACATTGAGCCTGAACCCGGTGACCCGGACGGGCCGGATAAATTCAAGGAAGACTGGGATAAGTTTGGCCTCTGGGATTTGAAGATGAAGAACGATGAGCCGATCTTCCGCGCCTACTCTATGGCCAACCACCCGGCCGAAGGCAACATCATTATGCTTACCATCCGCATTGCCACCCCTCCGTGGGACCGCGAGAAAAACCGCTGGATGGATGTGAACCCCGGCATTTGTTCTTCTTATATCTTCTCCCGTAAACCCGGTGATAAGGTAACCATTTCCGGCCCGTATGGCGAGTTTTTTATTAAGGATACCGATGCCGAAATGATTTATATCGGTGGTGGTGCCGGTATGGCACCCATGCGCTCGCACCTGTTCCACCTGTTTCATACCCTGAAAACCACCCGCAAGGTTACCTATTGGTATGGTGGCCGCTCAAAACGCGAACTGTTCTTTATTGAAGATTTCCGGGCGATTGAACGGGAATTCCCTAATTTTAAATTCTTTGTGGTGTTGTCAGACCCCTTGCCGGAAGACAATTGGGTAGAAAAGAAAAGCATGGACGACCCTGAAGGCGATGGTTTCCTCGGCTTTGTGCACAATGCGGTTATCGAACACCAACTCAAAAAGCACCCTTCGCCCGAAGATATCGAATTTTATTTCTGCGGCCCGCCCCTGATGAATGCAGCCGTAATAAAAATGACCGAAGACTGGGGCATCCCGCCCGAAAACGTGGCGTTTGATGACTTTGGCGGCTAAAAAATACGCCCGCATGGCCCTTTCCAACAGCTAAACCGTGCTGTTTTTTTGCGCCCAATGATTTCTGCTTTAAATTACAGGCTGAAATAGTTTACGATGGACCTTAACCTGTTTTTTTCTCCTGTTGACGAAGCCCTTGTGGATGATATTTCCTCTGTCAGCGCGGTGTGCAAGAGCCTCAACATCAATACCAGCAAAATCCCCGAACTAAAAGGCCATGACATGGCCCTGATCGGCATTACCGAAAACCGGGGCAGCGGGGCCAATACGGGCGTGGCCGGGGCTGCCGATGAAATCCGCAAAAAACTTTACCGCCTGAAACGCGGCAGCGGCAACTATCATATCCTCGACCTCGGCAACCTCAACAATGGCGTTGACCTGGAAGAAACCTATGGCCGTTTGCAGGAAGTAGGCGAATACCTGATCGGCCAGGGAATATTGCCCGTTATTTTCGGTGGCTCCCACGATATCAGCTTAGGACAGTTTTTTGCCTACCAGGGGCTGGAAAAACTTATCAGTGTACTCAATGTTGATGCCCTGCTCGACCTTGATGAAAGCGGCCCGGCCAACCTGTCGCATATCCATAAAATGCTGGTGCATGAGCCAAACTTCCTGTTCAATTACAGCCACCTGGCCTACCAGTCGTACCTGATAGAAACCAGCAGCATTGAGGTGCTGGAAAGGCTGTATTTTGAAACCTACCGGATTGGCCTGTTGCGGCAGGTACTGGAAGATATGGAACCGGTAATCCGCGAGGCCGATATGTTGTCGTTTGACCTTACGGCCATCCGCTCTTCCGATGCGCCCGGCAATCAAAATGCCCAGCCTTTTGGCCTTACCGGGGAAGAGGCCTGCCAGATTTGCTGGTATGCCGGCCTTAACGATAAACTAAGCAGTGCCGGGTTTTATGAATATAACCCCGAGCTGGATGATGAGAGCATGAAAACCGCCTCGGTGGCGGCTACTATGATCTGGTATTTTATTGAAGGCTTTTACCACCGTAAGCACGAAGGCGACTTCACCTCTAACGACTATTTGAAATATGTAGTGGATATGCCCGGCACCCAGCCGGCCACCATTGTGTTTTATAAAAGCAAACTGAGCGAAAAATGGTGGCTGGAGGTTCCCTCCGGCAAAAAAGCCGCCCATTTTGGCCGCAACACCCTGGTGCCTTGTGCCTACACCGATTTCACCACCGCCAATAATGGCGAAATCCCCGACCGCTACGTGAACGCCCTCGCCCGTTTATCATCTTAGCGAATTAATTTAGCGATGAATACGTTATCATTGCACCAAATAACAAGATCATGCGCAACCAGGTTTTAATTATTGTTTTGCTTTTTGCTTTGGGCAGTTGTACCCAAGAGTTTACGGCCGAAGAAATTATTGAACAGACCATTGCCGCCTACGGAGGCGACAAGGTGTATAACAGCATCATCGAGTTTGATTTCCGTAAAAAGCATTATGTGGCCAAATACCATAACTATCGCTACGAGCTGAAGCGTATTTTTGATGACTCTACCGGCCATGTAGTGGACGTGCTGACCAACGATGGCTTTACCCGCACGGTAAACGATTCGGTGGTTGCCTTAGATGAAAAATGGACCAGCCGCTATGCCAATTCGGTCAATTCGGTAATTTATTTTGTCAGGATACCCTTTGTGCTGAAAGACCCGGCCGTGATAAAAAAATTGCTGGGCACCTCAACAATTGGCGGCAAAGAATACTATAAAGTAGAGGTTTCTTTTACGGAAGAAGGGGGTGGCGATGATTTTGACGACCGCTATGTTTATTGGCTTAATAAAGATACTTTTTATATTGATTATTTCGCCTATTCCTACAGCACCAGTGGTGGCGGCAAGCGCTTCCGGGTAGCCATCAACCCACGCGAGGTGAATGGCTGGCGGGTAGTGGACTATATCAACTATAAGCCCAAAGACCTGTCGGTAAGCATTGATGAATACGACACTTATTTTTCCGAAGGCGGTCTGGAAGAGCTGTCGCGCATCATCAACGAGAATGTTAGTATAAAATATTTGGAGTAGTCTCCGGTAAGCTTCCTTTTATCCCACAGGTATCTGCCTTAATTTAGGCGGATGAATAAAGTTAACCGGATATTTCTTGCCCTGTGGTTTTTTATGGCCTGCAATCCGGCAAAAAAACCAGCAGCCACAGATGTTGTTTATCAGCCAATTGCCCTTACTTATGCTACCGGCTTTACCCTCGAGAAAGCCAACAACCACTACCGGGTGAAGGTGATTACGCCCTTTAAAGGGGCAACCGCACCGTTAACCTATGTTCTCTACGACCGGCAGGGGCAAAAGCCGGCCGTGCAGGCAGATGCCTATATCGCCACTCCCGTCAAATCCATAGTTTGCACCTCCACCACCCACATCCCCCTGCTCGATTATCTGGGGGAAAGCGCGGCCCTTACCGGCTTTCCCTCCCTCGATTATATCAGCACCGCCTCGGTACGCACCCGTATAGAGGCCGGCCAGGTAGCCGAATTAGGTGTTGACGAAGCCCTTAACATTGAAAAACTGGTAAGCCTGCAACCGGAGGTAGTGATGGGTTACAGCCTTACCGGGGATTTCGGCCAGTTCAACCGTATCCAGGAGGCGGGTATCCCGGTGCTCTTAAATGCCGAATACCTGGAACAACACCCCCTGGGCCGGGCCGAGTGGCTGAAACTGGCCGGTATCCTCTTCAACAAAGAAACAATGGCAGACTCGGTATTTAACTACATCCAAAACGAATATTTGCAGGCTTTGGCCCTGGCAAAAACAGCCGGGGAAAAACCAACGGTGATGTCGGGCATTGTTTATGGAGGTTCGTGGTTTGTGCCGGGGGGCAGGAATTATGCTGCCAGAATGCTGGGCGATGCCGGCTTTACCTACCTCTGGCAGCAAGATACCACGGCTGCATTTTTACCGCTGAGCTTCGAAAGCGTTTTTAACCGGGCCCATGAGGCTGATTTTTGGATAGGCGTTGGCTCCTTTCGTACCCTGGCCGAACTGGCGGCTGCCGACAGCCGTTATACGGCCTTCAGGCCATACCGGCAACATACCGTGTATTCCTACAATAAGCGTATAGGGGCACAAGGGGGCAGCGAGTTTCTGGAACTGGGCTACCTGCGCCCCGACATTATCCTTAAGGATTTAATCAAAATCGCCCACCCAAATCTGCTGCCCGAACATAAATTGTTCTTTCATTTTCAATTACCTTAGCCGGTAAATGAAACCCGGACACCCCTTTACCCTTTCCTGGCTGGTTTTGCTGGCTGCCACCGGCCTGTTTTTTTTGCTGGACCTCAGTTTCGGCAGCGTTACCATCCCCTTTGCCGACACCCTGGCCATTCTAACCGGTAAAACAGGGGAACACCAGGCCTGGGAACAAATCATCCTGCTCTTTCGCCTGCCCCGGGTACTTACGGCCCTGGCTGTAGGGGCCGGGTTGTCGGTAAGTGGCCTGCTCATGCAAACCCTCTTTCGTAACCCGTTGGTCGGCCCTTTTGTCCTGGGCATCAGTTCCGGTGCCAGCCTGGGGGTAGCCTTGTTGGTGATGGCCGGCAGTATGGTGCCGCTGGGGTTTTTGGTGGGTAAAGTAAGTATCCTGCTGGCGGCTGCCCTGGGGGCCGCATTGGTGCTATTGGCCGTGCTGGTGCTGGCCAGAAACATTGCCGACAGCACCACCCTGCTGATATTAGGCCTGATGTTTGGCAGTATTACCGGGGCCATAGTAAGTGTGTTGCAATTTTACAGCCAGGCAGAGGTGTTGCAGTCATTTGTGGTCTGGACTTTCGGCAGCCTCAGCAATGTGCGCTGGGATGACATGCCCCTTTTCTTTTCCTTGGTGATGCTGGGGCTGGTGTTGGCCTTTTTGGTCCACAAACCCCTGAATGCTTTTATCCTTGGTGAAAAACAGGCCAAAAGTGTGGGGGTTAATGTCCGTCAAACAAGGGTGTTTATCCTGGTGGCCACCAGTATCCTGGCCGGGGCTATTACCGCTTACTGCGGCCCCATTGCTTTTATTGGCCTGGCCGTACCCCACCTTACCCGCGTGGTGTTTACCACGGCCAATCATAAAGTGCTTATCCCGGCCGTAGGCCTTACCGGGGCCCTGCTGATGATCGTTACCGATTTTATCGCCCAGTTGCCGGGCTCGGCCCACGTGCTGCCCATCAATGCCGTAACTGCCATCATCGGGGGGCCGGTGGTGATTTGGGTGATTGTCCGCCATAAAAACATAGGCCGCGGCTTTGCCTGAAAACATGCCTGATGGCAGGTTAAGCCTATTTTCTGCGTGGCTTTAGCTATTGCCCTGCGGCCAGCACGCGGAATATTTATACAGGTCAGAGATATTTACACTAATTTTGCAGCGCGAAATTTTTATAACAACCTGTATTTAGAAAGAAATCAACATGGGTCATAATCTACTAAAAGGGAAACGGGGCATAATTTTTGGTGCCCTGGATGAAAACTCAATTGCCTGGAAGACAGCCGAAAAAGTTTACCAGGAAGGAGGTCGTTTTGTGCTTACCAACGCCCCTATTGCCATGCGCATGGGAAAAATCAACGAGCTGGCAAAAAAATGTGAAGCCGAGATCATCCCGGCCGATGCCACTTCGGTAACCGATCTTGAACACCTGGTGAGCAGAGCGGTGGAAATATTAGGCGGTAAGCTCGATTTTATCCTGCACTCTATTGGTATGAGCCCCAATGTGCGCAAAGGCCGTGATTATGGTGACCTTAACTACGAATGGATGATGAAGACCCTGGATGTGTCGGGGGTTTCTTTTCACAAGGTAATGCAGGTAGCCGAAAAACAGGATGCCCTGAACGAATGGGGCTCTATTATGGCGTTGAGCTATATTGCCGCCCAGCGTACCTACCCCGGTTATTCGGATATGGCCCAGGCCAAAGCGGTGCTGGAATCTATCGCCCGCAGCTATGGCGCCCGGCTGGGGCACCAGAAAAAGGTCAGGGTGAATACCATTTCGCAATCGCCTACGCCCACCACAGCCGGCAGTGGGGTTGGCGGCTTTGATGTCTTCCTCGATTTTGCCGAGAAGATGTCGCCCCTCGGCAATGCCACGGCAGAGGAATGTGCCGACTACATTGTGATTATGTTTTCCGACTACACCCGCAAGGTTACCATGCAAAACCTGATGCACGATGGCGGTTTCTCTACTTCGGGCATTACCCAGGCCATCGTGGATGACCTGATGCCGAAAGGGTAACCCCCGGGTTTAGCGGGCAAAAACCATGATTGTCTTTCCCAACGCCAAGATTAATATCGGCCTCAACGTAGTGGCCAAACGCCCTGACGGCTATCATACTATCGAATCTTGTTTTTATCCGGTGCCCTGGTATGATGCCCTGGAAGTAATAGAAGCAGATAGTTTCAACTTTACCAGCACCGGAATCGATATTCCGGGCGAAACCAATAGTTGTGTACAGGCTTATGCGCTGCTACAAGCCGATTTTGGCCTGCCACCCGTTCACATTCACCTGCACAAAAACATCCCCATAGGGGCCGGCCTGGGTGGCGGTTCGGCTGACGGGGCTTTTATGCTTAAATTATTGAACGACAAGTTTGATTTACAGCTCACGGGCAGCAAACTAACCGAATATGCCGGTAAGCTGGGTAGTGATTGCCCCTTTTTTATCCGCAATAAACCGGTATTCGTTAAAGGTACCGGTGATGTTTTTGCCGATATAACCCTTGACCTGCAAGGTTTTTACCTTGTCGTTGTCTATCCGCAAGTGCCGGTCAGCACCCCACAGGCTTATCAAAACCTGGTGCCGGCAAAGCCTCAACTTAACCTTAAGGAAACGTTGGAATCAGTGCCGGTAACCGCATGGCGGGATAAAATTGGTAATGCTTTTGAAAAAAACGCCCCCCGTGAGGTGCGGCAGCTTAAACAGCAGCTTTATCAGGCCGGGGCCGTATATGCCAGCATGAGCGGCAGCGGCTCAGCCGTGTATGGGATATTTAAGACACAGCCGGAACTGACATTTTCATTCCCGCATATCGTAGAAGCCCTGGCCCGGAACTGACCATAAGCTTTCCCCCTGTGGTAATGAAAAGCCTTTAACCCGAAAAATTCACAAGAATTTTTCGCCCACAGGGCCGATGAACTGCAAAATGCTGTAATACAATATGTTAAATACAAAATATACCGTAAGGCAACAATTAATAATGACCCGAGTTTGGGGCTAAAACATTTTGCATTCATCGGGGTTAACCCTAATTTACGTCATTATTCACGAAAGTCGTGAATAAACCGGGTTAACGCATACGGTTCAGCATACCTTTCACAGGCCATACCGCAGGGTTTATGCTGTGTCAGAACTTTTCCCCTATCCGCAGCAAATCGGAGTAAACACCCCGGGCGGTTACTTCACCTCCGGCCCCGGCCCCCTGGATAACGATGGGCTGGCCGCCATAGCCGGTAGTATAAATTTCAAACAGGGTATCGGCATTTTTTACCCCGCCCAGGGGTGATTCGGCCGGCACTTTTACCAACGATACCGTTAAGTTTTTACCAGGGATATCCAAGTCACCCACATACCGCAGCACTTCCTCTGCTTTCAGGGAAGCTTTTATCTGGGCATAGTGGTTATCCAGTGTATCCCGCTTATCCATAAAGGCGGTAAAATCAGCCTCAGCATGCAATTCTTCCGGGATGAGGTTTTCTACTTCTACTTCGGCCAGCTCTACCGCCAGGCCCAGCTCCCGGGCGAGGATAATCAGCTTGCGCGCCACATCGAGGCCGTTCAGGTCTTCCCGCGGGTCGGGCTCGGTAAGCCCCTGCTCCCTGGCTGCGGCCAACACCTGCGAAAACGGCACCTCCCCGACAGAAAAATTATTGAAAATATAACTCAGCGAGCCACTGAAAACACCCCGGATGCGCTCCACCTTATCGGCCGAATCCTGCAGGTGGCGGATGGTATCGATCAGGGGCAGGCCGGCCCCCACGTTGGTTTCATACAAAAACAGGCGCCCCTTGCGCTGCAGCGTGTCACGAATAGCTTTGTAACCGGCATAGCTGCCCGAATTGGCTTTTTTGTTGGAGGCCACAATATCAAAACCATGGGTCAGCATAGTTACATAGTTGTCGGCCAGGGTCTGGGAGGAGGTGTTGTCGGCAATGACAATATTTTCCAGCGCCAGGTCTGCAAGTTGTGCCATAATTTCATCCGGGTGGTTAGCCAGCTTACTTTCGGCCAGTTCGGCACGCCAATTGCTGCCCAGGCCGGCAGGGTTGATAACCGCCCGCTGTGAGTCGGCCACGCCAATTATATTGATCTGTAAATTTCTCCGGGCCGTTATTTCTTCCGAAGTGGCCACGATCTGGTCCAGTAGTTTGCCGCCTACCGTGCCTTTGCCAAAGGCAAATAAGTTAAGGGTTTTAATGGCACCAAACACCTGGCTGTGTACCACATTCACTGCTTTTTTAAGGTTACGGTTATCAATCACCAGTGAAATATGCGCCCCCGAGATACTGTTGCTGATCAAATGCAACCAGATTTTGTTCCTGCGTAAACCATAAATAGCTTTTTCCAGGGCATAGTTATGGCGTCCCAGCACGGCAATAATGGCCATCCGGTCATTTACCTTAATCCCGGCAATGCTGCCTGCAGCTAACTCCGCTTTAAATTCTTTCGCCAGCACCTTTTTGGCCAGGGGGGCATTCCCGGCATCTACCACAAAGCCAATACCTTGTTCCGATGATGCCTGCGATATCAGCCTGACGCTGATGTCATAGCTGCCGAGGGCGCTGAAAATACGGCCGTCAATGCCAATTTTACCGGCTATTTCGGTGCTCTCCAGGGTAACCAGGGCCACGTCTTCCAATACCGATACCGCCTTTATCCCCCTGCGTGAGCCTTCTTTGTCGATGATCGTGCCGGTGCCGTTCTTTTCCAGGCTATTATGGATTTTAAGCGGGATGCCCTTGGCCATCAATGGGTTAATGGTTTTGGGGTGCAGGATATTGGCGCCAAAGTTGGCCAGTTCGTAGGCTTCCTTATAGCTGAGCCGGTCGATCACCCGGGCATGGGGCACGTATTTGGGGCTGGCCGTATAAACCCCGCTGACATCCGTCCAGTTTTGCACTTCTTTAGCCGCAATAAAATTGGCAACTAAAGAGGTGGTTAGATTAGAGCCATTACGTCCCAGGGTAACGGTTTCGTTGTTTTCATCGGAAGCAATAAAGCCGGTGATTACCGGCACCTGGCCGGGCCTGAGCGACTTAAAATAGGCCAGGGTAAGCTTTTCAGACAGAAAGCAATCGATATCGGCCCCGGACAAGTCGTTTTTAACTTTGATGAGGTTGCGGGCATCCACAAATTCGGCACTCAGGCCTTCGTTCTGCAGTACGTGGGCCACCAGCTTGGCGCTGAGTATTTCGCCAAACGACACTACCCGGTCTTTTGTTTTTTGTGAAGGTGCTTTCAGTTTTTGCAGGGCCTGCAGGATTTCGGTGAGCTCAGCCAGTACCTCCGGTAATTGCAACCCATGGGCCGCCAGGTCCTGATAAGCGATAAACGTTGCAAGCTGGGCGGTAAAATCCTGCCCTGCTGCTGCCAGCGTATAGATCTCCAGCAGGTTGTCGGTGCTTTGGCCCCGGGCCGAGACCACCACGGCAATATTGCCTTGTTGTTGCTCCGCTTTAATAATTTCTATGGCACTGGCCAACGGTTTGCCATTTGCCAAAGATTTGCCCCCAAATTTTAATACGTTCATTTGTCTTGTTATTATCGATTAACTACGTTTTCTTGTTTGTTTAACCCGGATTATTCCTACCGCAGCAAAGCGGCAAACAACTAAGCGGGTTAAAGCCGATGAGTGCCGCTATTCAATATACCTCTACACTTTGATCAATTTTTTCGGCCCAGGCCAGGATACCGCCTTCCAGGTTAAACAATTGGTCGTGGTCAATGGCTTCCTCAATGTACTCTATGGCTGAAGCGCTGCGCTTGCCACTGCGGCAATAAACCACTACCTTTTTATCCCGGGCAATGCTGGTCAGGCGGCCGGGAATGTCCTTCAGCGGAATGTTGATGCCGCCAATAGAAGCGATGACCACCTCAAACGGCTCGCGCACATCAATCAGTTGAAAATCTTCATGGCTGGCCATCAGGGCCTCTAATTCTGCCACGGTTATCTGCTTCGCCTGCCGTTCAACAATAAATTTCCTGATCAACCGGGACAGCTTCTCGGTCTCTATCAGAAAGCCATCGTGGCCATAAGCAGAATTAATTTCCTTATAGGTGGCGTTGGGCAGGTGCCGGGCCATAAACTTTTGCAACCGGGTGGGTAACAGTTGGTCGGTATCAATACCAATCACCAATGTGCGGGTGTCTATAGCCTGCAGCGCCTGCTCCAGCCCCCCGCGGCCACGGCCGATATTATGGCTGTCCAGGCATTTACTCAGGTAGTAATAAGACAGGGCATTGAACCTGCGGACCAGTTTCTCCCCCTGGTACCGGATGTAGGAGGCGGCCTTAAAGTCATCCATGCGTTCGTCTGCATCGGTTTGCGTGGCCATAAAAGCATCGGCCGTGCGGTAGGTAAGCATGCCGATAGCCCGGGCGGCCTGCAACCCCTGGCCTCCGCCCCCCGGTTGGCCAAAGCTGGCATCGGCCTGTAGCGCCAGCCGCTGCGCCTCATGGATGGCTATCCCCCAGGCCGACTCCAGGGCAGCCGAAGCTACCAGCACCATGTTTTCAATCTTTCCCGGGAAAGAATAGGCAAACTCCAGCGCCTGACTGCCCCCAAAAGAGCCGCCAATTACTACCTTGATGTTGCTGATCGCCAACGCTTCGGCCAGCAGCAAGTGGGCTTTCACCACATCGCGTACGGTAAAGACGGGGAAATCCGGGTTTTGCGGGGCCGTGCTGCCATAGGGCGAGCCGATTACATTGGCGCAGATGATGAAGTTATCTTTGGGGTTAAAAAAAGCATCTTCCCCGAATAAGCCCGGCCACCAGTCCATGACTTCCGAATTTGCCGTCAGGGCGTGAAAAGCCCATACCACGTTGGTAATCTCAGCATTAAGCTGCCCATAGGTATGGTAGGCAATCTGCAGGCCCGGCAGGGTTGCGCCCGACTCGAGGACAAAGGGTTGGTCGTAATAAAATATTTCCGGACTCATTGTGATGCGGTTAAAGCTTGTTCAATATCATGAAGTATATCCTCTATATGTTCCAGCCCCACCGAGAAGCGGATGAACCCGGGCGTAATGCCCACGGCTTGCTGCTCGGCAGCGGTTAGTTTGGCATGGGTGGTAGAGGCCGGGTGGGTGGCAATACTGCGGGTATCGCCCAGGTTGGCGGTAAGCGAATGCAACGTTAACGCATTAAGGAAGCGGGCGCCCCGCTCCTTGCCGCCCTGAAGCTCACAGCCTACCAGGCCGCCCCCCTGCCGCAGTTGCTTTTTGGCCAGCGCATACTGCGGGTGCGAAGGGGCATGCGGGTAAATTACGGTAGCAACATCCGGGTGTTGTGCCAGGTAGTGATAAAGGGCTTCCGCATTGCGGCAGTGCCGCTCCATGCGTACGGCCAGGGTCTCGAGGCTTTTCGACAGCACCCAGGCGTTAAAGGGCGAGAGGCTGGCCCCGGTCCTGCGGATATAATCATAACATTGGCTGACATACACCTCCTTGCCCAGGATAGCCCCACCCAGCACCCGGCCCTGGCCGTCAATATACTTGGTAGCCGAATGGACGATGAGATCAGCACCAAAGGCGGCCGGTTGCTGCAGGTAGGGGGTGGCAAAGCAGTTGTCCACCACAAAAATAATATTATGCTGCCGGCACAATTGCCCCAGAAAGGCGAGATCGGCTATTTTGAGGGTTGGGTTAGAGGGCGTTTCTACAAACAGCAGCCGGGTGTTGGGGCGGAGGGCTTGCTGCCAGCTCTCGTTGTTATCTACTTCGGCAAAGCTGTAATCGATGCCATAATCCGGCAAGATAGTATCGATAATATGCTTTGAGTTGCCAAAGATGGCTGACGAGGCCACAATATGATCGCCTGCTTTAAGTAGCGCAGCGAGGGACACAAATACGGCTGCCATGCCGGTAGCCGTGGCGGTACCGGCTTCGGTGTTTTCCAGCAAGCGTAATTTGGCGGTAAACTCATCGCTGTTGGGATTGCCAAACCGCGAATACTGATAGCCTTCCTGCTCGCCACTAAATACGGCCGCGGCTTCTTCGGCACTGTCGAAGGTAAAGCTGGAGGTAAGGTAGAGGGGCACCGCATGCTCCTTATGTTGGGAGCGGGCTGCCTGGGTCCTGATGGCGAGGGTGTCAAATTTGTGTGGTTCCATTCTTGTTTGTTTTGGTTTCCCATCAAGAATGGCTGCGGGGCATAAAAAAACCTCTGTCGGCTAAGTAGTGGCCAAAAGAGGTTGTATGTCTTCTGACTTATCTCGCTTAATGTAAGCAGGATTTAGCACCTTCTGAATTACTTCAGGGTTGCTAAGGTTTCACAGGGCCGGTCCCTCCACCTTTCTTGATAAGAAAATTTGTTAAAGAACTATTTTGCTGTGCAAAGAAAGCACATATTTTTTATTTGGCAATTATCTGAGCAAATAAATAGGTTAATTTCCTGTTCTATTTAAAATTTCAGCTACTTGTAAATGTTGTTTGGCACGTTTTAGGTTGGGGTTCAGTTGCAACTGCCGGTAATTTAGCCAAAATTGATTATGGTAAGGGACCGGATAGCGGTAAATGTATTGTTTTTTATCCATTAACTGTCCTTTTTTAATTTTGGCCGACTTTGAAAAAATATGTGTGATTAACAATTCGATTTGCCGGAAATAATTGTTTTTCGCAGGGTCCAGAATTCGTCCGTTATATTTTATCCCGGTATAATTTAGTTCGGTACTGCCTTTCTCCCTCGCTATTTCATTGGCCAGCCGTTTGGATTTTTGTTTGTCACCACCAACCAGACTCTCTGTCAGGCTGGCATAAGACAAATACCATTTGCCCTGATAGGGTTTATACTGTACGACTTCCACCATGCTGTGACGGTCATCAACTGCGTGTCCCGGAGAAAACAGGCGCTTATTCTTTTTGACATAGGACTCAAGGTAGACTCCCCTGCGGGCTTCAAGCAAAGCAAAATTATCCATGCGAATAAATAACTGGTTGTAAAACCACGAAGAACCATTGAGCACGGAAATGCAATAAACCGGCTGGTTGTCAAAATAAGTTATGCTGTCAAGCCGATATTCCAGCGAAGCTAACCTCCCAAAAATAGCGGTCCGGTCAAATGACCAGTTCATATAGTCCAACCGCCAAAGACGATAGGCCTCATTCATCTCAATAAGTGAATCATAGTGCACATCAAGGCTATCAAATTCCCTTTCATCAAGATACTTGAGTTCATTCAGATAAAATTTAGTGTCGCCCAGCTTATGGTAGCCCTTGTCGGTAATGTTAAGCACCGCCTCGGTCATCATTACATAGGTGCTGTCGTTCCGGATAAGTCCCCGGTAAAATGCCGATACGGCAAACTTCCTCCGCGGATAGTTCTTCTTTTTCATCTTGAACATTTCAGCCACCACCTCGGCCGCTGTACGATTGGTTATGATTACTTCATCCAGTTCATACGTATGCTTCCTCAGGGTTACCACCAGGGTATCACGCACCTGGTTAAGGGCTTTTTTAAACGACTTATAACCAAGACAACTGATAACCAAAGTGTCTGTATATATCAGGGAGTCGCCTTTGACACGCACCATAAAGCCCCCGGCCATATTTGTACTGGTACCCAAATGGCGCTCGAGCAGGCCTACGCTGGCATAGGGTATGGGGTTCCCCTGTTGGTCAAATACCCAGCCTGTTAAGATAAACGCATGACCGGACGGGTGTTGCGCAAAGCAATAGCTGGCGGTAAACAAAAATGACAGTAAGACAAAAAGCCTGCGCAAGATAATTAAGTTTAACAATGGCAAGATAAGCTATTGTGCGGCCATAGCCAAACAGGGCTTTAGCCCGAAAAATTCATAAGAATTTTTCGCCCGCAGGGCTGATGAACTGCAAAATAGTGTAAAACAACATGTTATATACAAAATACAGGATGAGCCAAAGATTAAGCATGACCCAAATTTGAGGGTAAAA
>JALSJF010000061.1 GCA_026989505.1 Cyclobacteriaceae bacterium
GGTACAGCATTTTCAAGATTTTGTTGGTAAATTTACTGTGCACTAAACAGAAAAGACCATGAGAAAATTTACCTTAATTTTATTGATGCTGGCCATAGTGCCGGCAGGTACCGATGCGTTTGCCCAAGGGGCCCCCAAGCCGATTTTCGGGGCTAAAGGCGGCTTGAACTTCGCCAATATCGGTGGCGAAACCGACAATAAAATGAAGACTGCCTTCCATGCCGGGGTGTACTCAGAAGTATTTTTCGATTATTTTTTGATGATGCAGGCAGAACTGCTACTGTCGTATCAAGGTCATGCGCCATTTGATAACCAACCTTTCAATGCCTCATTAGATCTGTGGTATATCAACCTGCCCATTATGGCCCGTTACAACCTTGGCTACAACTTTAATGTCCATGCCGGAATTCAGTTTGGCCTTCTGCTTAGCGCCAAAAGCAAATACACCGATACGAATGGCGACAAAATGACGTTTGATGTCAGGGACCAGCTCAAAGGCATAGACATAGGTATCCCGGTTGGGGTTGGCTATGATTTTCTTGATAGAAAGTTCAGCGCCACGGCCAGGTATATCATTCCTGTTAATAACATCTCTAATGATGGTATTTCAAGAAGGACCAACAGTGTATTCCAGGTTTCGCTGGGCATTATGTTGTTCCGGCTTGATGAATAGTAGCTAACCGAAGAGGTCACCAAAAACCTCCGGTAATAAAGCAAATTGTTTCACCTTGATCGAAACAGGTTTTCGGTCAAGGTTTTTATTGTACTTAGAGATGTAGATTGTGGTAAACCCCAGCTTTTCCGCCTCGCTTATGCGGATACCGATATGGTTTACCGCCCTTACCTCTCCGCCCAGGCCCACCTCGGCTGCAAAGCAAACCTTATCGGGAATACTAATATCGTGCAACGAAGAAAGCACGGCCACACACACGGCCAGATCTACAGCCGGGTCATCTACCCTGATGCCCCCGGCCATGTTGACAAAGATGTCCTGGCTGCCCAGTTTCAGGCCGGTACGCTTTTCCAGCACTGCCAGCAACATGTTCAGCCGTCTGCCATCAAAGCCGGTGGAAGTCCGTTGCGGGGTTCCGTACGCGGCCGCCCCCACCAGGGCCTGGATTTCGATCAGCAACGAGCGGTTGCCCTCAACGGTGGCGCCAATACCCACCCCACTTACCGGGGCCTCACGCTGGCTGATCAACACCTCCGAGGGGTTGTTAACCGTACGCAGGCCTTTGCCGGTCATTTCATAAATGCCCAGTTCGGCCGTAGAGCCAAAGCGGTTTTTGGTCGTCCGTAACAACCGGTACATCATCCGCGAATCCCCTTCAAATTGCAAAACGGTATCCACCATGTGCTCCAGCACTTTGGGGCCGGCCAGCGAACCTTCTTTGGTGATATGGCCTACCAGAAATACCGGCACCCGCGTTTGTTTGGCATACCTGAGCAGTTGCCCGGCACAATGGCGCACCTGGCCAATACTGCCGGCCACCGATTCCAGCGACTTGCTGGTCAGGGTCTGGATGGAATCGATGATGAGGAGTTCCGGTTGCAGGGCTTTTGCCTGTTGAAAAATTTGTTCCAGGTCTGTTTCACTCAGTATCCAGGTGTTCTCTTTGGTGGCTGAGGCAATTCTCCCGGCCCGCAGTTTAATTTGCTGTTCGCTTTCCTCGCCCGACACGTACAATACTTTCATGGGCACATTAAGCGCAAGCTGCAGCATCAGGGTTGATTTACCAATACCCGGTTCACCGCCAATGAGCACCAATGAGCCCGGCACGATACCGCCCCCCAAAACGCGGTCAAGTTCGGTATCGTGGCTGGGCAGGCGCTTTACCCGGGCCCCTTCAATGGCTTCGATAAGCACCGGTGCTGGCTTGCCGCCCTCTCCCTGCCAGGTTTTTTTATCCTCCTTAACAACTACCTCTTCCACAAAGCTGTTCCACTGCTGGCAGGCCGGGCATTTGCCCAGCCACTTCGCTGATTCGTAGCCGCAGTTCTGGCAGAAAAATGAGGTTTTGGTTTTCGGCATGCTTATGTTAACAAGGCACTAATATCCTCTTTGGTGAGGTTTTTCACAAATCCCTGGTCGGTGGTAATCAGCTCCCGGGCCAGTTTTACCTTACGTTGCTGCAATTCGAGGATTTTCTCCTCAACGGTATCGCTCATAATAAACTTATAGGTAAAAACTTTTCTGGTCTGGCCTATGCGGTGGGCCCGGTCAACAGCCTGGGCTTCCACAGCCGGGTTCCACCACGGGTCGAGGAGGAAAACATAATCGGCCTTGGTAAGGTTCAGCCCCAAACCTCCTGCTTTCAAAGAAATAAGAAAAAGCCTGACGTTCTCATCATGCTGAAACCGCTCCACTTGTTCCTCCCGGTTTTTGGTAGCCCCGTCTAGGTAGCAGTAATCCAGTTCCTTTTCTTCGAGGATGGGCCTGATGATATCCAGGTGCTTGACAAACTGGCTGAACACCAAAATTTTATGGTGCTCGGCCAGGGCATTTTCCATCATAATCAGCATATCATCCATCTTGCCCGAGGCGCCCGGGTATCCGGGGTCAACCAGCCGGGGGTGATTGGCTATTTGCCGTAACTTGGTCAGGCCCTGCAGCAGCAACATTTGGGATTTATTGACCCCAAAGTCTTCAATATGGCTTAAAATCTGGTTACGGTATTGATTTTTTACCTCCTCATACACCTGCCGCTGGTCTGCTGTCATGCTGGAGTAATAAATGTTCTCTACCTTTTCCGGCAGGTCTTTGGCCACCTGCGACTTATGCCTGCGCAAGATAAACGGCTTGATGATGTTGTACAGCTTCTGGGTGTGGGCTTCACTCTGCTGTTTTTCAATGGGTATCTGATACCGCTTTTTAAAAAACGATTGCTGGCCCAGCAGCCCTGGGTTGATAAAGCTGATTTGCGACCAGAGGTCAAGGGTGCTGTTCTCCAGCGGGGTGCCGGTTAATATCAGGCGGTGTTTCGCGTTGAGTTTGCGCACCGCTTTAGAGATATTGGAAGAAGGGTTTTTTATGGCCTGCGATTCATCGAGGATGACATAATTAAAATAGTATGAGGTAAGTTCTTCAATATCCCTGCGTACTATGCCATAGGAAGTTACCACCAGGTCGTAGCCCTCAAACAAGGTGATATCCTTTTGCCGGTTGGTACCGGTGTAGTCGTATATTTTTAGTTGGGGGGTAAATTTTGCCGATTCCCGTTTCCAGTTGTAGATCAGGGAGGTGGGCATAATCAGCAAAGAAGCATTCGGCAGGCCTTTTTCCTTTTCGGCCTGTAATAGCGCCAGGGTTTGTACCGTCTTGCCAAGTCCCATGTCATCGGCCAGGCAACCCCCGAAATTATAATCATTCAGAAAACGTAGCCAATCATAGCCGGCTTTTTGATACGGCCTTAACGTTCCTTTAAAACCCGGGGGCACCGGCCGGGTTTCAATGGTGGTAAAATCTTTAAGTTGCCGTAGTTTTTTATCCATACTCACCCGGGTATGCTCATCCTGCTCAAATTGCTGTACCAGGGCCAGGTGGTGTTTCTCCAGGCGGGGTTTTTCCGGGTCGTCCTCTTTGATAAAACTGAATATCTCCCCATACTCCTCTACCCAGGCATCGGGAATAACGGCTATTTCACCATTGGGCAACGTAATTTCATTATGGCCCTTACGGATAATTTTACGCAATTGATCAAAGGGGATGGAAAACTCCCCGAATTTAATTATTGCGCGGATGTCAAACCAGTCAATGTTTTCGGTTATTTCTACCTTAATGGAGGCCTCGCCAAGATAAAACTGTTTGGTGCTGTTTTCATTTTGGCGCAACACAAAACCATTTTCCTGCAACACCTCCCGGTTGGCTTTAATCCAATCAATAGCCCCGGCCACCGGCATAGTCAGGCGGCCTCCGCGTAAAGCCAGGCCCAGTTCTTCCAACAATTGCAAGTACGCTTTCTCTTTGCTCAACCAGCGGCTGATACGATGAAAGACATAGCCTGACTCCGTTTCTTCGAGTTTTACCACAACAGGGTCACGGTGGTCGGCCCGGATTTTATAGGGCCCATAGTTAAAATGAACTTCAAAGAGTATTTTGGCCGCCGGGCTTTCGGCATTTTCCTCTACCCCTTCATCAAATAATGACAAAGAGGTTTGCGCCAAAGGAGAGAATGACAGCACCGGGGTTAACGGTTTTCTGTCGCTGTTTATCGTAAACCCCTGGGCATAGACATCATAACTGGCAATAAGCGGGGCAATAAACTTACGGTAATAGGTTTTCTCCATCTTTTGCGGCACCACAATAAATTTCTTGTTCAGGAAGGGTTGCAGTTTAGAGCCGTCAAGGTCTTTTTCAAAAGAGAAAATACGGCCCTCGAGTACCAGCCAGGCCGGGTCTTTGCATATCAGGTAGGCTTGTTTGTACTGGAAATCAAGTTTTTGCCCATCGTATTTAATCGTAGGGAAATAATGGGTGTTGTCCTCATTCTTACGGAAGTGGAAAAGCACGGTAGCTTTTTTGGGCATTACCTGCAACTCTTTCCAGGTAGGCTCGCCATCGGAGCCCATTTCAAATACCCGTTTCCCCGCCAGCTTAGGCATTACCTGGGCACGCAGCCTTTCCATATACCGGAAGATCTCCCCTTTGATAAGTTTGTTTTTCTCCTCATCAGTAAAATGTTTCAGGAAAAACTCCTTGGGTTTAATGCCGTTCCTGGAAAATTTGTGCACTACCGGCTCTTGCTGCATGGCATCCATCAGGGCAATTAATTCATAATCCGTGTCATCAAGGCCGGCTGCAAACTCCCTGGCATTGAGCGAAGAAATATTCTGATGTTGCAGGGTTAAGCGGCCCTGGTCATCAAGGCGAACGATGAAAGATTCGAAAATATACCCCAGGTACTCATGCTGGTACAGGGAGTAAACAACTTGAAACGATTCTTTGGTTGAGACCTTCATAAACGAATTAATCAACCCGCAAGTTAGTAAAAACTGTTGGTCTAGAATACGATCTATATCAGGTTTCTTTACTTTTTACTTAACGGGTTTTCGCCTAG
>JALSJF010000062.1 GCA_026989505.1 Cyclobacteriaceae bacterium
TTGCACTCATCAGGTCCTTAGACTCCGCTGAACCGGAGTCTAAGGACCTGATGTAATTAACTGACAAACAATCGTTTGGCGGTTAATTTACATCATTATTCATGATTTTCATGAATAATCCGGGTTAGTACCCGGGGAATAGCCTGATACGTCACTGCAGCATTACCTGAACAACCTGCGTGCCATGCAATGGGCAGCAGGCCCACCTGTTTTTAATGCCGGGCCTCCTAAACGAAATGATTGGGGCAACCAGGGGCGTGGCAGCCGGTTACATCAAAGAAAGGGCTTTTACCGGACCTGCTCAAAGGGAAACCTGGTGGCAGCCCGTGGGTATTATTTTTGCCGGCAAGAACCTTACTTGTCTTCTTTTTTTGCCTTGGGGGCCGCTTTCTTTTTGGCCGGGGCCTTCTTCTTTGGCGCAGCCGTTTCTTCTTTTTCTTTTGTGGCTTTGGGCGCTGCCTTCTTCTTCGGGGCCGGCTTTTTTGCTGCCTTGGCAGGTGTAGCCTCTTTTTGTTCTACGGCCGCTTCCGCCTTAGGCTCATCGGCCACGGCCGTCTTTTTCGGCTCTGTCTTAGCCTTTGGTTTGGCTGCTGCGGCCTTAAATTCTTCTTTTATCGCGTCAACATCCACCTGCCGGATAACCGGGGTGAAACTTTCTATCTTAAATTTTTGTTTCCTTACTTTCGATTTGAGCCTGTTCCTGCGGGCTTTACGTTTTAATCGGGTAACTGCCATGATCTTCTCTGTGTCAAAATTTCGAAGTGCAAAAATATGAGATTAATCTAAAATAACGCGCCCAAGGCTAAATATTTTCTACACAAATTAACCTCAGAGGTGAAGAAAAAAATTAATAAATTATAATTATATTCCTTATATTCAGTTATTTATGCTTAATGCCCGGCCCTGATTTATAATTTAGCCGGCAGTGTTGGCCAACTGCCATGGGAATGATAATTTTATGCATACGCTTGTAACCTTTAAACCTGCCTGTCGTCTTGAAGATGAATTATGAGTATAGAAGCCTTTAAATCCCGGGTTTTACCAGCAAAAGATAAGTTGTATCGTTTTGCGCTGAGGCTTCTTAAAGATGAGGAAGAAGCCAAAGATATTGTACAGGAGGCCATGATCAGGGTATGGAACAAACGCGCAGAGATGCACACCTATTTAAATATGGAAGCCTGGTGCATGCGGGTGGTACGCAACCTCTCCCTCGACCGGCTGAAATCGAAACAGTTTAATAACAGCCGGTTAGATGTGACCTATAATTTAAGCGCTCCGGCCATTTCCCCGGAGGAACGAACGGAAATAGACGATACCATGGAGAATATTCACCATTTCATAGCAAAGCTGCCGGAGAAACAACGGCAGATTATCCAGCTAAGGGATATTGAAGGGTTCTCTTACAAAGAAATTGGGGCTATCCTTAACCTGGATGCCAATAATGTAAAAGTAAATTTGTTCAGGGCAAGGAAAGCTGTACGCGAAAACTTGCTGAAAATCAACGCCTATGGACTTGAAGCGAATTAACCTGCTGCTCGAACGTTACTGGAACTGTGTGAGCACTGTTGAAGAAGAAGAAGAACTAAAGGCGTTTTTCAACTCCGGCAGGGTGCCTGCCCGGATGCAGAAAGCCGCAGGGCTCTTCCGTTATTTTGCGCAACAAAAACAGGCAGGGCTGGATGAAAAATTTGACCAGGCCGTGCTTGCCCGGATTAAGCAAGAACAGGCCGCGGCAGTAACCAACACCTATGCGCCCTGGAAAAACTATTTGCGGGTAGCCGCGGTAATACTGGTCATCATCACCGCTTCCCTGGTCTTCCGCATGGAGTACTGGGAAGGTGAAAAACCGCCCACATTATTGGTAGAAGACACGTACAAAACCCCGGAAGAAGCCTATGCCGAAACGAAAAAGGCCTTTTTGCTCATTGCCGAAAAATTGCACACCGGCCGTAAGCAAGCTGAGCGCATAGGCATATTAAGTGAAGCCGAAAATAAAATTAAGCAACCGAAAAATATAAAACGATGAAAAAGATATTAATTTCCATGATGTTGATCAGCCTGAGCAGCCTGGCCTTTGCCCAGGATGCCATCAGCAAATTTTTCAGCCAATATGAAGATGATGAGGACTATACCCATGTAACCATTACCTCACGTATGTTCGGCCTGTTTGCCAACCTCGATGCTGAGGAGGAGGAAGACAAAGAACTGCTGGAGGCTATTGCTAATGTAAAAGGCCTGCGTATTCTGGCCAAAGATGACATCAACAAAGAAGAAGCCAGCCAACTCTATGACGAAGCCTTCGAATTGATTCCCACCAAAGAATATGACGAGTTGATGTCGATTAAAGACAAAGACAATGACATGAAGTTTCTCATCCGGGAAAAAGACGGAGTAATTACCGAACTGGTAATGATTATGCATGGCAACAGCGAGTTCTTTCTGCTGACCCTGACAGGCGATATCGACCTGAAGCAGATTTCCAGGCTTTCCCACTCCATGGCCATTCAGGGCTTTGAACACCTTGAAATGATCGACAGCGCAGAGCACAAATAACCATCCATAACAACACAAAAACTCAAATACCATGAAAAAGCTAACAACAATGATGTTGCTTGCCCTGCTGCCTTTTGCCGGCCGGGCACAAAGCAAAGTAGTCGCTAACTTTCAACAAAAGTATGCTAACAACCGGCACGTAACCCAGGTAAGCATCAACGGCCCCGTGTTCGGTTTCCTGGCCAGCCTGGCCAAGTACGATGATAGCCCTGATGCCCGGGCATTTGCCAATGTAGCCGCAGGGATTAAATCTATGCAGGTTTTGCAGGTACCCTACTATGAAGCCGGGTTGAGCCGGGACGAAGTGACCTCCTTGCGGCACCACCTGACCAAAGACGGGTATGAAGACCTGGTCACGGTAAGAGACGGCCGCGAACGGGTTAATATAATGGCCCAGGGGAATGAAGACGAGCTACGTAATATGCTTATCCTGGCGGAAGAAAAAGACCATTTCACCCTGCTAAGTATCAAGGGCAGGCTGTCCATGCAAGACTTGTCCTACCTCGCTGAAAACCACCGTAACTTTCATTAACCGTAATACTGATAACAAAAGAATTATCGTGGGGAGGTGTATTCTCCACGATATTCTTTAGTTTAACTGCCGATGAAACAAACTGCCACCATAATTCTATTGCTTATCCTGCCCCTGCTGGCCCGGCCACAAAGCAAGGTGATGCGGTCCTTGTCGGCAGCGCACCCCGGGGCCCTGGTGCTGATGTTCTATCATAGTACGCTTAACATGCTCAATATTGACGATGACCCGGAGTTTGCCCGTATGGTCCGCGATATTGAGAAGATAAAGGTGCTGCGCATCAATAAACAGGAGAATGCGTTTGACCGCCATGCCCTGGCCTCCTTAAAGGCCGATTTACAGGGCCACGGCTTTGCCGAGTTGATGATCATCAAAAGCAAAGGCTACGATATAGGTGTGTATATCCTGGAAGACGGGGATGACATTGAAGGGTTCTTTCTGATGATGGACGAGGAGGATAGCTTTACTGCCATTGATGTACTGGGCAGCATGCCGGTTGGCGATGTAAGCCAACTGGTAAATAAAATAAGGGAAGTAAATGACTTTAAACTATAACATTTGGACACTATACTAACCACCACGGGGTTAACCAAACATTACGGCCGCATAAAAGCCGTAGAGGACCTCAACCTGGAAATAACGAGAGGCACGGTCTTTGGTATTCTCGGCCCCAACGGCAGCGGTAAAACCACCACCCTGGGGATGATCCTGGATGTCATCAATAAAACCTCCGGTAGCTACACCTGGTTTGGCGAAACACCTACCAAGGAGCACCGCAAAAACATCGGGGCCATCCTGGAAACACCCATCTTCTACCCTTACCTGTCGGCCACGAAAAACCTGGAGCTGGTGTGCGATATTAAAGGCGTTGCCTACAGCCGCATTGCCGAAGTAATAGCCCAGGTAGGCCTCAGCGGCCGCGAAGGGGACAAGTTCCGCACCTACTCATTGGGCATGAAACAAAGGCTGTCGATTGCCTCTGCCCTGCTGTGCAACCCAGAGGTGATGATATTGGATGAGCCCACCAACGGCCTCGACCCGCAGGGTATAGCCGCCATCCGGGAGTTGATTATTGAAATTGCCGGCAGCGGCAAAACCATTGTGCTGGCCAGCCACTTGCTTGACGAAGTACAAAAAGTGTGTACCGATTTTGCCGTATTAAAGCAGGGGCGGCTAATCTACTCCGGTAAAGTTGCCGAGGTAAGCCAGGGCCAGGAAACCGTAGAAGTGATGGCCGGGGAGCCCCTGGATAACCTCCTGGAAGAGGCCGGGTTTATCCGGTCGGTAAAAAAAGGGCCGGACAAATATGTGCTTACCCTGGCCGATGGCCATGGTGCCACAGAAGTGAACAAATTGCTGGTTGACCACGGCATTATTGCTTCCCACCTGGTCACCGTCCGTAAAACCCTGGAAAAGCAATTTCTGGAAATCTTAAAAGAATCGGCATGATCAGGTTAGCTAAAATTGATTTTAAGAAACTTAGCCATTACCGTACCTTCTGGGTGCTGATTATCCTCTATTTTCTAACCCTGGGCCTGATTACCGCCAGTGGTATGGAATTTTTAAAATGGCTGGCCGGCAAAGGGGCCAACTTTGGCAACAACATTGATATCCTGCGTATCCCGTTATACCATTTTCCGGATATCTGGCAAAACATCACCTATGTAAGCCTTTACTTTCAACTCGTGCTGGCTATTGTGGTGATTATCTCCATAACCAATGAGTTTAGTTATAAAACCATCCGCCAGAATATCATTGACGGCATGGACCGGAAAGATTTTCTTATCTCCAAACTATCTACCATCTTTTTGATTACCCTGGCCTCCACCCTGTTTGTCTTTTTGATAGGCCTGGTTACCGGCCTGGTTTACACCCCGGAAAGCGAGATGCGTTTCATC
>JALSJF010000063.1 GCA_026989505.1 Cyclobacteriaceae bacterium
GCGGCTACCAACAATAACACCGCCCGTAACACTCCAGCTCCGGCTGGTTGACGATGTTGTTAAAGAATACGTGTATTGCTGACCGGGGCAGATAGCAAAATTTCCATTAATGGGTATTACTACGGTAACCGTTGAAGATGTTGAATATTTTCCGGAACATGAGTTTTTTTTCACATAAGCCCGATAACGGGTAGTGCTGGTTAGGTTAGAGTAGCTTATAGAAGGTAATGTTGAGTTTATGGTAGCCCAGCCCCCCCCATTCACAGATTTCTGCCAGTACTTAATAGAGCCGGAATAACCGGACAAGGTGATTGAACCACTGTTATTACCACTATTCACCGTACGGCTTCCCGAAGTTGCCCCCCCTACCGTTGACAACACGTTTACATACTTCGCTGGGGTATAAACATTATTACAAGACCCGCCACTAATTAGCGCCCTGTAATATTTGCTGCCTGTAACGTTGTAAAATGTCCTGTTGGTTGATGTTCCCCCAATATTTGTCCAGTTGCTATTATTGGTTGATGTCTCCCACCGCAGCACACTACCGGAATTGCCAGATATACTCAATGACAAATTATTTCCGGAACAGATACTTGAACTGCCACCAATGGCGCCGGGTGTGACATTTGCTACAGTTACATTTTTGTACAAATTCACATATATAGGTTCCATACCTTCCCACGTTGGTATAAACCCTTTCTCGTAAACTACCGTAACCTTTTTAGTGCCCGCTCCGGAATTCCACACTACCGTTACAGATTTACCGGAGCTACTGCCCTGTATTACCCCTCCAATAACAGTCCAGTTATATTCCGAAGAAATATATGACAACGTATAGGTATATGTGGTGTTAGGGCATGCTGAGGTACTGCCATATATGGTATCTTGTGCCAACAAGGTAATTGGCCGGCCAAAGGAAAGTAGCAGAAAAGCCCAAGTTGCTATTGCTCTCATTTATTGTCTGATGTTTTATAATGGTAGATATTTCGCCCTATGGTCTCTTCACCACCTTCTTTTTTCACCCGAATGGTCTCAATTAACCGCCCCAAATTGTCGTAACTGTATTTAACTACCATGCCATTAGGGTCAGTTATCGAAGTGACCCCTTTCAGCACATCATAGGTGTATGTAGTTACCATTGCAGGTGCCGGCAATTGGTTGCGAAGTATGTCCGTAACCGAAACAACTTGTGCCTCTGTAGCATTTACATCATCAAGAATGGCTAATTCAGTCGGGCTGAGGATATTAATAACGTTACTATGTGCCAGATTATCAACCCTGGCCACCATATAGTTTCCACCATAGCCCCATACATAAGACACAATGTTTCCTTCGGGAGAAGATTCCTGAATAAGGTTCATGTCGTCATCAAACAGATAGGTGTTCCTTAACTTTATCCTTGAATCTGCAACAGGGTTCACCGGGGTCCCATGGGTAAAGTCCCCTATTGGTTCACTTATTTCAAGGCGGTTCTTGGCCTTGGGTAGTAGTAAACCAGCATTGTCTTGATACTCTATAAAAGTTTCTGCAAGTACCTTCTCGTTATTATTGTAATCGGTTTTGGTAATAATTTGCTCTACCGGTTTCAACATATTAGCCGTTCTCATGGCACTATATACATTAGTATTACCATTATCGGCATAATCGGCCGGGTATTTATAATAAGTTGTGTTTTGCCTACCGTCACTGGTTAGTACCGTTTTTCTTGTTAACTTATCATGGCCAGGGCTGTCATAAAAATAGTTTGTTTCGGTTGTCAGTGCTTCATTGGAAGCCAAGGGGTAAGTTGTTGAAGACGATTTGGTCAGGTATTGCCAATCGTTATAATAATTCAACCCTACCGCCTCATACAAATCTGCATAAGCTCTGCCTTTCTTTTTCTTTTTAACGCCTACTTTGATGCCCGAGGCTATAAGCAGGCTTTTTGCATAAGAATAGGTGTTCACATCATGATTTAGCAACGCACCTTCTTTTGAGTAAACTTCCTTGTCAAGTAGGTTTCCCCTCTTATAGTCGAAATTCGCAGGTGGGGGAAACGGAAATGCCAAATATACGCCATCAGGGTACTCATATGCAGAGCTAAACCGTTGAACTTCCTTGCCGATGCTGTTGCCAGCCCCGTCAATTTTTTCTGTAACAACTGTTCTATAGCCAACGGGGCTCCCCTGAGTGGCACTTAGGGGGATTTGGCTTGCCGAACTTATGACATAATAGTCGCACGTTGTAATTAGTTCCGGGCCATTGGGGGCAGCAGCAATAAACTCTTCAACTGAGAATATAAAATTGTATTGTGGGTGGTATTGAATATACCCCGATGAATTTTGGGAACCTTCAGCCCGGTAAGAATATTTTGTTGTAATACATTCATTTCCACCAGTACAGTCACGCTGAAGGCTGACACGCAACCCTGAGGTTTCTACATTTAACCCTGCGGTAGTCCCTCCCCCGTCAATGTCAGCCAATGTGTTATATGAGACACTAACCGCAGCATAGGTTTCGGTAACGGGGTTATCTTCCCCTCCTACACTGAGTATGTAGGTGCCCGCTTTCAAAACAACTGACAACCTACCTGATTCGCTTTGGTTAGACGGTTGCCCATTTTGCCCGGCAGCAGGGTCAGCACCTGACCAGGCCTGCTTGGCCCAATTGAATGAATTCCCCATCCTGATTTCAACCTGGGCAGATGCCTCTCCACCACCCGTCAAATCCGTTGCCGAGAGGCTGTAGTCAATTAAGACACATTGGTCAAATTCTATAACCAGATTGGCCGTTGGTGGCAACTGCTGCAGGGAAGTATTGCCATCATTTGCAGAAGAAAACCCTACCTCCACAATATTATTTCTGGGCACCGTGCATTCGTCCATTTCTTCTTGGTTATAATAGTCATTTGCTTCATATTGAAACTCTGTTGTCCCCCCGGTAGGATAAGTGATCCTTTTTAACATACCGTAAAGGGCTTTGTCTGGCCTGGGGTTCCTGTTAGCTGCTCCCATAGTAAAAATATCTATGTCTGGGTTATTCAGGTTTACAGTTGTTGCCGGTATCAAAGAGGTATTGCTCATGCCATTAAAATACCCCCAGGCATCCTGCGAATAGTATGAGTTAATATTAATATCGAAAGAAGGGTAATTGTCATTTTCGTTATAATAGTCAAAAGTGTATTTTAAAGATTGGTCCGTAACAGAACGAAGTATAAGCCTGGCGGAATTATCACTTGTGTTGCCTAGGTAGTCATACCCGAACTCTACTTTTTTTAATAAATCCCCGTTTAAATAGTGGACTTCCACCGCCCCCAGGGTATTGCCGTAATTTCCACTGACATCCAGACGCGCCCCGCCTTCTATAAATTCAACATAGCCTGTTGGAAAATCAATGCGGGAGAGTTGCTGCACCCCCACTATCAAAGGGGCAACTACCAGTTTACTATCTGGCATTGAGCAAGCCGGTGTAAACTGTGGATCACTAGACGTATATCTAATGAGTTGATAGTTAGTTTCAGATACCGACATGGGTTGCCCTAACTGGCCTGTGCTTGATGTGTAAGTAAAGTCGATAGACTCCCCATTTAAAAACTCGATCCTACTTAAATACCACGCTGATGTATAAGTTGTAAATCCAGAATCCCCAGGCCCCAAGGTCTCGGTCATTGTAGTCTCATAGTCATTAAAGTAATATTTGATACCTGACTCATCAACAATTGTGAACGAGGTAAGCATACTGCCGGCATTAGAACTAATTTTAAGATTATTAAAGGGGGTTGAGACATACTCCTTATTTACATTCCTGATAAACTTTCCGGAATACCCCGAAAAATTGAAATAAAATTCATCAACAAAAGTATCCCATGTCCCTTCCTGGAAATATTTTAACTGTGTCTGCGTAAATCCCCTTGCCTCTATTATTGTACCAATAGAATTAGCCCCGGAATAGCCATTATCACTTTCATCAGGCAATCCAATCATATTTCGTGTGATGACCCCTCCGGCAAACAAACTCCACCCAAGCCCAACCCTCGTAGGCACCTCCGTTACCTTAAGGCCGTTACTATTGTAGTTCAGGGAAACAGGCAATATGAAATTTTTAACTTTTACCTCATAAACCGGAATAGTGGGGTTTACCCTGCCGGTATATAAACTAACCGGTACCTGCCCGTAAGTACCCAGGCTTGCAGCTTCAGGTGATACCGGTAGTAGGTTTTCGCGGGGTAAAGGGCTAAAAGCAACATCCTCTTGAGCATATCCCGTGCCCCAGGCCAAGTGGAGCAACATCAAAGTTATATGTTTTATCTTCATTTCATTTAAACATTTGGCTTCCAAAATTTCTGCCCAATATCCCAGGTATTAATATATTGCCTTATCTATATCTTGACTATAGTCAAGCGTGATGCGAGAAAACCAAGCCAACTTCAGCCGATTAAGGAAAGGCGGACATTATTTCCCCTGAAACTACAGCCAGGATAAAATAAATTGTCGCCCCACGCCCGCTATAAATACCACAATTCTACATTAAGATTATGACAATGAAGAAGCGCTGGAACATTTAGTTATAGGCGAAATTGTTTAATGTAAGACAAACATAACCTACTCCAATGATATTGTCAATTGCATAAATTACGGGTTTTTTATTGCAGTATTCTGCAAGTTTTACTTCCTATAACGTTTTTTCTGTTTTCTGTGCCGGATTATCCCCCCGCCTTTACGCCAGAAAGCCTGGTCAACCGGAAGGCTGACTTTACAAGGGTTCGTCTGCTGCCAATGAATTGCCCGGTGCTGCCGGTGAGGGTATCAGCTCCGGTTTATCCCGGTAATAGCTGTCAATAAGCCCGTGTTCCTGGGCAAACAATACCAATTGTATGGTGGACTTTACCCCCACCATGGCCATCAT
>JALSJF010000064.1 GCA_026989505.1 Cyclobacteriaceae bacterium
CTGGCGCAAATTTCCCCTTTCCTGCTTGAGGCGCTGGTAGCCACCGAAGACAGGCGTTTTTATCAGCACCATGGTATTGACTTCAGGAGCCTGCTGCGGGTGGCGGTAAAAACAGTTTTGCTGCAAAAATCTTCTGCCGGGGGGGGCAGTACCCTTACGTTGCAACTGGCCAAAAACCTCTTTCCCCGCAGGCCTTATAAGTTTTTGTATTACCCGGTGAACAAAACCCGTGAGGCTATTATGGCTTACCGTATTGAGCAACACTATAGTAAGGGTGAAATCCTGGCCTTGTACCTGAATACCGTTTCTTTTGGTGAAGATGTGTATGGGGTAGAGTCGGCAGCCCAGCGTTTTTTCAACGCCCATGCCGGTGACTTGCGGCCTGAGCAGGCGGCTACGTTGGTAGGTATGCTGAAAGCCACTACCGCCTACAACCCGGTGCGGCACCCGGAGGCAGCGCTACGCAGGCGGCAACTTGTGTTGCAGCGCATGGTTACGGCCGGAAAGCTGCCGGAAAGCACAGCCGATTCCCTGGCCGCCTTGCCTCTGGGGCTGGATTATCAACACAGGAATGCACAGCAGGCAGCCTACTTCCTCGCCAGGGTGAAGAAAAAGGCTGCCGCCTTTCTAACGGAATATAATGCTGACCACGAAGCAAAACTACATTTACTCACCGATGGCCTGAAAATATACACCACCCTTGACAAAGGTATGCAGGCCTATGCCGAGAGGGCCTTGCAACAACATATGCAACAACTGCAACGGGTGTTTGACCGGCATTGGCACGACCAGGATTTATGGGCGCGGCATACCCGGCTTTTAGACCGGGAAATAAAAAAGGCCGCCCACGGGCGTACCCCGGTACAAATGCAACAGGCCTACAGCATGTATAGTTATGGGCCGGAAGGGAGTAGCTATACGAAAATGAGCCCCATAGATTCAATCAAACATTATTTGCAGCAACTGCAGGCCGGCTTTTTAACCATGGAGCCGGCTACCGGGGCGGTACGGGCCTGGGTGGGCGGTATTGATTATCAGTTTTTCCCCTACGACCATGTGGATTACCACGCCAGGCGGCAGGTGGGCTCAACCTTCAAGCCAATGGTATATGCGGCCGCCCTGGCACAAGATATTTCACCCTGCACCTACTTCAAGGCCAGGCAAGAGGGGTATGCGGTAAAGGAAGGCGAATGGCGGCCGGCCAACGACAATGGCGGGTATGGGGGGAAGTACTCTATGGAAGGGGCCCTGGAAAAATCGGTGAATACGGTAGCGGTAAAAATTTTGCAGGAGGTGGGTATTGAGCAAACCATCGCCCTGGCCCGGCAATTGGGGATTAAGGCCGACATCCCTCCGGTGCCCTCTATTGCCCTGGGCACTGCTTCCATCTCGTTACTGGAGATGGTAACGGCCTATAGCAACTTTGTTAATGATGGCTACCGGGTGGAGCCTTACACGATTGAGCGTATAGAAGACCAGGAGGGTAAGGTAGTGTACCAACGGCAGCCTACGGGGCGGCAGCGGGTACTCACGGTAAAAACCAGCCGCATGATGGCCCATTTACTTACCGGGGTGGTTGATGACGGCACCGGCCGGCCACTGCGGACACAGTATAAACTTACCAATGCCCTGGGCGGTAAAACCGGCACTACCCAAAATAATGCCGATGGCTGGTTTATGGCCATAACCCCAAAGCTGGTAGCCGGGGCCTGGGTAGGGGGCATCTATCCCGAGATCAGCTTTACCGATACCCGGCTGGGGCAGGGGGCTACGATGGCCCTGCCGATATTCGGGCGGTTTTATCAGGAACTGGATGCAGATGCTGCCTATGCTGCCTACACCCGGGCCGCCTTTGCCCCCTTAAAAGAAGAATGGCGGGCCGAACTTAACTGTGACCCGTTTAAGGAAGATTTCAGGTTTTTCGATTGGTTGTTTGGTAAGGAGGGAAAGGGTAAAAAGAAAGAGAATAAACCCGCAAAACCGGCCAAAGGAAAACAAGGGGTGAGGCAGAAAATCAGGAATTGGTTTAAAAAGGGCAATCAATAATCCTCTATAAACGGGGCCGAAGAGCGGTTTTCCCCTTGCGCGATTACCCTGTTACGGAAATTATTAAATGTATTCCAGGGCGCCTGGGCAGCAAACATATTGGCAATCCAGGCAGGAATAGCCCCTCCGGGGTCAATATCAAGCACATAACGTACGTACACATGGCCCTTGCTGGCGGGGGTAACCGTAAGGAGCGAATGCGCTTTGGGGATCCTGATCACATTTTTTTTTTCGGGCAGAAAGTCGGGTATTTCGGTTAGTTCAACGGTTAGCGTTTTGTTGATAACATCCTGTTTCATCTTCAGATGAAATATCAGGTCGCGGTTGTTTACCGGCCATGGGGCTTGTACTTCGGTATAGTAGTAAAGTTCCGTATCGCTTACTTTCTTTACAATATGGGGGTCTATGGCCTTGTACTGCCATTCCTTATAGCTAGCTATATCCAGTACAATAGCGGCATATTGCGATAAAGTTGCCGGCACTTCGTATTCGGCAATGATGGTTTTGAAATTACTATCCTCATTTTCACAGAGGTATATTTTTATCCCGTCATCGTCTTTTTTAAGCACACAGTTGTCCTGTGCCAATATTGGCCCTTGTAACATAAGCAGGCCGATGAACAGGGTCCAGAAACTATACGTCATAAAAAAGGAAATTTGCTGCAAAAATAATGCGTTTATAGTAACCTTGACTGTACAGCAGCATGAAAAGCCGGCTTATACGTTTTAGTAATCAGCAATAAACGGTACGGTTATCCGCTGCTCTCCCTGGCGGATAATTTCGTTGCGGAAGTTAAAATAAGTTTGCCAGGGCGCCTGGGCAGCAAACATATTGGCAATCATCGGGGGGACAAAACCACCCGGGTCAATATCAATCACGTAATGCACGCTAACCCTGTGCTTATCTATCGGGGTAACCGTAAGTAATGATTGCCCTTGCGGGATACGGACAACGCCTTCTTTTTCAGGGATGAAATCAGGGATGGCTTCCATGGCTACATATAACACCTTGCTGAGGCTGTCTTGCCAGAGTTTAAGGTGAAATACCATGTCACGGTCCGAGGTAGGCCAGGGGGTGCTTACCTCTGAGTAATAGTAAAGTTCTGTGGGGCTTACCCGGGCCAGCAACGCAATGTTTTTGATCTTATATTGCCATTCGTGGTAACGCCCGATGTCTAATACCTGGGCTGCATATTGCGATAAGGTGGCCGGCACTTCCAGGTCAACTTTAATGGTCTTGAAATCACTGATTTTCGAATCACAGAGATATACATAAATGCTGTCATCCTCTTTTTTCAGGTCGCAGTCGGGCTGCGAAAATACTGCCAATGGGGTGAGTAGGAACCATAACGCCAGGCTTAAAATCGTTTTGCTCATTGTGCGTTGTTCAAAAACCGGCAAATTATAAAATAATATTCAATATAATTGGCTGTAACTTTGAATTTTGCTGGTTACCTGGTCTATTTTATGGCTGAGGGAATTAAAGAACTCGCTGCGGATTTTCTGCGAGGTGGTACTGATCAGGGTGGAGTTTTTCATGGTGCTTTGAAAATGGGTTTCAATGTAATCGGTATAAGCCTGGTCGGTGGTGTGCATATAATTTAAATTACCATAGGTATTGAAGGCCATTTTCTTGTCGTTCATTTTAAACAATATCGAGTTGTCGCCAATAGCCACTTCGTTAAAATAAAGGTTAAATTCAGCGCCTTCGAGTGTGGCCTGCGAGCCAATAGTAAACTTGTTTCCCTCGCGTGCCTGTAATTTTATATGGGCTAATAAGCGTTTAAATGTATCACAAAGTTCTTCACACACATCCCGGGTAATGATACCGGCATGGTAGGCAAATTCAATCTGGCGCAGGGTAATATTGGCTGTCTCGTAGGTCCATATTTCGGTGCTGGGGATTTTGAGATAGAGTTGCCATATCCTGCGGGTGGTCGCGGACAGTTCGGTCAGTAATTCCGGCTGCTGGTCAAAGGTAAAATCAACCGTTTGTAAAGCCGGATGGTTAAGGTAATACCGCAGCCAGAAATAACTCTTAAAGGAGCTTAGCCCGGGTAGCTGAAAATAATGGAAAATAGGGATGTCACGGGCGGAGTAATAGAGGTGTTTGCTCTCCAGTTGTTTGATAATGGTCAGGTTGTTTTCTATCGACTCAAGGTAATCTTTAAAGGTAAAGTCGCTAAGGTTAATCGACCGCACACTGAAACTCACACTCGATTTCTGCAGGCCAAAGAAGCTATCCAGCGACAGGTTGTACCGTTTGGCCAGTTTCTCGATCTCGCCAATACCAAATAAGGTGTCGCTGCGGATCCGCCTGTAAGCGCTGTCCCTGCTGATGCTCAGGCAATCCGCTAACGCGTCAACCAACGAGGCCGTTGGGGGCAAATTTGTTTTTATGGCTTCCAGAATAGAAGATTGTAGGTCTTGACTGATTAACATATTCCCGGACTATGCTGCAAAACGAAAAGATAAGTATTTCACCAGCCAAATCAAAATATTGGGGGCGGGGAATGGCTCACCGGCCGGGGGGTGCCGGCTCAGCTACCGGATTATTTTACGTGAATAGACCGGGAATTATTGTATCTGCTTTTTTCTTAACGTTTACTTTTTTGGGGGAACTATCCTCGTTGACCACTGCGCCAATCCCTGCCCCGATAATCATTCCCCCAAGACCAAAAACAGAACCAACCAATCCTCCTATGACTGCTTTTGCCGTAGTCTTTTGTCTCTTTATTTGTTGCTTTTTGGCTTTGCAATACGGAGCTCGTGTATTTCCGTACTTTCTGCGTGCGATAGCAGTACTTTTTGCACTTTTGCTTCTGTTGCAACTAACA
>JALSJF010000065.1 GCA_026989505.1 Cyclobacteriaceae bacterium
CAGATCAGACCTGCGCTTGAAATCCAGCGCATTCTCATTGTCTGAATGCAACTTGTTGCGGCCAATATAAATACCCCGGGCAAACTCCCCGTTAATCTGTATCGCATCCCCGGCACTGCCGTGGATCAGGTTGTCGATAATCCATACATTAGAACTGCTGACCTGGATGCCGTGAACATCATTTTCGGTGGACAGGTCCGGCTCTGTGCGGCCGGTGTTTTTTATGTGTACGTCATAATAAACAATATTATCGCCACGGTTCATGGCAAAGCCGGCACCCGTGGTGCCCGTGTGCATACCATCCAGTACCGTATGCCTGAAAACCACGTTGCCTTCGGCCTGGCCAGTCCGGTGGGAGGGCCGTACACCTTTGATATGAAGCCCTTCGAATATGGCATATTGAACTTGCAGGCGCAATTGCCCGGCCGAGTTGCCTGCCGTAGTGATTACGGGCTTACGGTAACCATTGTTCACCCCTATGATATAAACAGGGGCGGTAGCGCTGCCGGAAATTATCCATTGGTGCCAGCTTACCCCGTTGCGTAACGTATAGGGGGTGGCTATGCCTCCGCCAATAAATACCCGCGCCCCGGCCGTTATGGTGCTGTTATTGGGCGGCAAGGTCAAACGCGGAACATCAGGCGTGCCATGACGGGGATCGCTTTCCCCCGCCTGGGAAACGTCAGTGGCATTGGGGTGCGCGTTGTCAATATACCAATCAATGGTTTCGGTATTGCCACCGGCAGACGGCTGTGGGGCCGGGGTAGCAAAAATAGCCGGCATGGCAGGAATACCATGGGGCAAGGTTACGGCACTTTCTACCGTTAAGCTTATGGTAGCCAGGTTGGAACTGCCGTAGTCGTCTGATACACTGAATTGAAAACTGTCGGCCCCGGTAAACCCACTGTCGGGTATATATAACAACTCGTCAGGGTCGGCAACCGAATAGGGTACTGAAGTTATTTCCGTGCTGTCGGCATAAAGCCTGCCACTTCCCGGTAAAGTCTCAATCCGCCAATCCGTAATGGCATCAATATACCTTACCCCAAAGTTAACCGGCAATATATCATAGGCCGCCCGCACATAGGTGATCGCATCCGAATATGCCGACAAACTTATAAATTTCTGCTTATCCGCCATTACATGATAGCCCATGGAGATGGCTACCGGGGCATTTTGCGAAAAAGCCTTAGGCTTAGGTGATATCATCAAAAGTACAAGGCCAATTAAGAGTGTACGGTATAGTTTTTTTTTCATTTTAAGTGTCTGATTATTATTCGGGCCGCCTTCCTGAGGGGGATGATTTTGGTTACGGCAGGCAGGCGGAGCCTATGTTAATTTAATTTCCGGGTCAGTAACCAACTTTATTATTTCAATTGTAATGGGTTTTACCGGTTGTACACCTGGCTTATTTTAACGGCAGTTTATACCCGCCTTTTATCAAATTTACCTACTTACATTACTGTAAAACAGGTTGGTTACAAAGGCGTCAATACCAAATGGGCAGAAATAGTAAGCACCTTGCCCATTAAAGGGGCAAGGTGCTTAAATAATACCCTTAACTAGTACCCGGGGTTTTGCCCCAGGTTGGGGTTCAGGTCAACTTCGGATTGAGGTATTGGCAACAAGTACTTGTTCGACTCAAAACCGGGTTGAGGCTCAAGCCCCCCAGGCCCAAATGCTTGTCCACCAAGGTCCCTCCGTACAATATCATACCATCTTTTAAACTCAAAGGATAGCTCTATACGCCTTTCTTCCAGCACCATATCCCTGAATGCACTTTGCGATGGCACTCCGACAATATCGGCCGGGGAAGCTGAAGGCGGATAGCTGCCATAACCATTACCATCAAAATTGATATTGCCACCAGCCCTGGCCCGTGCCCTGAGTTGGTTTACATAACCCACAGCCTCGGCCGTATTTCCCAGTTCATTGGCTGCTTCGGCTGCAATCAATAAAACTTCGGCATAGCGAAAATAGGGATAGTCAAGGTCTGACCGCCATCCTGCTGTTTTTCCTTTGGTTTCACCCGGGAACCTGGTCCATTTGGCAATGTGTGGTCTTTGGGTCTTCGGGAAACTGGTATAAGGCACAATATCGTCCCCTACCATAAGCGAATCATCAAAACTCACTTTTCTACGATAATCATTGGCATCCCAGGTGTCATAAACATTTTGATGGGGCACGACCATTCCCCATCCGCGGTAAGGTTTAGCCCCTCCGCTAACACCATTGTACGGGCCAACTTTATTATCATTTTCCAGGGTTCCGTTACCTCCGCTTCTCACGTTGAAGGTAAAATCAACTGTAAAAATATACTCACGCATATTATCTTGTAGTTCCTGGCGGAATAAATCCTGATAATCGCTTTCCAGGGCATAATCCAATGCCCCGGCATTATCAATCACCCATTTGGCATTGTCATAAGCTGCCTGCCAGTTACCCAAGGTCAGGTAAACCGAAGATAAAACCGACCGTGCCGTGCCTTGTGAAGGCCGGGAGCGCAAGCCTAAAGGGTGTTCGACCGTCAGGTTTGCTGAAGCATATTCCAAATCGGCTATTATTTTATCATATACCTGGGCAGCAGGCATCCTATCTATGGTGGCCAGGGATTCACCGGAAAGTTGCGAAGACCCTATGTAAGGCAAAGCGCCAAACAGCCTGACCAAATGGTAATAGGTAAAAGCCCTGACAAACCGGGCTTCGGCCTCTGCCCGGGAGCGGGCATCTTCCTCTTCGGGCACCACTTGTAACGACTGTGCCCCGTCTATGGCGGAGTTGGCAATAGCAATAACCGCATACCCCACCTGCCAGATATTTTCGATATATGGGGTCAGGGAGGTATAAGAGAAATCGTTGAAGGCATTCTGGCTGGAGTTGCCATTGATGCCAACATCGGCCATATCGCTTAACAACTGTAACGTTATGGGCAGGCCTGACCCCATGAAGTTGCTGGACGCCATAGTGCCGTAAGCGCCATTGGTCATTATCTGAATATCTGCCGGTGACTTATAGAACCCCTCCGGGGCAAGCACACCAACCGGTTCTTCTACGAGGTCGGTACACCCGGCAAAAACTATTACCAAACTTAAAATCGAAATTTTTATTATTTTCTTCATAGCTATATTTTTTTTAGTACGATAGAGTTGGGGTTAAAAGCCTATGTTTAGTCCCACAGTATACGACCGTACCTGTGGATAACTACCGTAGTCGAGCCCCAGTGTGCTACTACTACTCCTATAGGCCACTTCCGGGTCTAAGCCTCTATACCCTGTTATGGTGAACAAGTTCTGGCCACTCACATAAACCCTTGCCGACCTCATATTTATTTTACTTAACAAAGAGGCGGGGAAGTTGTAGCCAAGTGATATGTTTTTCACCCGGATGTAACTACCGTCTTCTACCCACCGGTCGGAGGCAACAAACTGTCTGGAAGGATTAGCCATGGGCACATCGGTATTGGTATTTTGGGGGGTCCAGCGGTTCAGGGCGTCCACGGTTGTATTAATGTCGCCTTCTAACCTGCCTAACTCCATCAGGGTAAAGTTAAAGAGGTCGCCCCCTTGTGATCCCTGAATGAATACGTTTAGCTCGAAGCCCTTATAACTAAAGGTATTGTTCCAGCCCCAGGTAAAGTCGGGGTTCGGGTCACCAATTATTGTCCTGTCTTCTGCGGTGAGGGTATCGTTGGCGTCTAAATCCATAAAGCTCTCGCCACCAACGCCTTCACCATTAACCAGTTGGGTGTCGCCATTTTGCAATACGCCCAAATACCGGTAACCCCAGAACAAGCCTACCGGTTGTCCTTCACGGAGTAACAGCACATTACCGCCTCCGGGAAGGGGTGCCGAACCATACAGTATGTCATTACCCTCTGTATCGTTTTCCGGTAGTTCCAGTATTTTATTTCTGTTAAAAGAAATATTGGCATTGGTAGTCCATTTTAACTCTCCGGTTAATATTTCACCGCTCACGGTAAATTCAACCCCTTTGTTTTGTACCGTTCCGATGTTGGCCAATTGGCTGGCGAACCCGGAATAAAGGGGTAAGGGCATGGCAAACAACAGGTCGGTGGTTTTCATATCATAGTAATCTGCAGTAAAGGCCAGCCTGCTCTGCCAGATGGCAAGATCAATACCAATATCGGTTTGGGTTGTGGTTTCCCAGGTCAGGTCGGGATTCCCGGGAGAACCCGGCCTGAGTGCAGGGGCTTCGCCTCCCTGAACAGTTGTTAACACTGTTGTGAAAGAAGCCAAAGACTGAAAAGGCCGTATTGACTGGTTACCGGTTTGCCCGTAGCTTAACCGTAGTTTGAGCACGTCAACTAAACTTGACGAGGACAAAAAGCTTTCTTCGGAAATATTCCAGGCAAAGGCTGCCGATGGGAAAAATGCCCATTTATTGTTAGCGGCAAAATTGGACGATCCGTCATAGCGGGCGTTAAATGTAAGCAGGTATTTATTATTAAATGAATAGTTTAACCTACCATAAAAAGAAGATATTTCAGAAAAAACCGTAGCGGAGGATAAATAAGGCTCATTTACCCCGGCACCAATGTTCCACCACGAAAATGAATCGGATATAAAGCCAGAGGTAATGGTATTAAGCGATTCCCTCCTGTCTGATTGATACGAATACCCCCCCATTATACTAATGTCATGTACATTGGCAATAGTTTTGTTGTAGGTTAAATAATTCTCTGTAATAAAATTAGTGGATTTGGCAAACCCTAATGTAGCCTCTCCATCTACCGCATTACCCCGTTCGAGAGTTCGGGGGTAATACTGGCCGCTTCTTCTGCTGTTTATATTAGCCCCCATCGTGGTCCTGAACTTCAATCCTTCGAAAAGGTTTATTTCTGCATAAAGGTTACTTTGGAAAACATCCAGAAACGTTTCATTTTCAAGTTCTGTAGCGAGGGCGAAAGGGTTATCTATAGGGAACCCCCTGTCCGCCACCGTAAAGTTTCCTTCATCGTCCCGGATGCCGAGGGTAGGGGCAAATTTATAGGCCCCGGAAATAACCCCGGTTTGCGAGGCATTACCGCCCTCCTGGCTTCTGGTCCCGTATTGTACTGACCTGCGGGTAAACAGGTTGGCACCAAAGCTAAATACTTCAGACGCTTTAATATTAACATTGGAAGTTAAAGAGTAGCGCTTAAATTGTGAATCTTTTACTACACCTTTTTGGTCAAAAAGTACACCTGAAACATAATAGTTGACATTGTCAGAGCCACCACCAACAGAAAGCTGGTAGTTCTGGATTCCGCCAGTACGGTATATTTCATCCTGCCAGTCGGTACCCTGCCCAAAAGAAGCGGGATCGGGGTAGAAACCAGGGCTGACTTCGTTAACATATTCAGCGTATTGGGTACCGTTTAGAAGCTCCAGACGGTTGGTGGGGGTTTGGGAAGTCCACGATGAGGAGAAGTTAATTTGTGGTTTTCCTTTTCTCCCTGAGTTGGTTGTAATCATGATAACCCCGTTGGCCCCTCTGGAGCCATATATGGCTGTTGCAGAAGCATCCTTCAATATTTCCATGGATTTGATGTCTTCCGGGGGAGGCATAACCCCTCCTACAAAACCATCCACAACAATCAAGGGGGCGCTACTGGCATTGATAGAAGTATTTCCCCGTATTTGAATGCGGAAAGGTGCTCCCGGCTCACCATTTGTTGAGGTAACCGTTACCCCGGCTGCCCTGCCTTGCAAGGCCTGAGCAGCATCAATAGCAGGATAGGCTGTTAAATCTTCTGAACTTACCGAGGCCACCGACCCTGTTAAGTCACTCTTTTTAACCGAGCCGTACCCTACAACAACAATTTCTTCCAGTTGCTTAAGGTCTGGCAACAAAGCTACATCAATCACGGATTGGTTGCCTATACTTATCTCCTGGGTTTCATAACCTATGTAGGAAAAAACAAGCGTGGTGGCCTTTTCCGATACGATAAGCCTGTATTTTCCTTCGACATCGGTAACCGTTCCGTTATTAGTACCTTTTTCGATAACATTGGCCCCTATTAACGGAGAACCATCAGTGGCATCCTTAAGTTGGCCTGAGATAACCCTTTCGGCAGACAACACATTACTTGTTGCCCGGGTTGCTCTTTCTTCTGCGCCCGGGTTGCTATCGTATAATAACAGGCCATCCTTACCGTTGGCTATTGTGCCCTCAACATCGGATTTTGTCAGTACAATTTGCCGGTCAAACACCCTGTACGTTATATCCGTATTTTTAAAAAGCTTATCGAGTATTTTACCTATTTTCTGGTTTTTTACATTTACATGTACCTTCCGGTCAATATCAATCAAGTTTTGATCGAAAAGAAAGTAAAACTCGCTTTGCTTTTCAATTTCATCCAGCACAACCTCAAGGGGGGCATCTGAAAGGTTAAGTGTGACCCTTGCCTTCTGACTGTAGGCCTCAGTTGCCATTACATTTACAATTCCTAGCACAATAAATAGTGTAGTAATTTTCATGATTCTCCAAATTTTTTGTAAAAGAAGGAATGGAACCCGTCCTTCATTAACATTATTTTCCATAATTTTGCAATGTTTTAGTGTTCAATTTATTTTCTAAATGTCTGATCTACTAAAGCTTACAGGGAAGCGCCCTAACGTTTCCCTGTTTCTTTTCCTAAAGGTTTGGTTAAATCATAGGCGGCAGGTTTTATGGTACAATATTTTATTTAACGTTCAGGATTATTTTTCTTTTCGCAAATTTTCCTTCTGCGTCTTTCTTTCTTTTTTCAAAGCTATAATCTATGGGGAAGGTCAGTTTCAGCAACCGTAACACTTCCTCTATATCTTCATCAACAAAAGTAGCCCTAAGCCTAAAGTCGGTACCGGGCGATTGGTTAACTTCTATATCTACATTATACCACCGGCCTAGTTTTTTGGCAACCTCTTCTATCGGGTCATTTCTAAAAACCAACTTACCTTCTTTCCATGAGGAGTATTTTCTGGTATTTACTTTTTCTTTGCTTATTACTTTATGTTCCTTTTTTTCATAAACCACCCGCTCATCCGGTTCCATTTCTATATATTTTTTTATTTTCATATCATATAACCTCACTTTCCCGGACTCAAGCACCACGTCCACATTACTATCGTCACTGTAAGCAGCTACATTAAACCTGGTACCCAGAACAGAAATATTGATATCGCCTGCTTTTACATTAAAAGGTTTATTTACATTTTTCTTTACGTCAAAATAGGCCTCTCCTGTCAGCTCAACATCCCGTGAACCCGCAAACATAACAGGGTATTTCAATGTTGAGCCCCCATTAAGCCATCCGGTACTGCCATCGGGCAGGCTAAAGGTAACCCGCGAGCCCAACGGGGCCTGTATTTCTGCGTAAGAAACCAGTCTGTCTTCTTTACCGGGTTGAAATGCCGCAAGTTGGCTATAGCCATACGCCAGTACCAGGGGCAGCAGTATAGCTGCGGCAATATTTCTATAGGTTCTCCATAATGTAACTAGTACTCCCTTCTTTTTGCCCTCATCCTGATGTTTAATATTATAATAAAGTTTATGGAGTATAGGGGCCATATCATGCTCTTCTAACCGATCCTGACTGCACAAGGCAAGCCAGTCGGCACTGAGGTGCTTTTGTAGTTCCGGCCGCAAGTTTTCATCGGTAAAAATATCTTCAATGTATTTCCGGTCTGCCGGTGTAAACTCACCGTTTACATACCTTAGTAATACTTCTTTATCGATTTTCGTACCCATAATACGTTTATATACTTAAATTTTGGCTTAAACTACATTAGTTATATCCATTACAACAAAAAACCCCCTATCAGACCGTAATTTTTTTGCTGCCTGACGTACCGGCACCCTAAATGTTGTTGTGGGGTTAAGGAAAAGCCAGGTACTCTTGTGCCCTGGCCTGCTGCCGTAAGCCCTATTCTACCGGCAAGACCAACGCCAGAAAGAGGAGTGCCGGCAAATGGTTGTTTTGCCAATTGGCTTTAATGAACTTGATAGCAGAGGTGAGCTGGTTTTCGACCGTTTTGGCACTAATGCCCATTTGGCTGGCTATTTCTTTTACCGACAAGTCCTCCATGCGGCTCTTAACAAAAACTTCACGCCTTCGTTCCGGTAATTTCCCGACCAGGGTATTCAGGTAATCCACTAATGACTGGTATTCGACCTGATTTAGGGTACTCAAATCCATATCGCCCTTCCCTTGCTCCGAATGCAAATACTCCCGTAGTTTCTTCTTCTTAATAAATTCTTTTTTTATCAGGTTAAACGAAATAGTAAACAGGTAAGCTTTAAACGACAACCCTGTTTTTAAGGAGGCCCGTTTTTCCCATACTTTGGCAAATACATCCTGCACCAATCCTTCAGCTTCAATTTCCGACTTCAGGTACCGCATGGCAAAGTGGTATAACCTCAGGCTATATACTTTGTATAAATCTTCAAAGGCGTCAATGCTCCCCTTTTGCAGATTTTTTACCAGCTTTTGTTCATTATATAAATATTCCTTTTTCAAAAAATATGGTTTTTACCAAATATACCTAATTGATACACCTAATTAAGCCCCGGGGCAAACTTTTCCTGCCTGGCTTCAGCCAAGCCGTACTTTTAAAAACTCCCGGCAATTGTAATCCCCTAATAAAGCGTATATCATTACCATCACGACTATTTAGGTTTTAACTTCGGTCAGGATTTTATACCCTAATTATAAAATTAATAATTTATGCTTTTCCCCGAATAAAAATTGGCGATTAATTTTGCGGTAATAGTATAAAGGAACGACATGCCAACTACCCGGCAAGCCGGCTCAAGGCTACAGCAAGCCAAAGCCCATAAGCATATGGGAGGGGCAAATACCCGGGTTAGCCTTACTTTGGGCCATCTGTCCGGAAAGGTGCTGCCGGAAGGCCTTCTTTATTAAAAAAATCGGGTATGCCCTTCAGGCACCAGGCAAACCTCACGGCTACCGGGTGCTTGACCTCTTCGGATGATACCAGGATGGCCCTCCCGTCAATAATGGCATTTGCCGGTACAAATACTTTATCCTTGCCGGCAATTTCAAAACCAACAGGCCGGCTGCCTTTGCTCATCAGGCCGGAACCCGTATGTTCGAAGTACAGCCTGATGGCGCTGCCTTCAATCTGCATGGATTTATAAACCGGGCCCGAATAAACCAGGGTGTCGAACCCATAGGTTTTGGCCAATGCCAGCTGGGCCAACCGCTGGCCCACAACCTGTTTGTTTTTAGGGTGAACATCCTCCATATCACCCACATCGGTAGTTACCACCATACCTGTACGGGGCAGCAACAAGGCTTGCGCCTGGGCTTCGCGTAAGTGTGAGGCTTTCAGCGGGCCTTCTTTATACCGGTACGGGGCAATTTGCACAAAGTAAAACGGCAATTCTTGCCGGCCCCACTCCTGCCGCCAACCGGTTATCAAGGTTTGAAACAGTTTAGCGTATTGTTCAGGCCGGCTAACATTGCTTTCGCCCTGGTACCAGATAAACCCTTTTATGGCAAAAGGCACAATAGGCGCCACCATGCCATTATAATTGTGGCCAGGCCTTTTATGGGGCCTGGATATTTGGTGTACCGCTTCGGGCCGGATGGGGCTTTCGGGCAGTTCCCGGTTTAAGGCTAAAGCCCGCTTTTTTTCTTTTTCCCAGGTTGCCCGTGCCTGGCGGTATTTTTTATTTGCCTCAGGGTATTCCGCTTCCCATTTTTTCCACAGCGCAAAGACAGGCTCAAAATCAGGGTCTGCCTTTAATGTTTCCCCGGCTATCCAGGATTCAATGGGGGAGCCACCCTTACTGGCACTGATGATGCCAACCGGCACATTAATTGTATTGTACAGGCTGCGGGCAAAAAAATATGCCACACCGGAAAATTTCCGAATAGTCTCGGGGGTGGTCCCGGTCCAATAACCCTGGCAATCCGCTTGCGGCTCTGCCGCCCATTGGCGGGCTACATGAAACAACCTGATATCCGGGTAATTTGCTGTGGTAATTTCGTCTTCGCCATTACGGCATTTTTCCACGGCCATGGCCATATTGGATTGCCCGGAGGCAAACCATACTTCACCTGACAGGATGTTATCCAAAACAATACGGTTGTTACCGGTAATAATGAGCTTGTAAGGGCCGCCTGCTGCCGGGGTGGGCAACAGTACCTGCCATTCGCCCCCGGAGTTGGCAACCGTAGTCAGGCGATGGGTAAGCCAACTGGCCCTAAGGCTAATTTTTTCACCCGCATCGGCCCAGCCCCAAATAGGTGCCCGGGTATTTTGCTGCAGTACCATATTGCTGCTTATTAGCGCAGGCAGCCTTACGTCAGCCATTACCCGCGGGGCAAACAGGGATAAAACGAATAAGACGGTTAGGCGCTTACGGCTTGACATACTCAAGGGATATTTATTTGTTTAACAACCGGGTAAAGTTTCTTATACTGCCGAAACCTCTTATTGTAGAAAGCGGCATGGCCTGCTTGCGGCCTCACCGTTGCTACCGGCTTTACCCACTGCGCGGCCAAACTTTCTATTGCCCGGCCGGTGTGCCAGGCGCATGCCAGCATGGCTACGCCCATGCAGCCGGCTTCAACCACATCCAAAACAATAATATTTTTACCGGTAACATCGGCTTTCAATTGTGTCCAGACGGCTGATTTTGCCCCGCCACCCATGGCCCGCAGTTCATCGATACGACAACCGGCCCGGGCCAAAATTTCCAAATTCAACCTCATTTCAAAAGCCACCCCTTCCAGCAGGGCTTTTATTATTTCTCCCCGGCTGGTATTCAACCGCAGGCCTAAGATGGCCCCTTTGGTAGTGGTATCAAAATACGGGGTGCCGCTTGGGGTAAAATAGGGCAATACCAGCAGGCCCGAGGGCTCCTCCGGCATTGCATCCAGGAGCAACGCATAGGCACTTTTGCCCGATTTTTGGGCCTGTTCCACTTCCTTTTGCCCCAACTCATCCCGAAACCATTTTAAAATATTGCCTCCCGTAAGGCTATAGGCCAAAGTAGCGTACATGTTTTTTACCGCATGGTTGTACGTACACAGGTTATTGGCCAACAGTTCTTGTGAAAAAACCGGTTTGTCAAATACCGGGGTAATACATTCCACCGTGCCGGTGGCGTACATGGCCATACCTGCCTTAACTATGCCGGCCCCCAGCGCCCCGCAGGTTTGATCGTGGCCACCGGCCACCACGGCAGCGCCTTCGGCCAGGCCTAGTTTTGCCGACATCTGTTTGCTGAGTTTGCCCACCAATGAGCCCGAGGCCATAGGGGTAGCCAGTTGTTCCCCGGTCAGGCCGGCTGCGGCCAAAATTTCCCGGTCCCATATCTGGTTACGTACATCAAAAAGCAGGGTGCGCCCGGCCAACGAATAGCTAATAACCGGCCTAAGGCCCAGTTTTTGATGAAAAAAGTCTTCAAAACAAAGGAATTTTACGGCCTTGCGCCATATTTCCGGCCTGTTATCCTTTAGCCACAAAAGTTTAAACAAGGTAAACAAGGGGTGTGGTGTGTGCCCGGTAATCTGGTATAGCCTGTCGGCCCCGAACTGCTGTTCCCAGGGTTCAACGTAGGGTGCCGAACGGCTGTCGGCCGATACCATAGCATTACACAAGGCTTCGCCCTGGCGGTCAATGGCCGTAAAAGCTTCGCCCTGACTGGAAACCCCCATGGCGTAAACAGGCCGGGGCGCTACCCGGGCCGAGCATTCACGTATAGCCTCAAAACATTTGGCCACAACTTCTTCGGGGTTTAACTCGGCCCCGCCATCGGAGGTATAATGAATATCATACTCCCTTCGGGCAAGTGCCAGCCTTTTTCCGTTGCCGGCATACACCACTGCCTTACAAGCGCTGGTGCCGATATCTAACCCGAGGTAGGCCATATATATTTTGTTTTACAGTTTATAAAATACATCGAGGTAGGTAGTAACCAATTTTTTCATGGTTTCAAACACCAGGCCTTGCCGGTAGGTAGTGGTGCAGTAGTCAACCGATGCGTTGGGGCTATCGTCTGTGGTTTCCCCCAGCAGACCGGCCAGCTTTAGTTCGCTCGTCTTTTTCGGCCCAATCACTTTTGCAATATTTTTAAGCATTTCTTCCATCAGTACCACCGAGCTTTCCCGCTCCAGGGCTGTCCAGATGTTCACTTTTCTTATGCCGTCTTCAAACAAGCGGCCTAAACTTTTAACCGGAACGGAAGATGCACCGTGCAAACACAAGCAGCCTTTGCCCAGGCGGGCGGTTATTTGCTGTGCCAAATGGCTTTGGTAACGCAGCTCGGCTGCAGCAGCCCGGTGTTCGGTACCCAGATTGGCCACAATTATATCCACTCCTGTACGGTTCATGTAGTGGTAAGCATCGTCCGGGGAGGTTAACCCGCCCGCTTCGCCCGAGGCAGGGCCAATTACATCACAGGCCCCTTCGATTAAAATTTTATGGGCGTTTTGCCGGACAAATTGGGCGGTTTTTTCCATGTTCATCTCCAAAGGCAAGGCAGAGGCATCGTACATAATAGAAGAAAACCGGCCCATATCCCACTCCAGCAGTTCCTTGTCGTCATCCCATTGTATATGGTCGAGGTGGACCATTACTTTTAGCCCGGCATAGGGTGATTTTGCCGAGGTCAGCACTTCCAGTTCTTGTAAAAATAATTGCATGCCGATATCCCACTGCCGGGTATGGGAGTAATAAACAGCCTGCGGCCTGGGTTGATATTTGCTGGTGATGCCTACAATAACCGGCAGCCCCTCTATACCTGTTTTTTTACTATATGCCAGGGCTGAGGCTAAAATGGCTTCCGTAGTGGTCAAGTTTTCCGAATTGAAAACAGGCAATACCCAACCCTGTCGGGCCGCCCGGGAATATATGTTTAGTACCTGAGAGCGTGCTGAAATTAATGGCATAGTTTTACTTTACTGTCGTTCCGTTGCCGGAATATTTATCACCAATATGGCCGGGTCGCCAAACACATCATCCTCCAGCACGTCATAATCGGTAAACCTGCCGTTGAGACAAATAAACAGTTTGTCGCCCGTTTCGTTGATACCCACCGAAAACGACCCTCCGGCAACATAACCATACCGGTCGTACAGGTACGGAAAAAGAAAAGCCAATACTTTGCGTTCGCCCGTGTGGATGTTATATTGGATTACCGGGCTGCCCTCCAGGTGCGATTTGCCATGTGCCCCGGGCAGGTAATAGAGGTACTTTTCATCGGGGCTTAATGCCAAACTTGTGGTGTAGCGTTGTTCGCCTGTCCAGCAAAGCCCCAGGTTTTCCACTTTGTCTTCATCGGGATAAAACTTAAAAAGCTGCCCGGCCGGCTGGTTGCCACTGCGGCTGGTTACCCCGATAAACCAGCCGTCTTTTGATTTTTTGGGTGTATGTGCCCGCATCCGGTCAATTTGGCCCGATTCAATATTAGGCAAAACCGTACTGGCCATTTTGGCAAAACTATTGGTAACCGGGTTGTATTTAATGAAGTGGACGGCTGTATCCAAGGCCGAAAAATTGGTGGCGTACACCATGCCTGTTTGGTCGTCAACCAGCATCACCCGTTTATTCCATTTAATCCCCTCGGGAGGGAATCCGGCAAAACGTATTTGTTTGTTGGATAAATCATAGCACGAAAACTCGCCAAACATACCCACGGCAAACAGCAGCCCTCTGCGGGTATCCATATTATGATAAGGCCAGCTTGCCCGGGGCATCGCCAGGCCGTAATCGGTAACCTTCCGGGTAAACAGGTTATAGCTGGCCATGTGGCCACCATCATAACCGGCACGGAAATGTTCTTCCAATGGTTTGGGATAATAGCCCCAGTAGGTGTAAAAATATATTTCGTTGCCGGCCAGGGCCAGCCAGCCATGAATTTTGCCGTCTCCCAGGCCGTCTGGCAAATTTCTTCCCAGCGCCCTGTTTATTTCGGGTGAGTTTTCAATGGTTTTGGTGGCCGTGTTATATCCGGCAATGAAAATACGTGCCTGGTTAAGACGGTGATTACCGTAAGCCGCATAATAGGTTTTGGTGGCGGGAGCATAAACACCTTGCCCCCAAGACGACCATAGCGTAGGCACATAACCTGCGGGCGGATCTGGTTGATACCTCTCCCGAATGGGAATAATCATCAACTCCATAACGGGCGCTGTAGCCGCTACGGTAAAGCCCCCTTGCAGGTGGGCGGCTTGCCCCGGCACCTGCAATACTTTAGCGGACTTTATAATTTCTGCAGTTTGCCGCGACAAGAGGCCTTCCTTGTCCATTTTCTCTACCATTTGTTTTCTCCCGGCCAGGGGTGTTTCCGCCTCTTGGGCGAGGGTTGTTTGCAACAACATGGTAAACAATATACCCAATAGCAATATTTTGTTCATACGGTTATGTTCAGGTTTCGATAATCGGTTTGTTCAGCCCACACATTCGGTAGCACTTCCGGTAACTTTTGGTGCCATCAATCATGTGGTTATGCTCTGCCATTGTTTGAAAAGTGTGCGGTTAATTTTATCTCCCATGTAATCTTCCATTTCACTGTGCTGGCGGGTTCAATAAACAAACACTTACCCGTTTTATATTCGTTGGCCAGGTTGTCGGAGAAACCCGGCACCGGCTCAAAAGCACATTCGCAGCGTCTTAGTCCTTCTTCATCGGGGTAACCGTAGTTGTTCCACCAAAGGCCTATTGACGGAAAAAGCCGGTCGGGGAATTGCATTTGCAGGGTAACCCCGTTGGCAAAACCCACCCATATTGCCCCTTTGCTAACCTTGCGCAGAAACAACATATTGGCTGTACCGGCAGGCCGGTGCAGCAGGTATTTTTCCAGTTCATCGGGTGTTTGTATGGCCAGGTTACACCGGTCAATATCGTCATATACCGCTTCAAACCCGGGCGTTTGCAGGGATACCACTTTGTTTAACGGCATAAGCGGGTGCATGACGTGTTGAAAAGGCAAAATTTCCCTGCCGGTGTTGCTAACCTCGTATTCCCAGATAATTTTATTTTCCTTAAAGGTAAGCTTACGTAGAAACATGAGGGGCAACTTGCGGCTGCTAACCCGAAACAACAGTTGGTTTTTGTTTTCACGGGCCTCCCAGGGAAGCCAGCACACCTCACCGTGGTCGGGCACCTGCCAATCTGTACCCGGGTACCGGCAGGTGCTTACACTGGGAAAGCAATCGTCATAGCCATAGACAGGGCGGGTTTCATACCTGCCATAATCTGCCACGGGGGGCAGAAACGGTTTGGGCCCTACTGTTAACAAATCAACTCCATTAAATAACAGGCGGTCGAGACGGGCGCCATCGTTGGCTGAATACACAACCTGCCATCCCTTATATTTAAATAACCTGCTCAAAAGTGGTTTTGCCATTGAATCATAAAAAGCCTGAAGATGGCCCAAAGCCCCTACGGGAACAAATTTGCCCGTAAAAGGGCCCGGGCATCATCAACCAAGTATTTCTTTTCTGTTTATTTTCATTTTACAGGGCTATTGCCTTAATTCCGGTTAGTTCACAAAAAGCAATCAAGTCATCATACAAATGTCCGCCATAGCCCAATACTGCGTACTCATTGTTCCATGCCTGAAGCAGTTCCTCTATATCGCCATGTACCGTTACAAAAGCATGGGGCCAGAACGGGATGCCACATTCAAGTTGTCTTTTTTTCAATTCTTCTTTCCCCGGCTCGGTTACGGTGCAGCGTACAATTACCATTTCAAAAGCCCCGTTGTTCCGGCCCAGGCGTGCCAGCACCCCCTTGCCGGGCTTGCAGGTAAGCCGCACCGATAGCCCCCCGGCCTCCCCTTCGGTAGGTATGCCGTGTTCGGCAAAGCGTGGCGGGTCGAGTGTGCCGGCCAAGGAAGGCGGACAGGCCCCGTCACCGATAATTTTAATCTCGTTATTGCTTTTGTCGATATGTTGCAAATCGCCATAATATACCCGCTCGCTACTTAAATCGGTTAGTAATTTAGCGGTTAATAAGGTATTAAAATCCGAAAGGGTTGAGGTGCCTATGCCATCGTTTAACATCATACTTTGGGCAAAGCAGGTGGCACTGTAATCATCGCCAAGGCCAGGGAACGACTGAATTGTATAAGTTAGCCAACCCTCTTTTGCCATTATTTTTTTTATGGCCAAATAGAGGCGGATGGACTTGTCGGCCGTTACGTCATCGGGGATAGGGCTGACAAACCAGGGTTGGATTTTGTCTTTGGCCTCTTGTAGTTCCCCGGCCGAAATATTTTCGGCCGTCTTCAACAACTCGGTGGTATCGCGGGAGTCGATATCTATACCGAATACACGCATCCATTGGGACGGGTCGGCCACCCCACAGGTTTGCCCCATACCCCGGCCGCCAAACACACCGATGGTACTCATGTTAAGTATGTTTTTCTCATGACTGGCGCGGCAATATGCAGTTATTTTGGCTATCTCGGCAGGGTCTTTATAACTGCCATATACAAAACGGTGCCTAATACCCACTTCTTTTAAAGCCCCTTGCATAACCAGCCCCCCTACCGGCCGCCACCCTTGCGATCCGGGGTGGGTCCAAAGGACAATGCCTTTGCCGGTAGCGGCAAAATCACGGATGGCCCCGATAAGGTTAGACGCCCACACCCAGGTGCCCGAAAACAACACAACGGCATCTATGTCATCCATTTTTTTATACTTTGCGAAACACGCTTTGGCTTCTTGCCTGGAAGCTATTACCAACTCATGTTCCACCAGGTCAAGACCGGCATTCCGCAAAGCAGATTTGGCATCTCCGATAAGCGTTTCATCAATAAACGGGGTGCCCATCGGGTCGGCCAAGCCGTCTTTATGAACACCGTAAACAATAAACCCTATTTTTGTTTTAATCATCTTTTACCTTGGTAAATGTTATTGTTAGTTATATCCGCTGCATTGATTTTTCTCCTATTCGGCCATTAAATAAATTGCCAAAAAGGCCAGCACCATTCCGGCCATGATTACCGGGTGGGGTATTACGGCATAGATAATCAAGGATAATATGACGGTAACCACAGGCGCCAGGGCCAACATAGGCACTACAATGATGGCCTTGCCATAGCGCATGGTATAGGCAAAAAACAGGTAGCCGGCTGCGTTGAGCAACTGAACCAGCGCTGCGGTATAAAAACCTTTTAGCCCCCAGTTTATTGGCAGGGAAAAATCCGTCATATACACGGCCACCGGAATGAGCAGCACGGCACTTACCATGGTATATAACACAAAGCTTTCGGCCTGCATGTTTCCGGGCTTACGACTATCACCGGCCATCTTCATGACAAACGCCTGCACACCCCAAAGCACAAAGACCACAGCAGCCAATAACAGCCAGGTATAGCTATGGGAGGCGTTTCCCCCGGGAGGTATATAGGCCAGCAATAAAATGGCTACCAGGGCAATAATTATCCCAGCCCAGCCTTTTTTGCTCGTTTTTTCCCGCAGGAAAAAGACTGACAGCAAGATAGTAACCACAGGGTACAAGGATATAATAGGGAACACAATATAGGCCGGGCCGGAGCGCAGCGCCTGAAACAAAATTAACTGTCCGCCACACCCCATAAAGCCGGCCGCCAGGCCAATCATAACCGATTTTATGTCTTTGTCGGGTTTCCAGGCGATCAGTTTCATGGCAACAAGCGACACGGGCACCAAGGTTAGGGCCCAAACAGCATACCCCAATGTGGCGGGGAAGCCTGCTTTTTCGGGTATTTCGATAAGTGCACCCCAAACACCCCACAAAGCCGTGGTGATTAGTGCATAGTAAAGCCAGGGCCTGCTTTTCGTTACGCTATGGTTTGTGGCACCCATTAATCAGGCTATACGGATAACTTTATTGTCTTTTTGCGAAGCCAGGGCTGCGGTAAAGACCAGATGCGATTGCCGGGTTTCATGGGGTGTGGCACAACCAAACCTGCCCGGAGAACCGGTGGCCAGTTCCTCGATAAAAGACGCCCACATTTGCAATATAGCATCGGTAAAACCAAATTCAAATATCCCTCCGGTTATACACGGATAAGCGGTTTCATAACCAAGGTCTTCACTGCGCCACTCCTGCCCACCTCCGGGCTCATAGTCCATACTCAAGAGTGTTTTCGGGTATTTTGTTGTGTAGGAAATACTTTTGCGTGTTCCTTTTACTTCAATATACCAGGTATCGGTTTCGCCCGGTGCTATCCGGTAAGTTTTGCAAGTCATAGGGAACGCCTGCCCTTCTTTGGTTTTTACCCGGCAGTTAATGAGGGCGTTATCCCAGGTTTGACAGGCAACCTTATTGCCTTTGGCATCGGGTCTTTCAGCAACAATGTTGGCCAGTTGGGCATATACGGTTTCCGGCATCCAGCCCATGCGCAAGGGCAAATGCAACACATGCAAACCCAAATCACCCATACAGCCATATTCGCCATTAATATCAATCATCCTTTTCCAGTTGATGATTTTCTCCGGGTTTATGTCGCTACTGTGCAAAAATCCGGCATTTACTTCGATGATATGGCCAAACTCGTTGTTTTCTATTGCCCTGGCCACCCGTTGGGCCCCGGGAAAAAAAGGAAACTCCGAGGAGCTTCGAACCAGGACTTGCGGGTATTCGTCAATCGTTCGGAGGATGGCCCGGTTGGCCTCCATGTCCATACCGAAAGGCTTTTCGCCAAGCAAGTGTTTGCCTGAGCGGATAATGTCGATGTAAATATCTTTATGCAAGGCGTGAGGAACGGCACAGTAGATGGCTTCTATTTCGTTATTGGCCAGCAGTTCACGATAATCGGTAGTGGACTGGGTAATAGAAGAGAAGTTAGCTTCATACCAGCCAAACAAGTCTGTATTTTTGTCACAAATGCCAACAATTACCGGCCTGGCCGATGGTGTTAACAAATGGCACCAACGGGCAGCGGCACTGGCAAATTCACGCCCCATTAAACCACAGCCGATTATGCCGAATTTTATCGTTCTCATTTGTTAAGCTAAGATTTTTAAGGCCTGTTCTACAGTGGCATTTTGGTGTACAATGGCCATAAATGCTTCGGTAATGCTTTTGGGGTTACTATGCTGAATAATGTTGCGCCCATACACAATACCCTTTACCCCCTGTTTCATTAAGGTAATGGTGCGGGAGAATATTTCTTCTTCGGAGGCCTTGCCCCCACCCCGAACCAAAACAGGTACCCGTGAGGCCCGCACTACCTGGTGGTAGTCTTCGGGGTTATCGCAGGGGTCGGCCTTAATAATATCTGCCCCCAGTTCTACCGATTGGCGCACCAGGGGAATGATTTTTTCCAAATCCCCGTCCACCATATAGCCGCCTGCCGTTTCGTTTGGCTGCATGACCAGGGGCTCTACCATCAGCGGCATACCATAATATTCACAAGCCGGCTTTAATTTGGCAATGTTATCAACACATTGCTTGTGCAACCCGGGTTCGCCCGGCAGTTGTAAGAGATTAACTACCACACAGGTGGCATCCAGCCTTACGGCCTGCTCTACCGCATCCCCTATCAATACACTGTACAATAAATCGGGTTTCTTTTTACCGTAGCAATTGGCCACATCTGTACGTAAAACCAAAGAAGGTTTGTCTTTACCCGCTATACTTTGCAACACCTCTGCCTGGCCAATAGTGAGTTGTATGGCATCAGGATTGGCCGCTACAATGGTTTGCACGGCCTGGTGAATATCTTCTATGCCCTGAAGAAAAGCATACTCGTTAAAAAAACCGTGGTCGATGGCTACATCGAAACAATTGCCCGATTTGTTAAAAAGCCTGTTCAGGCGCGCCTGTTTGAAATTCATGCTCGTTTATTTAGTCAATTATACATAACTTGTATTTACAAGTTGGTTATTGGCTCAAAGGTATTACAATTACCCCGAAGAACAAGCTCCGGCTACTTAAATTTATGGTTGTTATGATGGGGTAGCCGATGCCTTACCCGGGTTTGCTGCCTGGCTTATCCCCAGCGACCACCCTCTATAGGGCCATATCGGGAGTTATGGCCCCGGTAGTTAAAACGTTATATTTGTAACCACAAAGACTATTCTTACCTTTACACTTGTAAACACAAGAGCGCTATGGCAGAAAGCACACCGAAACACAGGGTGGTTTACGAAAATATTCGTAAAAACATAGAGGAGAATATATACCCGGGCGGCAGCCTGTTACCGAGCGAAAACGAAATGTGCCGGTTGTTCGGGGTAACCCGCCCTACGGTAAGGCAGGCTTTGGCACGGCTGGAAAACGATGGGTTTATTAAGCGGCACCAGGGTAAAGGCAGTGTGGTACAAAATATACATCACCGGTTGGGCATTTTGTCTATCAAAGGGGTTAGCCAGATATTGGGTAGCCGCGGTAGCCTGACTACGCGTATGATAAAAAAACCCTCGGTGGGCATGTGGCCCGAAAATTTTATGTACGGGCTTACCGAAGAGGAGAAAGCGGTAGGATGCATCAGGATGGAGCGGCTACGGTTACTGGACAACGAGCCGGTGATTTACGACATCGTGCACCTGGTAAACATAGACCTGTCCCGGTTTTGTCAGAAAAAATATGAAAACCGTTCGTTGTTCAGCACCCTGAAAAACGATTATGGTATTAATGTTATAGACGGGCAGCAAAATATCCGGGCTAAAAACGCTACCGAAGAGATAGCCGGCCTTTTACAGGTACCCACAGGGAAAGCCATTCTGCACCTTGAGGTAGCGCACTATACCAATAAAAGAACGCGTATTTTTTCCGAAGCCTTTTGCCATACGGACCGCTTTTATTTGTACGGGTCGTTTTAGCTACTCAACAGAATATCAAGTGTCTGATACGGCAAAGCAAACGGGTGAAAAAGTACCTAACCCGAAAAATTCATATGAATTTTGATGTAATTCATTATTCACGACTTTCGTGAGAATAAATCCGGGTTAAAAGGGTGGTTACCGGCCTAAAACAGCTCGAAAACGGTTTCCGCACATTTATTTCCTTCCAGGATAAGCCATACCCGGTAGGTGCCCGGCCCTACTTTTTCCCCCCGGGAGTTCTTTTCGTCCCAGGCAAAGGCCATATTTCCGTCAAAGGTACCGGCATACAAGGTTTGCAGTACTTCCTTTTTGATATTCAGGATTTCGAGCCTGCCTGTCAATGGCCGGCCGTATGCTGCTAAATTTATGCGTACCGGAAAGTTCCCCGAAAGGCGGGAAGAGTCCGGGTGCTCGATAACGGTGATATACGCAGGGTTGTAGTCTAAGCCGGGAACAACCGGAGAAGCTACGGGCGGGGTATCGCTTATTTCATACCCGAGCCCCATGAGGGTTTCCTTTACCCCGGGAATGATTTTGGCCGCATTCCAGTAGTATATCCGGTTAAGCACATCCGGTGGCAGGGCCAGCCCCGGGGTAGGGCCTCCGTTCATGCCAAAAGTAAGCGGCTTGTCTGTTTCAAGCTTTTCGCGCAAAAAGCGGAAAGCCGGGGCCGAGCGGGCTACTTTATAATCAGTACCAAACAAGAAACGGTCTTTGTAGTCGATTAACAGCTTTCTTAATTTAAGATAGGCCGGCTGGGGTGCATCCCACCATTTGGAGCACACAATATCTACATACAGGTTCGGGTTTCTTTCAAAAAAACGCCTAAGCGTATCAATGTCCGAATCGCGGTTGGTCAAATAAAAGCCGTGGGCCATAATAAAATTGGTTTCGGGGTGCCTGCGGATTATCCGTTCGGCATCTTGCTGGTGCACCATAAATTTATCCGGATTATAGTACACATCTTCGGGCGGGTCGGCTATGTGCATGGCAATAAATGGCATCCCCAATTCGCCCATCTTCGACAACTGTTCAGACGAAAACTCCGACAGCAGCGTATGGTAGCGCAAATGCGATTTCAGGCCTACATAACCTTGGTCTTGCATTTTTTGCACCTGCCCGGGGGTTAGGTGAATACCCCTTTCAGCGAGTAATATCCGGTTGTTGAGGCTATCTTTTATATAAGACAAGACACTCGTGTCGTTATGGTTCAGGGTAATGCTGATGGTGCCGCCCCATTCGTCCATTGTTTTTACCGTTTGCGCAAATTGCGCCAGGCCGTCCAGGTGAGTGTGCATATCCACAATGGGTATTTCGGCCATGTTGTACAATTTTTGGGGCCCGTCTGCCTTTTGTGTTTGGCAGCCGAAAAAAATAAAAGGAAACAACAATAAGATTACAGAAGTTCTCATAAAGCGATAATTTTTTCCCCGGCTATTGGCCGGTATAATTTTACTTGTAATTACAAGTTCAATAATAGTTAAATCCGTCAACATTTGCCACGGGTTAACCTTGTTTTTTTCTTCTTCGTACCAACGGCTAAGCGGCCACTGGCAGGAAAACCCGCTTCGGGATGTCTTTCCACCTGCATTAATACACCAATGCACCTTCTTTTACCTCCCGGCCTATCTTAACCAATTGCCCGATAGTAACCTTCTCAAAACCCGCTAACCGGATATTTTCGGTACGCCTGCCCGACAGTTGCAAAAAAAGCCGGGTAAACTCAATCCGGTCGTTATGGCTTATCTGTATATTCCGGCTGTTGTGCAAGGTGTACTTCGGTGTGTCAGCCGATTTTATTATCACATCCTCAAACGATACGCCTTCGGCATCCATAGCTAACACGCCATAGGTTGAAGATATATAGGTGTTGGCAATCGCAATGTTGCGGATAGCCATTTCGGGCAGCCCCCGAAGAAAAACGGCCCGTCCGGCATTGTAACATACAACATTATCTATGTGAATTTTTCTAAACCGGGGTGTTTCTTCAGTAATAGAAACATTGGTTTGGTTATCCACATTTTCTTTATAGTCATCCAGGCTGGCGGCTTTATTATCGTAAAACATATTAAAGCGTATGGCATCGGTTTTAATGCTTTTCATGAGTACATCTTTAATAAATATGTTTTCTACTATGCCGCCCCTGCCTCGTGTGGTTTTAAACCGAAGCCCAACCTCTGTACCCATAAAGCGGCAATCTTTTACGGCCACATTACGCACCCCACCCGACATTTCGCTGCCTATGGTTACCCCGCCATGCCCGTGGTAAACCGTACAATTGGTAATAATAATGTTTTCTGAGGGCACACCTCTTTTTCTGCCAAATTCATTTTTGCCCGATTTAATGCATATTGCATCATCGCCTACATCAAAAGTGGCATTATATACCAGCACGTTTTTACACGATTCTATATCCAGCCCATCGCCATTTACCGAATACCAGGGGTTACGTACGGTTATGTTGCGGATGATAACGTTTTCGCAAAGTAAGGGGTGGATGTTCCAGGCAGGGGAGTTCTGGAATGTTGGACCATCAAGCAATACATTTTTGCACCCGATAAGGCTGATAAGCACCGGCCGCAGGTATTCGCGTGCACCGGCATAGTCCGACAAGGTTGCCTCCGGGCTGTTGTCCAGAAACGCCACCAACTCCTTACCGTTTGCCGCCCCTGCCGATGGCCACCAAACCCGGGTGCCATACCCTGCCCGTACCACCCCTCCCGATTGCACCAGTTCCTGCCATTGTGCACGGGTTGTTTCGCTTCGTAAAACCGGCCGCCAGTTGTCCCCGGCCCCATCAATAATACCTTTGCCGGTAATCGCAATATTTTCTAAATCTTTACCTGAAACAGGCGATGTGCATCGTACCCCAGGTACGCCTTCCCAACTGGTTTCGATGAGCGGATAATCCTCGAATTTGCCACTAAATAAAAGTATAGCGTCCTTATTCAGGTGCAGGTTTATATTACTTTTAAGGACTATAGGGCCGGTGTGCCATATTCCGGCCGGTATAATTACTTTGCCGCCACCGGCCTGGGCGCAGGTTTGTATGGCCCGGTTTATGGCCGTAGCATTATTAAAATCACCGTTGGGCCTGGCGCCAAAGTCGGTGATGTTTACCGTATAACCGGGGAACTTTGGCGGACGAATAGAAGGCATTTCAAAAGGCAGGCCAGCGAAGTATTTATCTAATTGGTTTACAGGCTTTTGGCAAGAGGCTGGCAACAACAGGCAACAACCAGCCAACAGGCAACCCATAACAGCTTTATAATTACTCATTATTTTATTTTTGACCTTCGGTTATTGCACACCTACAATTTCTAATGCTATCAGCAAAGTTCTTTGTGTTCCCAGGTAGCTGTCTTTCGTATTAAATGTTTCTTTTAGCGAATGCTTGTGTGTTCCGCTTCCCCCTCCGCCTATCGTTAATGCCTCAATTCCAAGGCTGATTGGGATGTTTGCATCTGTACTACCCGAGCTAAATACGGTTTCAATATCCAGGGCTTTGTTTGCTTTTTTTACAGCGGTTGCTATTTCCCCGTCTTTTGACACCGCACCTGCAGGCCGCTTGCCCAATAGTTCTATGGCTACCGTTAGGGTGTCTTTAGCAGCCCACCTGGCATTCTCATTGCTGAGGGCAGTATAAACAGCCCGGTGAAAAGCACTGTCTAACTTTTCCAACTCTATAACACTTTCAGAACGCATATCTACTTCCATCCAGGCGGTATGTGCAATAGAATTAACCGAGGTGCCGCCTCCGGACCTGCCAACAGCAAAAGTAGCCTTGGGCTCGGATGGCACCTGAAAATCAGCAATCCCCGCAATTGCCCTGCCTAATGCATGAATGGGGTTCGGAATTCCAAAATCGGCATAACTATGGCCTCCACTACCTTTAAACAGTACTTTATACCGATGGCTGCCTACGGCAGTAATTACCGAATGTAGCCCTACATCATCAATAGAGATAAAGTGTGTAATTTTATTTTTTAATGAATGTTCGAAAAGGTGGCGAACCCCCCGTAAGTTTCCGAGCCCTTCTTCACCAACGGTAGCAACAAAATATATGGAACCTTCCGTTTGAATTTGAAACTGTTTTAAAACCCGGGCAACCGCTAATAAAACAGCTAGCCCACGGCTATCATCACTTATGCCGGGCGCTGTTAATAGGGTATTATTCCGCTCCACTTTAATTTCGGTACCTTCAGGAAAAACCGTATCTAAATGAGCCGATAACACCAATACCTTTTCATCGGATTTGCCTGAAAGCCCAGCTATCACATTACCAACCGGGTCAACAAAAACATTTTCCAAACCAAGTTCAGTAAACCGTTTCTTAATGTAAGCAATTCGGGCATCTTCTTTAAATGGCGGTGCCGGAATATGACAAATTTTAATTTGTTCTTCAATTACTTCCGGTTCTGTTTGCTGTAAATAGTTTAACGCTTTTTTTACCACCGGAAGGCTACTCATGGTTTCCTGTGCAAAAACCAATTGGCATGTACAGCACACAACCAAGGCTCCGGCAATCCCTAATAACTTCGTCATTCTTATATATTTATTGTTCATCGTCTTTTGTATTAACTATTTCAAACTCACCCTTTAGCCCTTCTACAGAATTGGGGCCAATCCAACAATAAAACCCACCTGGCTCAATAACCGGATTGAAATCTTGATTTAAAACGGCCAACTCCCGGGCGGATAAGGTAAATTTTACCCGCTTACTTTCACCGGCAGCCAGAAATACTTTTTGAAAGCCCTTTAGCTCTTTAACGGGCCGTGTGGTGGAACCAACCAAATCCCTCACGTATAGCTGCACTACTTCATAGCCATCCTTGTTGCCGGTATTGGTAATGGTAGCGGCCAGCTTAAGTTCTCCGTTTAGCGGCACCTGCGGGGTTTCAATGGTAAGCGAATCATACCTGAAAGAGGTGTAGCTCAAGCCAAAACCAAAGGGGAACAAAGGTTCGCCACTAAGTTCGAGGTACTTGTTACCGTTGGGGTTACCACTGTTTCTGCGACTGTAATAAACCGGCACCTGCCCTACAGAGCGTGGAAAAGAAGCCGTAAGTTTTGCGTAAGGGTTGTGTTTGCCAAATAACACATCGGCCAGGGCATTACCTGTTTCGGTTCCCGGGTGCCAGGCCAGCACAATACTTTGGGCCAGGCCGGTTACATTGCTCAAATCAAGGGGCCTGCCGTTAAACACTACCAGCACAATGGGTTTGTTATATTGTTGCAGGCCTTTCAGGAAGTCTATCTGTTCGGCCGGAATGGTGATATCAGCCCGGTGGTGGTTTTCACCAAAATAATGGTCGGGCTCACCCACGCAGGCAATAATGTAATCGGTACGGGCAGTAACCTCATCGGTAACGGTGATTTGCGGGGCATTGGTTTTAATCCCGGCAAAAGCAGTTACTACATCTTCGGTGCGGCCGGTGGACTTCCACCAGCCCATTACTTCCCTTTCTTTGGCAAACGGGCCCACAACGGCTATTGCCTGGGTGCCGGCCGGAACGGGCAGTATGTTGTTGCGGTTTTGCAACAATACCATAGAGGCGGCTGCTAATTCCCTGGCTGCCTTCCTGTGGGCCTCTGCCAGGAGAATCTTTCCGGTATTGTCTTCCGCTATATATGGCCGGTCGAACAGGCCCAACGTATATTTGACGTAAAGCACCCTTTTTACCGCCTCATTAATGGTTTCTATGCTCACTGTACCCCTGGCCAGGGCTTCTTGCAGTTTTTTATAAAAGGTGGTTTTCATCTCCATATCCACGCCAGCATTTAAGGCAAGTTGGGCTGCATCGGTGGTATCTGCAGCAATGCCGTGCCATAATAAATGTTTTACCGCATCCCAGTCGCTTAGCACAAGCCCCTTGAACCCGTACTTTTTCTTGAGCACCTCACGGATACCGTAAGCATAAGCAGTAGCCGGGGTACCGCTTATATCGTTAAAGGCAGTCATAACAGTAAGCGCCCCTTGCTCTACACCTGCCTTAAAAGGGGGTAAATACACCTCATGCAGGGTACGTTTGGAGATATCGGTAAACTGTTTACCACGGCCACCAACGGCAGCGCCATAGCCCACAAAGTGCTTCAGGCAGGCAGCTACCCTGTTGGGGGCCGCTGCATCAGGCCCCTGAAGCCCACGTACAACGGCCGCCCCGAAAACGGCATTCAGGTAGGGGTCCTCACCATAGCTTTCGGCAATCCTGCCCCAGCGGGGGTCGCGCGAGACATCAACCATGGGAGCAAAAGCCCAGTCAACCCCCTGGGCAGCGGCTTCCCGGGCAGCTATTCCGGCCGCGGCTTCCACCAACCTGGGCGACCAGGTACAGGACTGGGCCAACGAAGTGGGAAAAATGGTCCTGAAGCCATGTATAACATCGTGGCCAAAGATAAGCGGGATACCCAACCTGGATTCTTCGACTGCGATTCTTTGGTAAAAA
>JALSJF010000066.1 GCA_026989505.1 Cyclobacteriaceae bacterium
AACCCTGTCGGCCACTACCCCGGGGGCCTATAATGAGGCGTTGACCATCACCAACGATGACGACCAAAAACCCGGTTTTAGTTTTTTCCTTACCGGTACAGTCATCGACCCCACTACGCCTAAAATGTATTGGACCGACAGCGGCAACGGCAATGAGATCAACCGCTCTGAGCTGGACGGCACAGGCTACCAGCAATACCATAGGGAAACCACTTTTGTTCCCCGGGGAATCGCCCTGGATACCCTCAATAAAAAGGTTTACTGGAGCAATAATTACGGCCAGTTGCGGGTAGGGGAGATTACTGCCGCTGGCTTCATAAATGTAGCCGATTTTATCAATGACGGACTTGATATCCCGCGGGAATGGCGGGGCATTAGTTTAGATGTGGCCGGAGGCAAGATTTACTGGGCCGATAATTATAACGGGGCCATAAAGTCAGCCGACCTTTTTGACCCCACCCCGATTAATACCCTCCAGACCCTTGTTCCGGCCGTTCCCAACCCCATTGGCGTGGCCATTGACCCGGGCAACGGGGTGCTGTATTATACGGCCAATGACAACAATGGCGGCCTGTCCGACAACACCGCTACGCTGCACCAGGTGAACATTGACGGCACCAATGATATTGTCCTGTCAACCTTCACCCAGGCCGGCCAGCAGTTTACCTACCGGGATGTGAAACTTGACCTGGTCAACAATATGATTTACTGGTCGGGCGGCAATGATGATGTATTTGCCCCAGCCGGGGCAATTTACTCGGCCAGCCTGTCCAATGTCGGGGCCACCACCACCTCCTTCGGCACCCCTAACAACAACCCCGTAGGTATTGACCTGGACCTGAAAAATGGTAAAATCTATTGGGTGGATGATTTGATCTATATGACATCCCCGGTTATCGGCCGGGCCAACCTTGACGGCACCGTTCAGGAAACCCTGCATGATGGCACCACGGCACCGGTTTCCCCGTTGTTTATTGCCCTGGACGTGTCTGCCGCAGCGGTGGGCTGCACAGCCCCACCCACGGCCGATGCCGGCACCAACCAAACCATCTGCGAAGGTAACACCGTAGCCCTTTCCGGCTCCATAGGCGGGGCCGCCACCGCAGCCACCTGGAGCACCAGTGGTGATGGCTCCTTTGATGACGCCACCCTGCTTAATGCTACCTACACCCCGGGCGCCAGCGACACCAGCACCGGCTCGGTAACCCTGACCCTGACCACCGATGACCCGGACGGCACCGGGCCCTGTACGGCCGCTACCAGCCAGGTAGTGATTACCCTTGAAACCAACCCCACCGCCAATGCCGGGGCCGACCAGGCCATTTGTCCGGGCGATACCGTTGCCCTGAACGGCAGTATTGGTGGCGGGGCTACAGGCTCAGGCTGGACTACCAGCGGAGACGGCAGTTTTGATGACAATGCCCTGCTCAATGCCACCTACACCCCCGGCACGGCCGACCTGGCCAGCGGCTCCGTCACCCTGACCCTGAACACTTCCGGCACCGTAGCCTGCCCGGCAGCCACCGACATGCTAACGGTTGCCATCAGCCTGCCCATCACCGCAGCCGACCAGTCGGGCAGCTTAGCCGTTAATGATACCCTTACCCTTGATGTTACCAACGGCAGCACGCTGAATGCCGGGGATGTGCTTACGATTACTTTGCTGTCAACCCCGCAAAAGGGTACAGCCACCATTAATGCCGATGGCCGTATAACCTATACCCCTGCTGCCGGTACCGTGGGCCCGGATACTTTTGACTATCAGCTCTGTAACCAATGTAATTTATGCAGTACGGCCCGGGCTAATATCACCATTGTAAATTCCCCTCCCTCAGCCCGGATAGACCCTGTTTCATCCCCGGCAGGGGAACCGGTAACCGTTAATGTACTGGCCGGCATTACCGACCTTAACAACAATATAGATTTGTCTTCCTTACGGGTAGTAATCCAACCGCTGAGTGGGGCCTCAGCCTCCTTTGATAGCAATGGCAACCTTATTGTTGATTACACCGGTATAACTTTTGTGGGCACCGATGAAGTTACCGTAGAAGTATGCGATACCGATGGCGCCTGCATTACCTTTGTGGTGTATATCGAGGTCCTGGCCGATGGTATTGAAGTATTTAACGCTGTGTCGCCCAATGGGGATGGCAAACATGACTACCTGGAAATTGCCAATATTGAGTTTTACCCCAACAACTCCGTGAAAATACTCAACCGTTGGGGCGATCTGGTCTTTGTGGCTGAGGGTTACGACAACAATACCATTGCCTTTACAGGCGTGGCCAACAAAAACAGTAATGGTGAACTGCCCCCCGGCACCTACTTTTATGTGATTAACCTCGGTGACGGCAGCAGTGAGGTAAACGGCTTCTTTGAGTTAAGAAGGTAAGGCTACTGCTTAAAATGGCTCCATCCCTGGGCCTGCAACGGCACCCAGTTGCCGCTTTTGGTTACCAGACCGGGGCGGTCATCTTCTTTTTCCACATAACCGATAAAATGGATATCGGCATGTTTTTTCAGCTTTTCATAATCTTGCTGGCCAATGGTGAAAAGCAGTTCATAGTCTTCCCCGCCATTTAACACGCAGGTAACCGGGTCCAGCTTAAACTCCACAGCCGATTCATAGGTTTGGTTATCAATGGGCAATTGCTCTTCAAATACCCGCATGCCCAGCCCTGACTGCCGGCTCAGGTGCAGCAACTCCGAAGCCAGCCCGTCACTGATATCAATCATGGAAGTGGGAACGATGTTCAACTCGCGCAGTTCATGGATGATATCCATCCGGGCTTCAGGCTTTAACTGCCGCCCTACCACATATTCATACGCCTCAAGCTGCGGCTGCATATCGGGGTTCGCCATAAACACCTGCTTTTCGCGGGCCAATACCTGCATGCCCATATAGGCGCCCCCCAAATCACCGGTAGCGCAGATAATGTCTTTGTTTTTTGCCCCCGACCTGCGGGTGACCAAATCTTTGGCTACCGTGCCGATAGCGGTTACTGAAACAAACACCCCGGCTGCCGAGGAGGAGGTATCGCCCCCTACCAGATCAATAGCGTAGTGCGCACAGGCCGCTTTAACCCCGGCATAAAATTCATCAATAGCCTGCAACGAAAACCGGTTGCTTACCGCTATACTCACCGTAATCTGGGTGGGGATGGCATTCATGGCGGCAATATCCGATACGTTCACGGCCACCGCTTTGTAACCCAGGTGCTTGAGAGGGAAATAGGCTAAATCAAAATGAATACCCTCGGTGAGCAGGTCGGTAGAAATAACCATATAGGCATCCCCGGTATCAATAATGGCGGCATCATCGCCAATACCCAGTATCGTTGAGGGTTGTTTGTTGGAAAAGTTATTGCTGATCCTTTCTATCAGGCCAAATTCGCCTAATTCTTCCAGTTCTGTTCGTTTGGTATCGTCCATCTTATTCCTTATTCTGACAAATTTCCACCAATACCCCATGCGTACTTTTTGGGTGGATGAAATTAATTAATTTATTGTCGGCCCCGGCCCTGGCCTCCGGGTTCAGCACCTGAAAGCCCTCTGCTGTAAGTCGGGTGGTTTTTTCAGTTACCGAGTCCACATCAAAAGCAAGATGGTGGATTCCCTCGCCCCGCCTGGCAATAAACCGGGCAATGGGCGAATCGGGGTGGGTAGCCTGCAACAGCTCTATTTTCACCCCGCCAATTTTAAAAAAAACAGTGGTTACCCCTTCGGAAGCAACGGTTTCCTCCTTATAAAAATCAACCCCCAGAAGTGCCTTAAACGTTTGCTTTGCCGCCTCTAAATCCTTAACGGCAATGCCAATATGCTCTATTTTATTCATATTTCCTTAATTTTGCCTTTCAGACAAATGAATTGTTGCTATTGTAAACAAAGATAGAGGCAATTTCGTTAGGAATAACAGCAAAATGGAGCAAACAACCGATATACATATTGAACTGGCCAGGATTCAGAAAGAAATCGAATCGCACCTCGGACTGAGCAGCGGTTCGCTGGTGTTTAACTTCAGCACCCTCGATGGCAAGGTGAAGCTGGACCTGATTACCATCAACCCCCGGCATAACCAATCGTTTTTATTTCACAGTGTGATCGGCTATGAGAAAGTTGATGTGCTGAAACAAATGCTGGACTATGTAAAAAATTATCGTGAAAAGGAGAGTCCTTATACTATTCAATGGACCATCAAGGGCGATAAGGAATTGCATACCTCTTACTTCCGGGCCCGTAATGTGTATGAGGCCCTGGACAAACTGTACTATGGCCGCGATATGAATACCATAACCGTGTTTAGTGTAGTTTTAAACCCGATAACATAACCGCTATGATTAAGATTACCGATAAAGCAAAAGAAAGATTGATTAACCTGAAGGAAGAAGAAGGCCATCCCGAAAGCTATAACCTGCGGGTTGCCGTAAAAGGCGGAGGCTGCTCAGGTTTGATGTATGACCTGCACTTTGATGGTGAGGTCAGTGACAAGGACGAGGTGTTTGAAGACAAAGGCATCAAGATTATGGTGGATAAAAAGAGCCTCTTATACCTGCTCGGCACTACCCTTGATTTTTCGGATGGGTTGAACGGTAAGGGCTTCCAGTTCATCAACCCCAACGCTTCCCGCACTTGTGGCTGCGGGGAAAGCTTTGCCGTATAGCAGGAGGGGTACCTGTTAACCCGAAAAATTCATATGAATTTTTCGCCCGCAGGGCTGATGAACTGCAAAATAGTGTAAAACAACATGTTATGCACAAAACATAGCATGAACCCAAGATTA
>JALSJF010000067.1 GCA_026989505.1 Cyclobacteriaceae bacterium
TCTTTGCCTATGAGAAATACATCTTCCTTGAAGCCAAGTTTCTTACTTTTTAATGCCCAACAACCCTGACCATCATCAAGCACATATCCCTCAATTTCAGCGATAGCATGTTTAAAAAATGCTTCTTCTTCATCTACAATCTTATATTCTTGGTCACCATCTCTCCTGAAGTAGATACTTTGAAACCCAGGGTCTGTCTTTTTTTCCTCATCTGATTTTTTCTTTTTCGAAAGAGGGAATGGTTGTAGAAGGTCAGCAGTGTACCGATAAGCTCTTTTGATCATGGCATCAGACCAGCCATCACGAAGCTGTTCGATAATTAATGTAGTACCTTCATCTTTTTCCTTAGGAACAGGCTCGATTTCATTCGCAATCAATAATAAATCCTTATCCATTTCAAAATCCTTCCACTCGATTTGTACTTTTAGTGCGAGATCAGATTCCTGCGTTTGAGTAATGATAGTTAGTATTTCACCTAAGCGTTGAGTTGCAAATCTTCCTATTCCTTTTTTCCCGGCTCTGACCCGCTTAAATTTTGTTGATATAGGGTTATGAATTTTATCTGCAGATGAGAGTCGCATAAAGCCATTAATGAGTTGAGCTCTATTCATTCCTACACCGTCATCCTCAATGTAAAGTGTCCCTCCTTCTTGCCAAGCATTCTCAAATGTCAACTTAACTTCTAAAGCATCTGCATCATAAGCGTTTTTTACCAATTCAGATACTGCGGTTTCATGCCTTCCTACTAACTCCTTCCCAAGTCGATTAACGATTCCAGCATCAACAGAAAACCTGACATGTTTCTCATCAAGTTCGGCTATTTGGTGGGAAAGTGAAAGAATAAGGTCATTATCAGAGTTCTCTTTCTGAAGTTCTTTATTTAGCTTTTCCTTAAGCACTAATATTTTATTGGCATCGTTTGCCATAAATTACCTGTTGAGTTTTAAGTGTCCACAAACTTCATTGAATACTTCACAGGGATCAATATCCATAGCAAGGGCTATTAAATACAGTTCATCCGCTCTCAGCTTGGTTGTATTGTTAGATGTCAACTGACTTAACCGGGACTTGCTGATACCGGTCCTCCGGGAAATCTCAGCCTTGTTTACAGACTTTTTAGCAAGGTACGAGCCTAATTTTGTCATTTTCGTATCAGTTTTAAGGACGTAAATTTAGAAAAGTGATACCAATGTTGCTATTTTTTCAATAATTGTTTTTAATATAGATTTACTTTCTATACTTTAGTGTAGAAAGTAAAAACAATCGTTTTTAAAACAAACACTATGAGTAGAAGATACTCTAAAGCTGATCTCGAACAAATTGTTTACTCTCAACTAGAAAACCTCAATGTCATTCATGACCTTCTGAGTATTATGAAACATCAGAACGAGCTTCTCCACAGTGCTAACAAGAAACTCAAAGATGAAATCTCCGAGTTTAAAGAGAAACAACACGTGTATCCCACACGAAAGAGATCATCAAAGTCTTAGTCTGCGGGCGGGAGAGCAAACTCTTTTGCAAAGCTTTGGCCAGTGGGTCGGCCTTGCGTGGCTTTGCAAATGTGCTTGCTGTGTGCTGGCGAAAATCAAATAAAAACCTTCTGCGGCAAGCCTTTTTAAGTCCTCCGAAATTTTCAAAGAACCTCTGTCGTTTGTGTCAGCACCGTTCCTGTCAACGGAGTACGCTACCGTCCTATTTGTATTTTTTCTTTTTCGGTCATCCGATTATAAGCACTACTGTGTCTGGGCGGCTATTAAATACAACTTCTACATAACCACAACGAATATACTTTAATCCCGCTAAAAAAGTGGGGTAAGTGCAGGCTTTTACGTTTAGCCCGAAAAATTTAGCGGAATTTTTATACCCACAGGGCTGATGACCCCGGGGGCTCGGGGCATCAGGGTTACCCTTGAGGTAATTAACTGACAAACAGTTGTTTGGCGGTTGATTTACATCATTATTCACAAAAATCGTGAATAACCCGGGTTAGCCAAAGTCAAATCCCATGGATTCTTTTACTTTGTCCGGTTCTTTTTCCCAGCCGATCACCCGCTACGCACCACCGGCAACCCTTGCCTGCCGTTGCTGCTGAAAAACTTCCATCACATGGCGGATGGAGCGGTAGGATTTCTTCAGGGCGGTAGCTACTTCTTCATCGTTCATCCAGGCAAGTTTTTCAATATTTTCGGCCTTTTGCGGTGTCATCCCCGCATCATCAAGGCATGCCATAGCATACCACTTGGTGCGCTTTAAAATAGGTTTATCCTTAATGGTGTACGTATGCCAGGTAGTGGTTATCCGGTGTTTCAGCTTTACTTTCACCCGGGTCTCCTCTTCTACTTCACGAACGGCCGTCATCTTAAAGTTTTCGCCCTTATCGAGCTTGCCTTTGGGCAGGTCCCATTTTTTCAGGCGGTAGATCAAGAGCACCTTACCCTCCTTATTGGTAACCACCCCACCGGCCGCATCAATAATTTTAAACTCTTCCCGGATCAGGCTTTTGGTTTCGTTGTAAAATTCCGGTAAGATCCTGAACGACACATCTTCGTAGTGGTTGGCCATCAACTCGCGCAGGAACGCCAGGGATTTCTCTATACTCACATCAATGATCACCACTGCCCCGGTGAGGTGTTGTAAAGAAGGAACCTCCTCGCCACTGATGATATTTTTATGCTTTAACGGCTTGGCCTCATCTAAACTTCTGAGCAGGAAAAATGGCGTGTCGTTGATAAACAGGTTCATGAATAACCAAACATAAAAAATAAATACCCATCATTGCAAATAAGCTGTTACTTTTACCTAAACTTTTTCACATGAACACGTCTGTCGCACAGCAAATTGCTGCCAAACTATTGCATATAGAGGCCATCCGGCTAAGCCCCGAAAAACCCTTTACCTGGGCTTCCGGCTGGCAATCGCCCATTTATTGCGATAACCGGTTGTCTTTGTCCTATCCGGATATCCGTAGTTTTATTAAAAATGCCTTGCAAGCCTTAATTACGGCAGAGTTTACCGGTGTTGAAGCCATTGCCGGGGTGGCCACGGCCGGTATCCCCCAGGGGGCCCTGGTAGCCGAAGCAATGCACCTGCCCTTCCTCTATGTACGCTCCAAGCCCAAAGGCCACGGCATGACCAACAGGATAGAAGGCGTGGTAAAACCCGGCCAGCGGGTGGTCCTCATCGAAGACCTGATCTCCACCGGGGGCAGTTCCCTTAAAGCCGCCCTGGCCCTGCGCAAAGCCGGTATTACCGTACTGGGCATGGCCGCTATTTTTACCTATGGCCTTACCGTGGCCAGCCAAAATTTTGCCCGCGAAAACCTCAAGGTAGTAACCCTGAGCAACTATCATGCCCTGCTCGAAGAGGCCGTGGCCGCCCGTTACATCAACCCGGCAGAAGTAGCCACCCTGCAAGCCTGGCGGCAGGACCCGGCCAACTGGCCGGCCAAAACTTAAGGGGCGGGGGTATCCCCCGCAAAATAAATACGTTGGGTAGGATAAGCCAGGTCAATGTCATCGCATTGGGCAAAGGCCTGCAACACCGCCTCCCAGATGGCCTGTTCGGTAGTACGCCTGCGGTGCGGGGTAATTAAAAACCGCAGCGAAAGTTGCACCCCCGACTCCTTCACTTTGGTATAAACAATAGGTGTTAACCGGTTATACAGGATCATGTACTTTTTTGAGGCCTCAATGAGTTTTTTCTCGGCAGCTTTGGTAAGGGAGGCTGCATGCTCATTAACAATTTCCGTTAAAATTTCTTTGGCTTTCTGCCAGTTGCTTTCAAAGGTTACCAGCACATTGATCTCGTGCCAGATATGGCTGAACCCCTGGTTAAAATTGGCCTGGGGCTCGGTAAACACTTTGCCGTTGGGGATATGGATGATGCGCCCGGTGCTCTGGTCGGCATCCACCCAGTTGCCGATCTCATTAATGGTAAACTGGAAGATACGGATATCAATCACATCGCCCCGGTGTTCCCCCACCTGGATGCGGTCACCCACCTGAAAGGGTTTGCGCAGCACAATAAACACCCAACCGGCCATGTTGACAAATAAATCCTTCAACGAAATGGTAAGGGCAGCCGAAATAAGCCCGATAAAAGTGGCAAACGACTGGAACTCACTACCCCAGACAATCAACAAGGCAAAGAAAGATAAAACACCAACGCCATATTTGGCCGCCCGCACCCAGTAATACCTGTCGCGCACGTGGGTTACCCGCTTGCTGATGATGCCCACTACGACCCACCGCAGGATAACCGCCAGCACGATAATGATTACCGACCACAAGAATTTATCGATGATATAGGCTTGAAAACCTAAATTATCCGCCAGCCAATGGGTTATCGGGGTCATAGTAGTAAAGTTAAGAAACTTGCCGGTTCAATTTACCCCAAGATAGGTAATTTCAACCCTGAATTTGGGGTCTATGGCATGCAATTGTTTCACCGCTGCCTGCGAAAGCCGGATAATGACCTTGTCATTCACCCCGGTATCGGGCAGTTCGCCTACCACCCGTACAAACACCACCTGGTTGTTCATCTCGTTGCGCACAGCCACCAACGTGCCCGGGGGGATAGTGCGGTGCAAGGCCAGAAAGGTAGCCGCTCCTTCACTCCCCTCAATACCGGCTGCAAGGCCGTTTTCATGTTTCTTCACGGTAGCCCCGGGGCCGCTGGCGGCCGGCTGTGGTTTGCTTGCCACCACCACAGGCTTTGCGGGG